>JAAEPE010000586.1 GCA_024222395.1 Myxococcales bacterium
ACATCGCCATCGATGGCAAAACCAGTCGCCGCACAAAGGATGTCGCCAATGGAATCCCTGCCCTGCATACGGTGAGTGCCAAAGAGGCAGCACGTATCATTCGAAGACACTGGGGCATTGAAAACGAGTTGCACTGGGTGCTCGGCATGGCATTTCGAGAAGACGAAGCTCGTCACCGGGCTAGGAACACAGCCCAAAACCTAGCCACCCTCCGCCACTTCGCTTTGAACATGGTGAAGCAAGATAAGACGCGAAAGCTCGGAGTTGCGATCTGCAGACAACTCGCTGGATGGGACAAGAACCATCTAATTCAGCTGCTTACGGGGGCTACGGGATAGAACTCGATTGCCCTGACCGACGAAGAAGTCCGGCGCGAGTGGAGAGCGCAATTCAAGAGGATGAACTCCATCCCGCATCGCATGACGCACGAAAACCGAAGAGACCAAGTACATGTACATGGCAGTCTTCGGTCTACTGGCCAACACACAGGTTCGCCACAGCTTGACCACAAGAGCCAAGCACAGAAACGTGAGATCAGATCGACCATCGGCTCACGAGGAAGCCCGGAGGTCAATCCGTAAGAAAAGAACTACTTGCTGCCGCGCTTTTGACGGCGAGCTTTTGAGCGATTCAGGCCACGCTTGCGAGAAGCGGCCAATTTGGCTTTCTTGCGGCGAGTCTTGAGCGAGCGCTCTTGCTTATACTTAGGTCGGGACTTAATAGACTTCTTAGTTCGTCGAGTGGCCACAGGTTCTGCCTTTCAAAAAGAGCGGGCAGTCTACGTACTTTGTGCTCAAGATCAAGCCTCCCCGGCAAGTGCCGGCATTATTGACCAACTGAGTCGCACTCACCAGGTTGCTAGTGCAAGCTTCGCCGTCGTGGGAACGGGAACACGCATCGCGATTGGGGTCGGACTGGCAGCGCTGGCCGCAGGTCTTCTCGCGACTCTGACGGACCTTGGCAATCCCGCACTGGCAACAGCTGCGGTGACAACGCTCTGTGCATCCTGGTGGGTGCTCGAGCCTATTCCGATTGCAGCGACGTCAATCATTCCATTTGCCGCCTTTCCCCTCCTGGGAGTCTCTACACACAAGACTGTCGCCTCAGCCTACGGCCATCATCTCATCCTGCTTCTCATGGGCGGCTTCATCCTCTCCCGGGCGGTTGAGACCGTCGGCGCTCACCGCCGAATTGCCCTGGGTATGGTCCGGCTTACCGGTGGGGGATCTCGACAATTGGTGCTGGGCTTCATGTTGGCCAGCGCCGCCTGCAGCATGTGGATCTCAAACACCGCCACAACTCTGATGCTCCTTCCCGTCGCCCTGGCAATCCTCGATCAATCCGAGGATGAGAGGTTGGCGATCCCGCTATTGTTGGGCATTGCCTATGCCGCCAGTATCGGAGGGGTCGGCACCCTGATCGGCACGCCTCCCAATGTGTTCTTTGCGGGCTTCTACTCCGACATGACCGGAAAGGAATACGGCTTCCTCGAGTGGATGAAGATCGGCATTCCCATCGTCGCGGTGATGCTGCCTATCGCGTGGCTCTACCTCACACGCAAGCTGCGTCATGACGACGCCAGTGCAAAGCCCATTGTCTTGCCCACCCTTGACGCTTGGTCATCAGCCGAAGTTCGAGTTATGGCGATCTTTGGCTGTGCAGCACTCGCTTGGATCACCCGCGGAGTGCCTTTGGGCGGCTGGTCTGAATTCTTTAGAATCTCTGGTGCCGGCGATAGCACCGTGGCCTTGGTGGCGGTGATTGCCCTCTTCCTCGTGCCAGACAAGCGGGGCCAGCCCCTCATCACCTGGAAAGATGCCGAGTCCATTCCCTGGGGCCTATTGCTTCTCTTTGGCGGCGGCATCGCGATTGCCAAGGCCTTCGACAGCAGCGGCCTAGCACTGGCCGTTGGCCAACAGCTCGCCACCATCGCGAGCTCGCCACTCTACTTGGTAATTGGAGTCATCTGCCTCTGCGTCACCTTTCTCACCGAAGTGGTCTCCAACACCGCCACGACAACCTTGCTCATGCCCCTACTCTATGCCGCCGCCATGGCCGCCGGCGTCTTGCCCGAGAGCTTGCTCATCCCTGCCGCCCTCAGCGCTTCCTGCGCCTTCATGCTGCCCGTTGCCACGGCTCCAAATGCCATTGTCTTCGGCACTGGAAAGATCCGCTCGACGACCATGCTTCGCGAAGGCGTGGTGCTCAACTTCGTGGGTGTGGCTGTGATTAGCATCGCCTGTTTAGTGCTCTTATAGTGCCGAGAGATAGTGCCGAGAGAATTGGCAGTACAAGAACACTTAGGCCCGGTTTCGCCGGGCTTTCGCATTTTGCGCCTTCGGCGCTGTGGCCTGACGTTCCGCGCCAGGCATCCAGCGAAGGAGGGGGGCCGAGTAACCACCGAGGGGGACGCGGCGTAGTAGAGTTGCCGCTCTATGTCCGCGGACCTTTCCATTCTGATGAAGCGCTATTGCGAGGGTGATCCTCGTGCCTTCGAAGAACTCTACGCTGCATGTGCCCCAAAACTCTTGCGATACCTGGTCCGCCTCTGTGGGGAAGGAAGCACCGCCGAGGATTTACTGCAGTTGAGCTTTATCAAAGTACATAAGGCTCGCGCCTCCTACGTCGAGGGAGCGGCTCCCCTGCCCTGGATGTACACGATTTGTCATCGCACGTTTCTCGACGAGGCACGCAAACGCAAGCGTTCAAAGGTCATTGATGTTGGAGGGGACGTTCCGGAGCAGAGTGCGGCCATCGACGGCCGTCCTGTAGCCGCATCCGAGCCCTCAGAAAACGGCGAGAAACTCACCCAGACCCTCGAGGCACTGCAGTCGCTACCACCATCACAGCGACAGGCAGTCATACTCACGAAACTCGATGGCAAGACAATGAAAGAAGCTGCGTATATCGCCGGCACGAGTATTGGAGCCATGAAGGTTCGCGCGCACCGCGGCTATGCAGCCCTTCGCAAGACGCTAGCAGGAGCAAAATCGTGAGTGAGGCTAGCGAGATGGACCGCAAGCTCGACGCTGAGTTGGGCCCTCTGAAGACTCCAGCAATGAGCGAAGAGCTTGCTCTTGCCATCAAGAGCGCCGAGCCAGTGAAGATGCGCCGCCCCTGGCGTGACCTCGAAGTTTTCCTCGGCCTCTCAATACCCATGCTCGCACTCGTGGCGGTCATCATCGGCGTGCGCAGCGACCTCTCAGAGATGTCCCCTCTGTGGATTGGCAGCGTCGCCTTGGTGTGGTTCACGAGCTTCGCAACCTCCTCGTACCTGGGTTTTGTGCCCGCGAAAGGCCACGTGCGGCCCAGATCTCAGAATATCTACCAAGTCGTCGGTGCGGCTAGCCTACTGCTCATCGCTGTCGGGCTCTTTGCGACTCAAAGTGCCACCGGACAGAGCATGACCTACTCGCCCACCTTCTCCAATGTCATGGCTCACGCGCCCAGCTGCTCGATACTGGGCGTTACCGCCGGCATCATCCCCGGAATCATTGCGCTCTTGCTGATGCGTCGCTACATACCGGTTGGACGGTGGAGCGTGGGCCTGAGCCTGGGAGCTGCCGGTGGCTCACTCAGCGGCTTGGTCTCGCACTTGCACTGTCCAATCACCGAGCGCTTTCACGTAGGCCTCGTGCACGGGGGCTGTCTGGTCCTCTCCGCTCTCTTCGTCGCTGGCGCCGGCCAAGTTCTGCTTCGCGACCGCAAATCATAGGCGCGCGTCGCGAATACACTCGTGTCCGATTCCTACTTTGGCACAGAGGGCGTAGAACTGTACTTTGGCTTCGCCAATTGGAGTCGTTGGCGTACAGTCCCCGCAGAGTGGCAATCTGCAAGCATCTCCTGTCTCCCCCCCTCTCATCTCTTGCGGCAGCGAGTTTCGTCATCGCAGCAGCTTTGCTACCTGCCTGTGGCTCCTCCGGTTCGGGGCTCGACGGCGGTGCGGGTGACGGCGGCAATGGAGATGGCGGCGGAGGTGATAACGAGTTTGGTATCGACGGTGCCTTACCAAGTGGCGCCTGCAAGAAAAATCGACCTTGTCTTCTCAGTCGACCCCTCGAGCTCCATGACAGAAGAACTCGCAGCAATGTCTGCCGATGTCTTCCCAGCGTTCGCCACCGCGTTGCGCGACATCGGCGGAGGATTGGAAGACTACCGCGTCGCAGTTATCGATGGCTGCCCGACCCCGGCTGACTTTCACACCCGCGGAGAAACCACGACCGACTGCAGTTTCCAAAGTGGGGAGCTCTGGATGAATAGCTCATCGACAGCCTTGGACGCCGAATTCAGCTGCGTTGGTGATATCTACAAGACCAGCGATTGCTCTGGGGCAAACGATGACGAACAGCCAATCGGAGCTGCCATTGCGTCCCTCACGCCCCCTTTTAGCACCGGAGAAAATTCGGGATTTCTCCGAGACGATGCTCTTCTAGTCGTCGTCACAATCACCGACGAAGACGAGTGTCCAACCTTCCCCGATTGCAACGACACCTCCGACGCCAAAGCAACCGAGATTTTCAATTCGCTAGCCGGCGTCAAAGGCGATGTGCGCAAGATGGTCTACCTTGGCATCGGCGGCGGCCTCCCCGATGGCTGCCCCGACACAGGCGTCGGTGCAGGTGCCTATGGAGGTGCGGCCCCAGCCATCTTGACAAACAAAGTGAGCCAACTCTTCATCTCGGAGAGTCGCGGTGTGTCGTGGGATCTCTGTGATGGACAGCTCGAGGATGGGCTCACCGAGGCTATCCAAGTCATTGAGCAGGCCTGTCAAGACTTCCCAGATATCGACTAGACCGTCGAGCGAAAAGAATGACCGAGGGTGGTGAGTTCTGATTTTTCGAGTGCAAGGCGCGAATGAGGATTTTGCCGGGGCAAATAGCGAAATGAGCAACGCTGCAATCGGGAAAGCAGGACCATCAGACCGATCATTGTTTACGCTCGGCGGTCTAGCGCATGCGGCGAGTAGCGAGGGATTCACTCGCCGATGCTTGCACCGATTTGCGCCCCGAGAAGGAGTAGGGCTTCTCGCAATTCCGCGCCTGCCTTCTCAGGAATTTCGGCGCGCTTCATTGCAGGTTTCAGATCTTCGAGAAATGCGCGCATGTGCCGCTCTTCGATCCCCAGCGACGCATGATGCTGGTGCAGCTCGGCACCTCGGTACATGCAGGGGCCGCCGGTGAGCACGCAGAGGCGCTCTACCAGTCGTAACTTCACCCGAGCTATGTCGGCATCCACAAAAACTTCTCGAATGCGTGAGTCGCTTGCCACTTCCAGCATCCACGCATCGACAAGGCTGCGCAGGACGTCGATGCCTCCGAGCCGCTCATAGAGCGTATTAGTAGCCGAGACGACGGTCGTGGTGTGTGTGGGCGGCGGTGAGGAGCCACTGCACCCCAGAGCAATGCCGAGTACGACAACGTTCGCGGTCACAGGCCATCTCATCGATACGGCCCTCTCGTAGTTGCTCGCGAACTCGAGTAGCGAGCCAGCACGGCGAGTCTAGTCTTGACGCCCCCTGGCTCTATCTGTGGTGGCAACTGCAAATAGTCCGCCTTCTCCTCCGAAGAGAACTTCATCGCGCCAATGAGGGCCGGTGCCAGCAATTCATGGAGTCCCTCCGCTAGCTCGGCATAGTCTTCGGCGCCAAGAACATCATCGCCCGCTGCCTTCAAGACGAAACAGTCTTCCGAATCCTGTGGCGCGAGCCCTGCGACCCCGATGGTGCTCGATCGCAGGATGCCATCCAGCCATTGGTGCTGTATCTGCACCGCCACCCCCTGGTAGCTGCCCTCGATTGACATATCGCCAGGTTCTATCGCACTGCCCAAGCTGGCAGCAAATTGGGACCAGCGATCAAACGTCTCAGCAAACTCGGGTGCGGCGGGAATCTCGCCCCTGGCTTGTCCGAGGCTCTGAGCAATGTCGCGGACCGAGGCCACGTACTCCCCGAGGCGTCGCCGCCTAAGACCGCTATCAGAACGCTCAAGAGATAGGTGCTCGTCGCTCATTCTCACAGTGGAATAGTGGCTCAGCAGAGGCGCCAGCGCCTCAAGAAAGCCCAGGGCCTGTGTTTCACACCTGGCGCTCACGAAGTGCTTGCGTCCCCATGGTCCGCGCACGAGCTTCATACCTCCGAAGCTCGTTCCCTTGAGAAACGCTGCTTCTTCGATGCAAATTCCTCATGCCCCACCCACTCGGCCCAAAGACCGCTAATTTGCACTTGCCGCGGCGCGATGAGTCGAACGGTGGCGCACCAAGGCTCACCGACCCGAATCTCCGGCGGCGCGAACAAGAGAATCTTTGGTCTGCGTCTGACGAGCCCCAAGACAGCACAACCTTAGCAAGCCTAGGTAGGGCCGAAAACAAGGAAAGCGCCCGGTCCGTTGGGACCTGGCGCTTTCGCTTGGGGGGGCGTGAATTTGTCTAGTTCTTGCGTACCGCCTTGAAGGTCGAAGGTGCGGCAAATCCAGAGTCGTTGATACCGAGCTCAGTCTGCCAGTTGCCGTCCATGGCGCCGAGCTGAGTCGAACCGATGTCGTCTGATTTGGATTCCATGTCGAAAGTACCGTCTCCACCCATGAAGTGAAGCTGGGCTGTCTCGAGGCGTCGAATTTGCTCGTCAACCTGAGCCGCGGCAGCGTCGAGGCCTTGCTCGCAGAATCCGGCTAGCTGAGTCTCGGTTACGAGGGTGAAGCCTGCAACCTCGATTTCTCCGACGTTCGCCGCAAGACCGTCACAGTCCACCATGTCGCCAAGTGCGTCGCCAAGGTCGCTAATGCCAAACTGGGATTCGAGAGCAGCGTGGAAAGCGGTGACTGCGAAGTCGCCAAGAGGAAGCTGCAGAGCGTGGTCACCAAAGTCGATGGCGCTTGTGTCCAGATTGACGTTGATTGATACGTTGCGAGCGATGCTCAGGGTATTGATGATTGCAGGGGTGTCGACGACGATGCGGTCACCGTCTAGTGGGTAGGCGAGTCCAGCGATGCTGTGCTCAGCGTTTGCGTTGCCGGCAGCATCAGCAGAGCCAACGCGAAGGTCCGTCATGACCTCGAAGTTCGTGAGGATGCTGGTGACCATGTCGGTAATCTCAGCGATTTGACCAGCGACTGGTACGCCTTCGTACAGTTTCTCTTGGATGTACTGATTGATTTGGTTCTCGACGATGCCGCGAATTGCGGGAGAAACCGAGTCCAGTAGGTCACCGATGCTTGTGCCCTCGAGAGCGTCGAAAAGGGTACCGGCTGGGTCGTCGGCAAGTCCGGTAAGGGGGCCAAGAGCACCAGAGACGATGGCCGGCATATCAGGGCTGTTGCGAAGGTCGAAGGCAGAAGTCACTTCGTAGTCGCCAGCAATCTGAGCGACAGCATCTGGGCTGCCAGGATCGCTTGGATCGCTTGGATCGCTTGGGTCGGAAGAACCACCAGGACCTTCAGGACCAACTTCGCCTGCACAGGCGACAGCAAAGAGTAGGGGAGCAAGTACGAGTGAAGACTTGATAGTCATGCCAGGGGATAGAGCAAGGGCTGGGCCAGCTTGCAAAACCCACGGGATCACCATCGCATCCATGCAATTTAGAATACTTGGGGCACCTACATGAAGGGGATACGGGGTCATTGTGCCAAGGACTCTTGTTCCTGGCGAGCTCGGACCAGGGGGGCACGACCTAGGCGGCGCCCCTTTGGGCCCTACCTGTAGCGGCCAGAACGATCGCTTCCGCCATATCCTGTAGGTCGACTTCCCGCTCCACAGCACCTGCGCTCTGTGCTGCTCGCGGCATGCCCTCCACGGCGCAGCTAGCGAGTCCCTGAGAGAGAGTCGTGGATCCCGCCAGGCGCATCTCTAGAAGCCCTCGGGCGCCATCGTCGCCCATGCCCGTAAGGATAACTCCGACGGCAGCTGCGCCCAGATTTTGGGCAGCAGACCGGAATAGCAAATCTGCGGACGGGCGATGTTGATTCACTCGTGGCCCCTGCTTGAGCTGGACGGTGATCCTGCCCCGTCTCGGGCTCAAGACGAGATGCTTCTCACCCGGGGCCAAGAGTGCAACGCCAGTTTCCAGGATATCTCCGTCTTTGGCTTCGCGAACACGCATCGCACAGGAGTTATCGAGTTTGCGTGCGTAGCGCGAAGTGAAGTCCGCCGGGAGGTGTTGCGCGATGATTAGAGGTGGGCACTGCGCTGGCATCGCCATCAGGATTTCTTCGACGGCCACCGCCCCCCCAGTCGAAGCTCCGATACAGACCACCTTGCCGTTGACCCCCGATGCCGCCACTCGGCGAACCTCGGTTCGCGCCGGAACTGTTCGCCCTATCGTAGTCGAGGCTGCGAGCACAGCCATGGCTATGTCGATTTTGAATTCCATCGAGCCGACATCGCCGACTGGCTTACCTATGACATCCACAGCTCCGCAGCGCAGTGCTTCCATTGCAACTGCGCTACCGTCGCGGGTTAGGGTCGAACAAATAACGACGGGAATTGGATGGTGCTTCACGAGCTTCTTGAGAAAGGTAAGCCCATCCATGCGAGGCATCTCGATATCAAGCGTGAGGACGTCGGGATTCTCCGTGCTTATGACACTGCGTGCGTCATACGGATCCTTCGCTTCGCCAACGACCTTGATGTTCTTGTTCATCTCAAGCCCTTGGATAATCTGTCGCCTCATAAAGGCCGAATCATCTACAACAACAACTCTAATCATAGTCCCACTCCCACTCCGATGCCCAACTACAACCCAGGCGGGGTTGCTACGCGCAACCAAACCTGAACGAAGAACTCCTCATCGACCAAAATGCCCAGGCTCACGACTTCAGAGGAAGTCGATGAGGCAAGATCTGCAGGATCCCCACTCACCACGGGACTACTAATCTGCACGTGATTTCGCGTGCCGTACAACAATGCCAACACCGACGACGAGAGGATATTTGCCGTCTCACCAACTGCATCAGCCTGTATTCCTGGCGAGGTGCCGATATCTGTGCCAGCCATCGTGCCAGCGAGAATCACGGCAAGCTCGGCAGGCATGCTCACGCCCACACTCCCACGCTCCGGCCCCTCAAAACTGATGACACCTTGCCAACCTTTGAGAGGTATGGCCATCTTTGGCGAAATCGCCTCGCATGTGCACGAGCAAATGTCTGAGAGGACTCGCGCGGATACCTCAAAAAGTAGTGCGGACGAAACGGCTTTTGTTCCGGCGCCCGCTTGGGAGGCTGCCCTCACCTAGCAGACACTCCCAAGGGCGTTTTCGACCATTGCGCGCAACTCATCCGGGCGAAATGGCTTGATCAAGTAGCCATTGGCTCCCACGGCGCGAGCCCGCTCAATCGACTCCGTACTCTTCTCAGATGTCACAACGATGGTGGCGATCGCCCCAAGCTCATCGCTTTCGTTCATAGCCTCGAGCATGGCGTGCCCGCCCATGTGCGGCATATTGATGTCAGTCAAGACCAGGTCGATCCACGAGTCGGAGAGCACTTGTAGGGCCTGCTCGCCATCCGACGCTTCAAGAATCTGTCCCATCGGCAACTCGCACGTCGCGAGTGCCCGGCGAACCATCCGCCGCATCACCGCCGAGTCATCGACGATCAGCACGTTGAAGCTCATGATGCGCCCCCTCTAGGCTTTTGACAATCCGGCATAGACCCCTTCCCGAGTAGTGGAATTCGGCTAGCTTGCGTCTGCCTTTAGTCTCCAGATCGCCTCGGCCTTGGCCGATACGTGCACTAGGCCATGGGAATTGACGATCCACGACTGCTCTTGGGGGAGCTGTCATCACAGTTGCTTCTCAGCAACTTCAGCGATTCTAGTGACTTGGAAAAGCTTGAGGAATCACTTTCCCAGCTCCAGCGCGCCTGTGCACCGGATCAGTGGGAGATCGTTGCCAACGTCGCGGACGCAATACTCGCAGCACACACCTCCGAAGAAGTGAGAACTTGCGCCGAGGCCCTGGCCGAGTGTTGCGCAGACTTAGAGCGATACCTCTACTTAACGGATACGCACGTTGAGCCCGCTAGCGAAACCGACGAAGTAGCGGAGAGCAGCCCCGCATCATCATCGACCGACGTCGACGCATGGGGCTTTGATGAAGAAGACGAATGCGCCCCTAAAGTAGACGATGCCCCTGGGGCCGTAGTGAGTTTCGTCATGGGTGGCACAGGCCCCGCGAATCCGATCAAGGACGATGGACAGGGCATCACCACTGTGTCGCGAGATACCGAGGAGATCGAAAACATGATCGATTTCTACTCTGAAGCTCAAGAGGCGATAGAGCGCAACGAACGCGTGCTTCTAGAACGAAGTAGCGGAGAACTCGATACCGATGGGATTGGTGCGCTATTTCGCGCATTCCATACGATTAAGGGTGTTGCGGGTTTTGTGGGGTTGGGCCAACCCACGCAACTTGCACACAGCACGGAGTCCCTGCTTGGAGAAGTACGTCGCGGAGATATTGCGACAAGTCATGAGATTCTGGATTTGCTCCTAGAGAGCAACAATTGCATGCAGACCTTGGTGGAGTCGGTTCGGCTCGCAATCGAGGCATCGACAACCGTTCCTTTCGCTGAGCAGGTCGACGACCTTTGCCTTCGCATAGATTCCGCTGCGTCGCAGATCCAAGAGCTGCCGCCCTCCCCTTCAAGGGAGCCGCAGTCGCAGGGGTCAAGCTCGCCTCCAGCTCCTCCGGCGCTGGTGCCCGTGCAGGTGCCAACGTCCGCTGCCGATGACGCCGGGCCCATTAGCGCCGGGCTTCCAGGCCGATCTCAGGGCTCGACTCAGATTCGAGATACCCTAAAGGTGAACGTCGATCGCGTCGATTCCCTGGTTGAAATGGTTGGGGAGATGGTGATTGTGGAATCGATGATCGCGGGGGATGAAGACCTCCGCAACATCCGCTCGCCAAAGCTCAAAAACAATGTGCGGCAAATGGCAAAGATCACTCGCGACCTTCAGAAGGTCGCTCTGCAGCTGCGCATGGTGCCTATCCGTGGGCTCTTCACCCGAACAGCACGCATGGTTCGGGAACTCTCGCGGCAGTGCGGCAAACAGATTCTCTTCAGCGCAGAGGGGGAAGGCACTGAGATGGATCGAAACATGGTCGAACATCTCGCTGATCCGCTCCTTCACATCATTCGAAATGCCGTCGACCACGGCGTCGAATCGACAGAAGAACGCAGAGCCGCGGGCAAACCGTACGAGGGTTCCATTCGTGTCTCGGCCTATCACGAGAGCAGCAATCTGGTAATTGAGGTTGCCGACGACGGCGCTGGCCTAGATCCTGAAGAGCTAGTTGCTCGAGGGCGAGCACGTGGACTCGTGGCCGCGGGGCAATCGCTGAGCGAGAGCGAGGCATACGACCTCATCTTCGCTCCCGGCTTTTCCACGAAGGACAGAGTTACCGACCTAAGCGGACGCGGCGTCGGCATGGATGTGGTGCGCAAGAACCTCAAGTCGATGCGAGGACGAATCCGAATCCAATCCAAGCCGAGTGTGGGCACGACGTTCCGTCTGGTCCTGCCACTCACCCTCGCTATCATCGATGGCACGCTCATTTCCTGTGGAGGAGAGACCTACATACTGCCAACACTCTCCATCCTCGAATCAATACGGCCAAAAGCTGGCATGGTGAGAACGCTTGCAGGTCAGGCCGAGCTACTGCACATCCGAGGCAAGACGTACCCTCACTACCGCCTCTCCGACCTGCTCGAAATCCCCAATGCTCTCAGCCGGCCAGAAGAGGCCCACGCTGTCATTGTCGAGTCGGGAAGCCACAGCTTTTCGTTGCAAGTCGACGACGTCGTCTCTCAGCAGCAAGTCGTCATCAAAGGGCTAGAGAAACAAATCCGAACCCGCATCTTCTCGGGAGCCGCCATCCTGAGCGACGGCCGCATCGGTCTCATTATCAACATCGACGAAGTGGTCGCCACTCTTGGCCACGAGAAGCGAGAACACCTAGTGGGAGTAGCCTAGGTGTCTGCACTCGAGCAAGCCAGCCTAGATGTGACTCGCGAAGACGGTGCCTCACTTGCGCAACCAGGCAAGTACCTGCTCTTTCAGCTAGCAGGGGAGAGATACGGTCTTCCCATTCTCCAAGTTCGAGAAATCATCAGCCTCGAAGCCATTACCCGCGTTCCCAGAACCAGTGCTTGTGTCCTTGGCGTGATCAATCTTCGCGGCAGAGTCATTCCCGTGATGGACCTGCGCACGCGCTTCGATCTCGAAAACGCACCAGCAACCGACGAGACAGTAATCATCGTCTTGCAATGCGAGCTATCAGACCGAAGGCTGACCATTGGCGTTGTCGTAGACGACGTTCAAGAAGTCGTCTCCTTACGGGCAGAACACGTATCGGCGCCGCCACCGGGCACAGGTCTCGAGGATGAGTTCATCCTCGGCATTGGAACCCCCCAAGAGGGGCAAATTATCTTCCTCCTTGATGTCGATGCCATCGTGCGCTTCGACGAAGCGGATGTGCTGTTGGCAGCCGATAGAGGAATCGACAACTCCTAGAACCTGAAGATCAAGAGAGGACATTAACGATGAAGATACTAATTGTAGACGACAGCAAAGCGATGAGGATGATTGTGAAGCGCACCCTGCGCCAAGCTGGCTACGGGGATCACGAATTCGCCGAAGCCGTTGACGGGGCCAACGGCTACGAACAAGTCAACGACTGGCAGCCCGACTTGGTGCTGTCTGATTGGAACATGCCAAACATGAGTGGACTCGAGTTCCTTCAGAAGCTCAAGACAGATGGAAACACTGTCAAATTTGGCTTCATCACCTCCGAGGGAACAGCTGAAATGCGCCAGATGGCCGACGAAAACGGGGCCCTCTTTCTCATTTCCAAGCCCTTCACGTCGGATACCGTCAAAGATACGCTGGAGAAGGCCCTGTCATGATTTCTGCTGAGGATTGGCTTGCTGCCACGACCAAGTCTCTGATTGAAGTTGCCGAGACCTATTTCGACGTGGGCACTATGACGAGCGAGGATTTCGCTGATGACGGCAGCGCCAAATGCGGGGCCATCATCGGTCTCATTAGCGAAAACAACACGGTTCAGCTAATGATGTTATCGAGTCGGCGCGGCTCTGAGAGTCTTGGAAAGGCGCTACTGGGCTTTGAGGCCGATGAAGCAATCGAGACCGGCGACTTGGCCGACGCGATTGGGGAGATCATCAACATCGTCGCAGGCATGGTTAAGGGCGTCGTCAACGATCAGGATGATTCGTTGAACTTGACCCTCCCGACATTCGTCGAGGGAACCCTGGAACCCGTGGGTGCCGAAGAAGTCTTATGTAAGGTCATCAACATGGGGCCAGTGCAAACCAAGGTCCTCGTATTCAATGGCTCTCCACAGGCCGCACGCAAGCCGCGGAGTTCTGCAGCATAGTGTCTCGCTCCTCCGCACCAACAATGCTCTTGGTGGCTCTTATGCCACTGTTGGGCGTCGGTGCGCCCCTCGTCGTGCTCGCCCTCCAGGATACGCCGATTACCTTGGGCATCGCCGAGTGGTTGAGCATCGGGGTGGCCTACGGCATTTGCGTAGCGGTGCTCGGTACGGTGCTGCGAGCCCGAACCCGAGAAGTCGAGAATGCAATGCACATTGCAACCGAACTTGTCGGGGAATCGGATGAGACATTGGGCGGGTTGACAGAGACTCTCGAGCAACTGCGAATCCGCGATCAGAAGCTCGTGGATTTTCTCGACACCGTGGGAGAGGGCAATCTTGCCGCGGCAACCAGCTTTGCTGTTGGTCCGGTTGAAGAGGCCTGCGGCCGACTCCAAGACTCTCTCATGGCTGTCGTTCAGAGAGCGGCGCTTGACGAACCAGACTCTGAAATCGTCGCAGGCGCATTCTCAGATTTATTCGCAAACATCGCCAAGGCGCGGAGCTTGACGCTCGCACCTCTCGAGTCTGTAGCGGCCATTCTTGGTCAAGTTGCCGAGGGCGACCTGACGGCCCGACTACAAGGCAACTTCACGGGCCCATTTGCTCCAGTGAAAGCGTCGGTAAACGACGCCACGGCAAATCTCGAGCAACTCATCACTCAGATGCAGCGAACCGCCGAACAGCTAGAGCGTTCCGTAATTGAGATTCGTGAGGGCAACCAAGTCGTGGCATCCGGCGCTGCGGCGCAGGCCAGCTCCGTGCGGACGGTTACCACTAGCTTGGGCAATCTGGCAGAAGCGAGTCGCACGGCGGTCTCGATGGCAGAAGATGTGCGACAGCAGAGCGTGGGAAACCGGGATACCGTAGAGGAGAGTGTCGCTACGATGAACCGCTTGCAGGGTTCGATGAGCGAAATCAAAACGGCGGGCGACCAATCGGCACAAATCATAAAGACCATCAACGACATAGCATTTCAAACGAATCTTCTCGCGCTCAATGCCGCAGTTGAAGCCGCGCGCGCAGGCGAGGCCGGCATGGGGTTCGCGGTAGTTGCGGACGAAGTTCGCAATCTAGCCATGCGCTCGGCAGAAGCCGCGAAGAACACCTCTCAACTCATCACGGCCTCGGCCAACAAAGTGGCGGACGGCGTTTCCCTCTCCAACGACGTGATGAGGGAGCTCAAGCAACTAGATGCACAGGCGACAGCGGTAGAGCAATCGATGCGAACAATCACCAACGCGGCCGTAGAGCAGAGTGAAGAGGTCGAGCGAATCGGCGCAGCTGCCATAGAGATTCAGAGCATGACGCACCAGGCGGCTGCGACTTCAGAACAGACCGCTGCATCTACCCGCGAGGTTCGGAGGCAAGCCGCTGACCTCACAGCCGCTGCCGCTAGATTCACAATTGGCTATCAAAAAGTTTCACACTTCTGGGGGGACGAAGCAGACTAGGAACCACTTCTCGTGCCATGGTTCGCCTCATATGAGCGAGACGGATGGTGGAGCAATCATTGCGCGAGTCCTAAAACGGAACGACGTGCTGTTTCTCTACACCCTCTGCGGTGGACACATCTCCCCGATACTGGTGGGAGCAAAGAAGGAGGGCCTCAAGGTTGTCGACGTGCGCGACGAAGTGAGCGCTGTCTTCGCAGCAGATGCAACGGCTCGCATGAGCGGGACCGTCGGGGTTGCAGCAGTGACTGCGGGTCCCGGTGTCACAAACGCAGTGACTGCGGTCAAGAACGCCCAGATGGCCCAGTCCCCTCTCATTCTCTTCGGCGGAGCAACTGCCACAGTATTGCGAGGTCGAGGGTCGCTGCAGGACATCGATCAGCTCGCCATCATGCGCCCCATCACCAAGTGGGCAACCAGCGTGAAGACACTCTCCAGCCTTGAAGGAACCGTGCAGCGCGCCTTCGAAGTGGCGACGTCTGGAACTCCTGGTCCTGTATTCATCGAAGTCCCAGTTGACTTGCTCTACCGAGAAGACGTGGTCAAGGAGTGGTACATGAAAGAGAGTGGCGTTGAAAACGCCACAGGCCTGGGCGCCAAGGCTCTCGAACTCTACTTGCGCGGTCATCTCTACAAGCAGTTTCACGCCCCTTCTCTTCCCGTCCCAGGGCCGCTTCCCGATGTGCGCATGCCCGGTCGAAATGCAGAAGACGAGGTCAGCAAGGTCGCCGAAGCTCTCGCAAAGGCCCAACGACCGGTCTTGGTCGTCGGCAGCCAGACTCTCGTGATCTACCGAGACCCTGAGCCGCTTTCGCTGGCTATCGAAAGCCTTGGCATTCCGACCTTTCTCGGTGGTACAGCCAGAGGCCTGCTCGGGCACAAGGCGGAGATACAGTTACGCCACAAGCGCTCGGCTGCCCTCAAGAAAGCCGACCTCGTCATTGTGGCCGGCTTCCCTTTCGACTTCCGACTCGGCTATGGACGCAGCATTTCATCCAAGGCCACCTTGGTGGCGGCCAACCTAAGTCGCACGGATCTTCGAAAGAACCGGCGACCAGAAATCGCCTTGCAGATGCACCCCGGAACGTTCCTCGAAAACCTGGCATGCAAGAACTATTCTGATTCAGCAAAATGGGGTCCCTGGTTCGCTACGCTCCGCGAGCGCGAGGTCGCCCGAGATGCGGAAATTGCATCCAAAGCGAATCAGGATTCCGAGTTGGTCGATCCGCTGCACTTCTTTCAGAGTTTGGAGTCGCAAATGGCCGACGACGCCGTCCTAGTCGTGGATGGCGGTGATTTTGTGGCAACCGCGGCCTACATACTTCGTCCTCGGAAGCCACTCTGCTGGCTCGACCCTGGCGTCTTCGGTACGTTGGGCGTGGGAGGCGGCTTCGCAGTAGGAGCTGGGATGTGCCGCCCCGGGCAAGAAACGTGGCTTATCTACGGCGACGGTTCTAGCGCCTACAGCCTGGCAGAGATGGATACCTGTGTTCGCCACGGCCTTGCGCCCATTGCCGTAATTGGCACAGATGGCTCGTGGGCACAAATCGCACGAGAGCAGGGAGAGATTCTTGGAGACCTAGTGGGCACGGAGCTTCGGCGCTGCGACTACCATAAGGTCGCGGAGGGATACGGAGCCAAGGGGCTCCTGCTCGATGATCCAAGCAAAGTCGCAGAGACGATTGCCGAGGCCAAGGCCATTGCCAAGGCAGGCCATCCCGTTGTCCTCAACGTGATGATCAATTCCACCGACTTCCGCAAAGGCTCGATCTCGATGTAGGGCGAGACCAAGTCGGCCTGACTGCCACTCCGCTCTCATGCCAAGCCGCTGTGTGCGCCTAGGCCCCCATTCTTCGCCATCTCAGCCACCGGGCTGACGAGATCGAGAACCTCCAAGGAATCGTCAACGGCACCTGCAACTTTCTACTAGCTCGGCTCGAGCAGGCGAACAGAGTTTTTCTGAAGCGCTCTCGAAAGCCCAAGAATTTGGACTCGCCGAGGCGAACCCCAGCGCAGACGTTGACGGTCCCGACGCCGCGGCCAAACTCAGCATTCTGTGCTACCGAGCGTTCGGCGCATGGATACCTCCAACGCAAATGACCGTTCGCGGCACAACGGCCCTATTCCCAGTTGATTGCGACCTCGCCGAGAATCTCGGCTCCCACATTCGCCACATCGCGCACGCAAGACGTCACCAGGGCGGGCTTGTCTGCGGCGTCGAACCTCTTCTGATGCCCTCTTGGCACCTATTGGCCTCACTCGAAGAGGAGTACAACGCCATCTACATGAAGTGTGAGAACTCTGACGACCTGAGCCTCTTCGGCAAAGGAGCCGGCGGCAAACCTACGGCGACCGCCATGCTTGGAGACCTCATCGACCTCGCTCAAGAAAACACGATGCGCTGGCCGGAGCCGCAGGCCATTACGATTACCAGCGCTGGCAGTGTGCCGAGGCGCCATTATCTACGAGTAAGTGCGGATCCACATCCGGGTTATTCATAGGCGCATTCGGAGCATTCTTCGCAACACAGGGCTCACCGCGCAAGGTAGTGCGACTCGCGACGAAGCCGATGTAGCGCAGCTAGGCTACCTTCTATCCGAGACTACGGATGCAACCTTCGAAGAAGCTCAGGCGAGCGTCTTGGCGCTCACTCGGGTTGTGACGGTCCTTGGGCTAGGAGTTGGCGAATGAGTGTGGCCAAGTGGCTCGTCCCTGGCGACTGCCCCCCGAGAGGCCCAGGCGCCAAGACATGGCTAGGGAGACCCGCGAGCTACACCAAGCGATTGACGATCACATTCGCCGATCGGGAGAACCGTACCTGCATCCCACAGACAAGACAGTCCAGCTTGATCTACTGGGCACAGCGCCGATGGTCGCGTGGCAGGAAAGCAAGGTCGCCTCTCTCTTTGGCGGCGACGCCAGCTGGTCCGGGTTGCCGCAGATCTACGCCCGCTACGGCACAAGCGCTGGCCAGGCTCTCTTGCAGCGCATACGAATTCTCGAGACGGCCGATGCCGCTCTAGTCTTCGGATCGGGTATGCAAGCGATTGCCATTGTCTTCGACGTGCTCATCGAGCCGGGCAGCCACGCGGTGATATTCAGACAGGTCTACAACAAGACAGAGAAATACCTAATCTGGATTTCCGAGCGCACCGGATCACAAGTCTCAGTAGTAGACGACGGAGATTTGGAAGGCTTGGCCGCAGCTGTCCGCCCAATTACCCGTGTGGTCTTTGCCGAGACGTTTAGTAATCCGCTAATGCGCGCACTCGACCTTGAGCGAGTTCCTCAAATCGTGGCAGAGGCTCGCAGCACGGCGCCGCGCATAAAACTCGTCTTCGATTCCACCATCGCAACTCCGTGGGGTTTAAAGAAGCCCCTGCTGCAAAGCGGAGTTGATGTAGTGATTGCCAGCGCGACCAAGGCGATTGGCGGGCAAGATCGCGATTTGGGTGGCATCATCGATACCAACAACACAGACATTGCCAACTCTGCCATGGATTTGCTCGCGATGCGCGGAGGTCTTCTCGACTGGCGCCGTGCAGAAGCGATACTCGATGGGCTCGACGCCGCAGAAACCGCACACGAGCGACGGTGCCAATCGGCCGCAACCATCGCCGCATTCCTCGACACCCAAAGGTGCGCCTGGTCTTTCTCCCTTCGCTGCCAAGCCACTTGGATGCGGAGGCCGTGGCCACAAGCTACAAGCGCCACGGTTCTCTGCTCTCATTTCGGCTAGCAGAAGAAGGGGAAGAGATCGCCCCTCAGTTCAGTGACACCCTCGCTACCTATGAGATCATTCGCTACGCCCTCTCCTTCGATGGGCTTTGCAGCAAGGTCAATCATCACAAGAGCGTCTCAGAGTATTTCACCCCTGGGGAGGCGCTGCGCCGCAACGGCATCGAGCAACTCGTACGTCTAGGAGTCGGAGTCGAAGACTGCGATGACCTCTGTGCAGCCCTCAACTGGGCGCTTCACCACAGCGCTAGGCTCTCCGACGAAGACCGCAACGCATGGCGCGAGTCGCGCGCGGCCGAACGAGGTCTCTAACCCCCGGCAAGCGCCTTGTCGAGTTCGCCGCCCCACTGCGCGGCGTCTTGTCCTGCGGTTAGCTTCGTGACGATAGCCTGCGTCTTGGTGTTGTAGACCAAGGCAAATCCCGAGTCGGGGGCAGTCTTTGCATAGGTGCCAGCGACGCCGAGAGCCTCAGCGTCCGCCCTAGCCTTGGCCTTGGTCTCACTACTGGTGAAATCGAATGTGACAAATCGTACTGATTTGCCTTCGAACGAGGCAGCGACTTCCTTGGCGATGGGACCCATCGCCGTGCAGCCGCCTCAATTATCGTGATGAAACTTAAGGACGAGCAAAGTCTCCTTGGCAAGACCGGGCTTATCCAGCTCGGTTACGTTGGCCTTCTCCTCGGAGGAGGTGGACTTGGAGCATCCAACACCGGCAACCAGGGCCAATGCTGCAACAAGAAACCCGACACGTGCATACACATTCATAGTTCCAACACTACGACGTAGAAGTCACGAGGTAACACCCAAGACCCGCACAATCGCGCTTCCTGTAACCACGTTCGCTTTGGTCTCGTAAGAAACCAATGTACTCTTGCACTTAGCAAAGGAGTTAGAACATGCTTCCAAATTCGATATCATTGCGCTTCCTACTCGCAGAAGCACTGCTGGTTCCGGGCGCGCTGGCCACGGGCGCTGCTGCCGCGTGTACCCAAAACTCTGCAGATACTGCAGGCCCCACAAACACCAACGCGGTGGCAAGCAGCGCCCCCACGGGGCCCGAAGCCGCCGACACGAAGAAGGTCATACTGAGTGTATTCGGCATGACCTGAAGTAGTGGTTGACCTCCGAGGGTTGAAAAGGCCCTCAAATCCGTGCCGGGTGTACGGACAGCCAAAGTGAATTTTGACAAGAAGGAAGCGCTCGTAGAGTTCGATGCCAAGAAGGCGACGATCGTGCAAATGAGTGCAGCGCTGAACAAAGCCGGATACACCGGCAGCCTCAAATCCTGGCCGAAGGGCTAGGAGAGTTTAGGACTCAGTTGCCAAGTGAATTGGCAACTGAGTCCAACGCTCCCAGCCAAGCTGAGAGCGAGTGGCCGAAGCTCGGCCCTACTGATTCGGCGGATACTTTTGCAGTTTGCGCTGCAGTGATCTGCGGTGAATGCCAAGCCTGCGTGCCGCCTCGCTGATGTTTCCACCGCAATCGCTCAGCACTCTGTTGATGTGCTCCCACTCGGTGCGTGCCAGGCTTGGAGCGGTGCTGTAGTTGGGCTCCGGCGGCTCGAGCGGCGGAGCTTTTGCGCGAGCAAATGCGGCGACAATGTCATCGGCATCTGCCGGCTTGGGCAAGTAGTAGGTAGCTCCGAGCCGAATCGCGTCGAGCGCGGTGGCAATGCTCCCATAGCCCGTCAGCACAACAGTCTTGGTGGATGGATCGAGACTCGCCAACTCCTGCACCAACTCCAACCCGGAGCGCCCAGGCATACGCAAGTCCACTACAGCGAACTCCGGCGACTCCTGGCGAGCCATTGCTGCAGCCTCATCGAAGCACTTGGCAGAACGGCACTCATATTCCCGCTCATCGAAGGCCCGAGCGAGCCTAGTGCGAAAAACTTCGTCGTCGTCGACGATCAGTATAGATGGACGGCTAGACATGGCTTTCGCTTGCAGCGTACTGGCCAATACGCTGTAGGTCGACAGTGATTGGCAATTCCACGGAGGCCATAGTGCCCTCGCCGGGCTCAGATCCAATCTGCAGACTCCCCCCCAAGCTCTCGACGACGGCTCGAGTTAGGTAGAGCCCTAGTCCCATCCCGGAACCTGGCGGCTTTGTCGTGAAGAAAGGCTCCGAGATACGAGAGAGAACGTCCGAACTCATGCCCGGGCCTTTGTCGATAACCGAGATATGGACCCGCCCCCCTGCGATGCGCCCTTTCACCAAGACCCGCAATTCGCAATTAGCATCCTGAGCATTGGTAATGAGCGCCCTCAGCGCCTGCGATACGGCACGACCTGGCAAACGCAGAACTGAGCCACGGGATACGTCGTCCACTTCGACGAAGACCGCCGGTTCGGCCCGTACACCAGTGAGGGCATCGCGGATAAGGGCGGGCAGCGAAGTATCTTCGACAACCTGCTCAGAACTTCGGCCCAGCCCTGCCCCCATTTGATCGAGAATTAGCCGGCAGCGGGCGACCTGCTCGCGGATGAGGCAAACGTCCTCAAGAGAAGACTCCATAGATCCGGGCTTCGGAATGTTGCGTTCCAGCTCCTTGGCAACCAAGGCAATCGTTCCGAGCGGAGTCGCCAACTCGTGGGCCGCCCCTGCTGCCACCGTCGCGAGAGAGGCCAACTGCTCCTGGCGCTCGGTAACCTGTCGCGCAGCCCACAGTTCGCTATCCCGCTCGGCGAGGGCTCCGGTGACTCGCCAGAGGAAGTGCACGATGAAGCCTGCCGTTACCCCGAAGGCGACCCACATCCCCTTCTGCACAATTGCCTCTCGCTCTCCGGGCATTAGATGGGAGAGAGGCAGTTCCCGATAGCCCGCGAGCGGGAGAATGCCAACCCCCATGAGCGCAAGCGCCACTAGCATCCAGGTCCACTGGGCATGAAGTGCGACTGCGGCCAAGGCGATATAGACGAGGTAGAGAAAGGTGAAGGGATTTTCCGGGCCACCGGTGAAATAGAGCAAGAGAGTCAGCAAGACGACATCTAGCCCCATGATGCCGGCAAGCTGGTACTCGCGAACCTCGGCCTTAGTGCGGGATAGCCAAAGCGAGGCCACCACATTTGATGCAGCCTCGACTGCAACGATGAGCAGGAGGGGGATCAGAGGAAGGTGAATGTCCACCAAGCTCAAAACCCAAAAGATGGTTGCCAATTGGCCCGCCACCGAGCCCCAGCGAAGCTTGATAAGCCAAAGCAAATTGACCCTATTTCTCTCGGGGATTGCCGCAGACTTGGAATTGACACTCATCCTTGATGACATGGTTCAGAGTTATTCCGAGATCTCGTCGACAACTGAGGTTGCCTCTGCGGCGGTGAGATGAGCATCGCTCAAGAGATGCTGCAAGAGAAGTTGGGCATCCCCTTGGTACGAAGTCTTCAGAAACTCAACGAGCCTTCGCCTGAGCATGGTGCTTCGCTGCAGCGCCGGCCGGTAGCGAAAGGGCCTTCGCTCTTTGCTCACCCGCACGGCCGACTTGCCGGCCAGCCGCCCAAGCAGAGTCATGATGGTGGTGTACGCAGGCGCCTCCTCTCGCGGGTAGTCCGCCCGGACCTCCGCCACGGTAGCTACTTCGAGTTTCCAGAGAATCTTGAGAATCTCGAACTCTCCGGGACTGAGTCTTTCTGGGATCGAGGGCACAGGCTTCACCCTCCTGGGTACTACAGAATAAAGAATCGATCGACGAAATCCCTTCTACATCCGTAGTAATCGAGATTCACCAGGGGCACGGATCACCATGCGGAAGGGCCCGAGAATGTGGCGTAATCCGATTCACCTACCTCGGAGAACGTGCTTCAGCCCGAGTCCCGAAACGCACGGAAGTGCCTTGTTTGAGACAGTGACTGCTCAAGAAGCCGGTTGACGCCGACGCTCAAGTAGCTAGGGTCCCGCGCCGATATACCAGGCAACCCCCGGGGCTCCCCCTGGACGAGAAGCCAAATGCGAACTGCTCCACACCACAAACGACCCAGTCAACTCGAGACCTCTGCGCGCCTATTCGTCGGCCTTTGCCTCTTCGCACTCACCACGTGGGGGCAAGTGGCGTGCGGGCAAGCGAGCCACTCGGCTTCAGTCGAAGACGAGATCGCGCCGGTGGAGAAGCCGGTCCCCGATATTGCCACCGTAGATCTGTGGGCCACTGCTCCCGCCGCTGAAGCAGCCGATCCGATTCCCGAAGTCGCACAGGCCCTCGGCAAGTCGATGGGCGAATTCCACATGACCTACTACTGGATAGCAGACGAGGCAGCGAAATCTCGTGGCAACCAATCGATAGTCGACAAGAACTGCAAGCGCATTGCTCGCGTGAACCAGCAATTCAAGCGCCGACTCACCCTTGAAGGCAGCGGCAGACTCAAGGATGGTCGCATTGTCACTACCGCGGGCGGATGCAAGTGCGGAGGTCCGTGCTTCTGGGTAGCCGACGAGAAGTACCCGTGGGGAGCGGGCGTCGCTCAGCGTCCGCTAGCCCCCTTCCGCTCCATCGCTGTCGACCCAAAGCGCATCAAGATTGGCACCTCACTCTACCTCGCCGAGCTGGACGGGCTAACAATGCCAGGCGCCGGAGATACCGGTGGCTTTGTGCACGATGGCTGCGTCGTCGCTGATGATCGAGGTGGCGGGGTCCGAGGAAGTCAGATAGACTTCTTCGCCGCTCAGCGCGGTCACTACAAGAGCTTCTTCAAGCGTCACAAGATCAACAGAATTAGCGTCTTCGGTGGCGGCGAACGTTGCCAAGATCACGCTGAGAAACACGATTCAAACATCGTGGCGGTTCGCGGCTCGTCCTAGCTCCCGTCCTCCTGGCCCCGAGGGTGCCATTCGTAGCGAGGAGCCGAGTACTCGCTCGAGAAGAGAGCGCCCAACCTGGGGCTGCACTATCATCCTCGTCCAATGGTTCGCATTCTCCTCACCATAGCTGTAGCGCTCGCCGGAGCGGGATCCGCCTTTGCGGAGCCTGTGGCTGGGCGCATCATTGACGGGACAACTCTCAAGCCGGTCGTGGGTGCCGAGATCAAGAGCTCCAAAGGCCAATCAGCGGTCAGCGATTCGAACGGCTACTTCCGATTCGAAGGGGCGCGCATCGGCCGCCTTCGAATCCGAGTTCGCGCAGAGGGCTACGAATCCGCCAGTGAGCCGCTTCGGATTCCAGAGGGGGGCATCCTCGATCAGACCATCGTCCTCTTCAATCTCGATGCTGCCGGAGAACTCATCGAAGTACGTGGCAAGAAAGCTGCACCGGTTCGAGTTCCACCGGGCAAGCAGGAGATTACCCGAGAGGAAATCACTCGAATTCCGGGTACTCGCGGCGATGCGCTCCAGGCCGTGAGGAGCCTGCCCGGCATCGCGAACGCCACTGCGGTGGGCAGCGGTCCAGGGCAGATCGTCGTACGCGGCTCCGCCCCCGAAGACTCCAAGATCACCATCGACGGAATTCAAGTCCCCCTGCTCTACCACTTCTTCGGTTTCCAGAGCGTCTTGCCCTCAGAGTTCATCGACAGCATTGAGTACTTGCCAGGCGGCTTCGGGGCCGAGGAAGGCAATGCCACCGGCGGCATCATCAACGTGAAGACCCGTGAAATCAATTCCACCAAGACCGAGGGCTTTGCAGAGGTCTCCTTCATCAACCTAGCCGGCATGGTTCAGGGCCCTCTCTCTAAGAAGCACAACCTCACATACGCCATCGCGGCCCGACGCTCCCTTATCGACTTCGTCTTGCCGCTGGCGATTCCAGAAGATGTGAAGCTCGACTTCTTGGTCGCTCCCGTCTACTACGACGGCCAACTGCGAGTCGACTGGCGGCCAAAGTACAGCGATCGAGTGTCACTCTTTCTGATGGGCTCCTCCGACGCCATGAGCCTTCTGAACGACGAAATCTCGCCGAACGAGCCTGAGATCATGGGCGGCATCGAGAACACCACACGCTTTGCCCGTCCCATTCTCAGCTGGCGCCACGAAAGCGAGAAGCTCATAAGCACCGTCGCCGCATCCATGGGCTTTGGAGGGTTTCGTCTCGACCTTGGCCCCAATCGCTACTTCGACTTCTCGGGCCTAACGATGCAGGCCCGGGCCGATCAAGTTTGGAAGCCCCACCCCCTCATAAACATTCGCACAGGCGTCGACCACATTCGCCGCACAGCCGATATCAACAGCAAGTTCCCACTGCCGCCAGGCGAAGGAACCGGTGGAATGCCCAATTTCAGTACCTCACCAGTCGTCGAGGTAAACGACAACTTCACAAACGACATCAGCGGCGGCTACATGACTACAGACCTGCACTTGGGAACTCACACGACTGTGAGTCCAGGCATGCGCCTCGACTACTACAGGCGCTTCTCTGCGGCGGCCTGGGCTCCACGCCTGGCCCTGCAACACAAAGTTGGCAAAGACTTCGTAGGCCGCTTCGTCATGGGTAGCTACAACCGCTCTGCCGAGCAAGCCGAGTCATTCACGACCACACTGCTTCCAGAGCTTGCCACCCAGTATGTCCTTGGAGGTGAGTACAAATTCGCCCCGGGCTTCCAGCTGCAAAGCTCTGTCTATTATACCGATAGGCGACAGCTCATCGGACAAGACCCAGAACTCGCCGCCAGTGACCCGAAAAGTTCCTACATCAACATCGGCTATGGTCACAGCTACGGTGTGGAAACCACCCTTCGTGCACAGCGCGACAACTTCTTTGGATGGCTAACCTACAGCCTCAGCAAGAGCGATCGAATCGACACACCTCTCGGCGAACGCCGACTCTTCGACTACGATCAAACTCATAACCTAGTTGTTCTTGGCAGCTACAAAATCGGCAAGTGGCAAATTGGCGGCCGTTTCCAGTGGTCTACGGGCAGGCCTCTTACACCGGTGGTAGGAGCCCAGTATCTGAGCGATTTGAATGTATATCTGCCGGTGCTAGGCGAGATTAACGCAGACCGCTTCGAGGATGACCATCAGTTCGACTTCCGCGTCGATCGAAAGTGGAAGTTCGCCAGTTGGAATCTCGAAGCCTACCTCGACATCACGAATGTCTACGCCCACGCCAAGATCATCAACTACTCCTACAACTTCGATTACAGCGAGCGTTCGCCTATCACTGAGGTTCCGATTCTTCCGGCCCTCGGCATTCGCGGTACGTACTAGGGTGCTTTGACAAGCGCGAAGGACGACCTCGCTACGGAGACCGTTCACGAATCCACTCTTCGAGTTCCTCGTGCGCCTTCTCGTGTTCACCCTCGACAGTCTCATACAGCGCTAGGGCGTGCCGAGCACTCTTGAGGGCTGTGACGCGCTTTGCAGGCGTGAGCCAGAGCGCTTTGGCCAGAGCTGTGTGGCTCTCGGCCTGATAGGCGGGCGGCACTTCGTCTAGAAACGCGATTTCGGTCGCTCGTCTGGCAAGCATGGTCGCCTCGGTGGCTTCACCCTGCAGCACATAGCACGCAACCGGTGCTGAATCCGAGCAGCAACGTCACCCCTATGCGCGAAGGACCCAGCGGCGCCGCCGCACAAACATTGCAACGAGCAGCAGACTCATCCACAGAGTTCCAGCCTCAGAGCCACCAACACTACATCCCTCATCGGGCTTTGAATCCTTGTTCGATGGCCCCGAGCTTACGCCTTCGGGCAAGACAGTCTTTGGACGTAGCGTCGGAACCTTGGGGCCCGTATCGACCACTGACCCAGTTTTGTCGGCGTAGTTGCCACTGCCCGCCAGCCCAAGTTCGAGGATGCCATCGGGCACCATCTGCGTTAGCGAGAGGGAGCCGCGAGCGGCAAAGGCGAGATTGAGGGCGGGCTTCGGTGGTGCCTTGCCACCACCACCGGGAGGACCACCCCAGATGCCACGGCGCGGAGACTCGCACTCAATGGGGCCCTTCCACTCGTGACGCATGGCGTATCTGCTTTGGAAGTTATTGGCGTAGCTCTCTGTGGCCCCCTCCTCGAGCTTGCCCTCGCTCACCAGGTGCTCACGGCCACCAGCGATGGGGTCAGCCTCTTTGAAGACTAAGTCCTCGCCTAGGTCGTCTTTGCTGTAACGAGCGTGCAGACGAGTGAGCACGAAGGCTGTCGGGCGTCCCATGACCCTGGGGCCAGGACGTCGGCGAGAAGAGATTCCAGGGCGCGACGGCGGTCCGGAGCTTGCGGAGCTTGCGGAGCTTGCGAGGCCACCAATCACGTCGTATCCCAGTGTCGCAAGCTCGTTCCAATTGAGAGCTGGCGTCGGGCAAGGATCACAGCTGGCGGCAGACCAAGAGTACTCTGTGACAACCGCCCTGGGGTTCTTCTCAAGGGTGCGGTCGAATAGAGCCGCATAGAATTCCCCGAAGCTCTCGCCCACCTTCTCACTAACATTGAGATTTGTAGGGATGGTGACGTTGGGATAGTTGGCGACTTCGTAGCGCTGGCCCTGGGCGAGAACGTGGACGATGAGGTCTTGCTTGCCCTCTGAGTTCATGAGGCCAAGGCGGACTGGCAGGGAGAAATCGTCGCTCTGATAGTGAAAGCGCAATGGCGAGAGCTGCGCGACGCCGTGCGCAAACTTCACCTTCTCAACATTGACCTTCGCGACGAAGAACTTGGATCCACTCTCAACGTAGGGCCGCAGGTACTTCTCTGCACCGACCGGGATCTTGTAGTTCTCTTGGTGCAGCCACTCCTCTAGGCCTGTCGAAAACTTGGCGCTCAAGATCACCACCTCGTACTCGCCGACAGCAAACTGTGCCTCCACTGTCACGCCGAGTTCCTTGGCTGGACTCGCGCCTACGCCGCTACTGCGAGCCATCTTTCGGCCCGATTCCATTTTGTCCCCACTGCCATAGCCTCTATTCATGTTGCACGGGTCTTGCTCCCAGTATTCGACGAGACGTGGGGCAGCAAGCCTATCGACTCGGTCGAAGACATCGGCGGGGAGAATCTTGACGTTCTCCTCACTGAGTACTTCAGGAACCGGAACCACCATCGCAAAATTCGTAGGCGGCCCCTTGTAGCTATTCTGCATGGAGAGAACGGTGGTCTTGCCCGACCGCATCATCACCACTTGAGTAGCATTATTGTAGAGCGCGTCGTCGGCGCCGGCCACGTAGAAACCACAGAACGCCCCTGCTGCGGACGGGGCAGCAAGCTGCAGTACGGCGACCATCACGCCAATCAGAACAATCCTCAGACTCAACATACACTTTCCTCCTCGTGCCAATTCCACAGGAGGAGCACCGAGAGTGCCCCCCTATAACAATCCGCCACTCGATGCTGCGGAACTGCAGCCCTTGCTCTTGTCTCTATTCTTGGCCTCATTGCCGAATCTATCGTTTCCACCAGCCTTGGAAGGGGCAGTCTTGCTTTCTGCCTTTGGCTAGAGCTTGCTATCGGCCCCACCCACCAACGAGTCACAGAAATCGGAGGCCGTGGCTGCTGCCGCCAACAGTGTGGCCGCATTCACCAATCCGCACAGAACTCCCACGAACCCCTCTCTCGTCTCGCCATCCCCCAAAAACAGTGCCAAGGATAGACGTGGCCCCGGGGCTTGGTACACTCTAATACCAGTACTAATACCAGTAAATGGGGAATTCGTGCATCCTCACGACGGTTCACATGCACGAGCCATGTCTACCCAGTTTATGCAAGCCCCCATGTCCCAACACGGCGATTCGCCTCCACGCACAGCTCCTGCGAATGTGGCTCCTGTGCGCCTCATGGTCATCCTTCTGCTGTTGCTAGCGGCGGCCTTGGTCTACGTAGTACTCCGCCCCCCCCCTGGGCCTGCTAACGCCCCCCAGAAGGCGGCAGCCGTGATTCCCGAACCACGCACCATCGTAGCCCGAGGCGATCTAGCTAGTGACGAAACCAGCACCATCGATCTCTTC
Source organism: Myxococcales bacterium (assembly GCA_024222395.1). Classification (GTDB taxonomy): domain Bacteria; phylum Myxococcota_A; class Polyangia; order Haliangiales; family Haliangiaceae; genus NORP324. Next base: position 28,430 of record JAAEPE010000586.1, read on the forward strand.
AGCGCTGCTTCGCCCTCGGTTGTGCACGTAACCAGTCTCAAGCTGCGGAGATCTCGACTTAGTCTAAACATCACTGAGATCCCCCAGGGAACCGGCTCCGGGTTCGTCTGGGACAAAGAAGGACACATAGTAACCAACTATCACGTCATCAAGGATGGAAAAGGAGCCGAAGTCACCTTGCAAGACAACACAGTCTGGAAGGCGCGGATTGTCGGTCGAGCCCCCGACAAAGACCTTGCCATTCTAGAGATTGAAGCTCCGGCAGCAGCCTTGAGCCCTCTGGCCCTTGGCAGCTCCAGCAATTTGCAAGTTGGTCAAAAGGTCTTCGCAATTGGCAACCCATTCGGCTTGGATCAGACTCTCACAACGGGCGTCATCTCCGGCCTCGGTCGCGAGATTCAAAGCGTGACGAAGCGTCCTATTCAAGGGGTGATTCAAACCGACGCTGCGATCAACCCAGGCAACAGTGGTGGCCCGCTACTAGACAGCGCTGGCCGCCTAATTGGTGTCAATACTGCGATCTTCAGCACCTCGGGCGCCTATGCGGGAATTGGCTTTGCTGTGCCTGTCGATACCGTCAACCGCATCGTCCCCCAGCTCGTTGAGCACGGCGAGGTCACTCGCCCTGGACTGGGAGTGCAGATTGGCACGGATCAGTCGGCAGCTCGCCTTGGCGTGCGAGGCGTCATCGTCTGGGAAGTCCCGGAGGAGAGCGCGGCGGGCGAAGCAGGGATAGAGGGCGTGCGACCCGGCCGCGGTGGACGATGGCTCCTCGGTGACGTCATTGTTGGTGTTGAAGGTGAAGGAGTCCGCTCCGCCAATGACTTGTACCGAGCACTCGATACTCACGAGGTTGGAGAGGCCATCGTGATCCGGCTTAGCCGGAATGGGGGAGAACGGGACGTCAAGGTGCAATTGCAGCCACTCCGCTAGAACTGAGTTTCATCTAGCAGTGCGCCCCACTTGATCTATCAAGATCATCGAAAGGCAGCCGATTTACGCTCATGAGACCTCCTCTGCGAGTCCATTCTTCAATCGGAGATGAGCGAAAGACCCAAATACTTCGAGTATATACGCAAGCTCGCCAAGGAACGTGCCCATCTTGAGATTGGCGAGACGAGCAACCATGTCGTGGATGCGGGCCTCGCCCATATTCGCAGAGCACGCGGCTTCAACTCAGTTGAAGAGCTTATTGACAACGTACAGCGAGATCCAGATAGCACGCTCGCCATGCACGTCGTTGAGTCGATGACGACCAACGAAACCTCCTTCTTTCGAGACGCCCACCTTTGGGCCGCACTTCGAGAGCACTTGCTGCCAGCACTCATCAAGCTGCGCAAGACTGAGCGACGCTTGAACATCTGGTCGGCCGCAACGGCAAGTGGTCAGGAGGCATTTAGCCTCGCCATCCTCATCCGCGAGAACTTCCCTGAGCTTGAGGATTGGAGAGTCGGGATCATCGCGAGCGATATCTCCAGAGAAATGATCACGCGCACGCGAAGCGCTATCTACAGCGAGCACGAGATGAGCCGCGGCATGCCTGAGCGACTGCGCGAGAGGTACTTTCACAAGGTCGACGGCGGGTATCAGGCCTCGGACTCGCTGCGAAATTTGATTCAGCCGCAAGTTCTCAACCTAGCGCAGTCAAGCCTCCTCCTTCCAAAGTTTGACTTGGTCCTGGCACGCAACGTTCTCATCTACTTCGATGTCGAGAACAAAAAGAAAATGCTTGGACAGATGGCAGCCTGCATGCATCCCTGGACACCGCTGATACTCGGAGCTGGCGAGACGACCCTGAATGTCGAGGCCAGCTTCTCGGAAATGGACTATGGGAGTTTCCGGTTCTTCTCTTTGGAGAACAGGAACGTCTAATGGGGGCCCTCGACGGTGTCACGCCCAAGGACCCTGCCGCGCCAGAGCATGTGGACAATACGGATCAAGACAGCACCCTCACGGCGCTGCAGAAGCGAGTTGCGCTGCTCGAACAAGTCATTGAGGGGCTTGGAGTCGGCATTGCGTTCTGCGATGAGGAGGGACGAGTAGAGCTCAATAGTGCTGCCCGATCCGCTCTAGCGTCCTTGGCCGATGACGGGGAAATCGCGACGGCACAGTCCAAGGGATTGTCGGCTCCAGGGAGAGTGCAGTCTTGGTTCGAGATTCCACTTCGCGACGCAGTGGAATCTCGAGAGACAAGCGAAATCGAGGTGCAGAGAGACGACGAGCTCGAAGGCGATAAGCAGCGATTGCTGTGCACGACCTTGCCTCTGTACAAGAGCGAAACCTCGCGGGCTGAGAGCCCACTCGGAGCGGTGGCAATCCTTGAGGACATCACCCTGCGTGAAGAAACCCTCTCTCAGATGGCAGCGAGTGAGGCAGCTTTGGACCAAGCGATCGAGCACTCCGTGGAAGCTAGCCGAGTCAAGGGCGAGTTCCTCGCGATGATGAGCCACGAAATCCGCACACCGATGAACGCCATACTTGGAACGGCGGAACTACTCACTGGGACCTTCCTGGACGCCCAGCAACGCGAGTACCTCGACCTGGTACTCAAGAGCGCCGACCAGCTCCTGCTCCTGGTCAACGACGTGCTCGCGCTGGCCCAAGTAGAAGACGGCGAGATGAGCGTCGAGCTGCGTGATTTTGACCTTCTAAATATGGTCTCCAACGTCATCAAGCTCTTCGCCCCCATGGCGCAAAGCAAAGGGATTGCCCTTGGCTATCGCTATCACTTCGCCCTGCCGCGACTCATTAACGCAGACGAAGGCAAGATTCGACAGATTCTCGTCAACCTCGTTAGTAATGCGATCAAGTACACCGATGAAGGCGAAGTCAGCGTCGATATTGACGGTATAGAGAAGGAAGGTCAGCGATATCTACAAATCGAAGTCCGCGATAGCGGGATGGGTATCGAGCATTCCGAGCAAGAGCTCATCTTCGACGCATTTCAGCAAGCAAGTGGCGCTAGGGGGCGAGAACAGGGGGGCGCCGGTTTGGGCCTCGCTATTTGCCGTCGCTACTCGGCGCTGCTCGACGGCTTCATCGGGGTATCAAGCGCCCCCAATAGAGGGTCCTCCTTCGTCTTCGAGTCCCCCTACAGCCAACCAGAAAATTCCTGTCCAAAGCCTGAGCCCAAGGTTTCGCGCGAACACTCTTCAACCACCGAGAACCGAATGCGGGTCCTCGTAGTCGAAGACAATCCCGTAAATCAGAAGCTCATACTCCTGCAACTTGAGACGCTCGGCCACACGGCCAGGCTTGCAGATGACGGCGCAAGTGCAATTGAGAATTTTTCTGACGGCGGTTTCGACGCCGTGTTAGTGAGTTCTGCTCTTCCTGACAGCAGTGGGATCGAACTTGCTGGGCGCTTCAGAGAAATGGAGTACAGTCAGGGGCTAGAGAAGACACCAATCCTCGGTTTCAGCACCAATGAGGGCCCCGAATATCGGGACGACTGTCGAGCGGCCGGTATGAACGGCTTCGTTGGCAAACGCAGCGGCCTCACCAGGCTTTCACAGGCCTTGAGTCAGTCCAGACGCGTCAACACAATGCCCATGCGCGCACCGATCATTCTCAATCAAGGAACCATATCCGAACTACGACAGCTCTCTGAGGATCCAGCCTTCCTCGCTCGAATGGTGGCTGTCTTCATTTCCAACGCAACGCAATCAATCGCCGATCTCAGAAGCGTGGCGAGAGAGGGCAATACGATCGCGGCCCTGCTAATCTGCCACGGGCTCAAAGGTGCCTGTGAGGCAATTGGTGCCGACGCATTTGCACAGGCCTGCGTCGCCATGGAGAAAATATGCAGCACGGACTCCCCAAGCCAGGAGGAATGGCTCAGTGGCCTACGGGGCATCGATACGGCAATCGCAGCGGCAGCGACGGCCCTGCAAAGTGAAACTGCTAGATGGAAGTAACCAAGAGGCCCTGGAGAAATCCCACCGTTCCCCCAAGTACACCGCCGACGATGATGAGTGTGAGCTCGTCTTCCTCGAAGATTCCTCGGAGCACACCTTCAAAGTCATCCTTTGGCATGTTGCCCAGTTTGTCCTCGACCGTCTTGCGAACTTGCATTTTCTCTCCGAGGTAGGACTCGAGTTCTGGCATCGCAGCAGGTGCGCGTTCTATGAGGCGCCGCGTGACAATGGCCTGTGCTTTGACGAGCATCTCATCGGTGATTTCAATGGGAATCATCGCCTTGAACTTGCCGAGTTCAGCCTTGATGCGCTCAGTGACCGTATCCACGATCATCTTGGTCATCTCCTCGGCCTTGTCTCCCTTGCTCAAGGTCTCTATTAGCACCTTCGGCGTGAGAATCTCGTTTTCGGCTGTCTCGCCATAGTCCCTGGCGATGTCCTTCTGTCTCTTAGCAAAGAGCCCCTGGTAGGTGATCAGGCCGAAGAAGTATCTGGTCGGCTCCTGCGGGCGGAAAATCATTTGGATGGCCAGCCAGTTTGTGACGAGGCCAACGAGCACGCCGACGATTGGCATGAGCCACCAAGTTTGCATGAGTTGCCAGGCAGCGACCTGTCCAAGGCCTATGAGAAAGCCAAAGACGCCGCCGTAGTACTCGATGAACTTGAACTCAGTCTTGCCAATTCGCTTTGTAAGCCGGGCCAAGCGCTCGACATTCTCACCAGAGAGTTGGTCGTAGACCAACGAGTGAATGTCTAGGACGTCTGTGGCCTTGCCCTGTACTGTTTCGAAAACCTCGCCTGAAATCGTGCGGGTCTGCATCTTGACCTGCCCCGTGATCATGTCGCGCACGTTGTTGGGCAGATTGTCCCAAGTCCCCTTGGTGACCAGCTCGTCGGCAATCTCCGCACAGGTCCCCGCCACCTCTGGGTCCATGTGCTTGCCGACAATCTCTTCTAGGTCTTTGCTACTGAAGCGAGAGGCGAGTTCCTCCGGAGTAATGAGGTTCTCGGACACCATCTCCGCGACGCCGGTGGCAAACTTGTGCCCCTGCTTGTAGATGATGCCCTGCCAACCCGCTGGCCCAATTCCAAAGAACTTTGCGGGGTGGAAGATCATCTTCACGGCGGCGAGATTGGTAGTCCAGCCGATGACCGCGGTGACCGTGGGTACGGTGATAAAAAGTATGAGCCAATTAGGCATGATGTCTTGAGCCCTATTTGCGCTTCTTGCTGGTGATCTTGGCTTTGGGCTTTGCCTTAGCGTTGGGTTTGGCAGAACTGCCCGCCCCCCCTGCGTCGGAAGAACTCTTGCTGCCAGGCAGTGGCGGCAACTTTAGAGCGGCACGCCCCTCTTCGGTCTCCATAAGCGCCGCATTCTTCGGGTCGCGCATGGCGCGGATTGTGAGAATACCTGCGAGGACTGTTAGCACGCACATGATTTGCGCGGGCGTGAGACCGAGGTAGTGCGGGTCAGATTCTTGGAAGCGCAGGAAATCGAGCATGAAGCGAATCGGCGCATAGTACAGGCAGGTCACCGCGATCATGGTGCCGGGCCGCCGACTGGTCCAAAACCTCTTGATGAGATAGAGGATGGCGAAGAGCGCCGCGCAAATGAAGACTTCGTAAAGACCGAGATCGTGGGCGGTGACGTTGTAGGTGTCGTCTGGCAGCTTCCAGTTCTGACACCCCCTAGTCTGGGCCATCTCGCTGGCTTTGAGTTCGGGACAGCGATTGAGCGGCGGCAGTTTAACAGCGAGGAAGAAGTCGCTTTGCATGCCCAGGTGATCGTGGGCCGTCGCGCACCCCATGCGTCCGAACGTAAAACCGGGCACGAAGCCGTAGACAACAGCGTCGCCGTAGCGCAGATAGTTGGCGTTTATCCTCTTTGCCCAAATGAAGAAGGCGAGAGTCGCGCCGAGGATGCCACCATAGGAGGAGATGCCCTCCCAGAAGCGGAGGATCAGCAGGGGGTCGTCCATCACTTTGCCCGGCGTGTAGAGGAAGACGTCGACGAGGTGAGCCATCATAACGCCCACGATGATCACGCGCATGCCGAGATACCGCAGGGCATCTTCGTCACAGCGATGTTGCACGGCGTACTTGGCGCCCAACGAAGTTCCGATGAGTACACCTGTGGCGACCAGCAAACCGAAAGGTTGGATCGGAAGGGGCCCGAGGGGAATCGAAGTTAGTTCAATAAACGGCAGCATGAGTTGGGTGCGGCCCAAGCTATAGTTCGAGTGCTTGTGGTGCCGCGCAAGGGTAGCCCCATTGGCCTGTCGGGCCAAGCCGGAGGCGTCTCGCATCTGTAGGCGCGGCGGTCCTGCTCCTGTGATAGCGTCCAATCGCGGTCAATTTCGCGATCCCGATTCACACGTGCACCCAAGCGATCCAATACGTCGCATTCTCGCCACGGACTTTCGCCCCTTCACCCAGGGCGTGACCCAGGGCATCGATGTGCAGTCGTTGTGGAAGTGGGTGAAGCTCTCGGTGGCCGTCGGTGCCTTGACCGGGCTCCTCGCCTCGCTTGTCTATTTCGTCTTGGAGTGGTCCGAGGCGACGTTCTTCATGCGTCTGGCTGGCCACGAGCAGCCCGCCTTTGGCCACCTCTTCGACTATGGCCAGGGCCCCCCAATTTGGTGGCTCCTGATTCTCCTGCCAGCGGGCGGGGGCTTGGGGGCCGGTCTGATTCTGCATTTCCTTGACAAACGCTCGGGATCCGGTCATGACACAAACGGCATCATCGATGCGTTCCACGAGCAGCGCAGCGAAATCAGCACTAGGCACGCTCTTTGGAGAGTCCTGGCCTCAGCCCTTACTCTGGGCAGCGGCGGGTCCGCCGGCCGCGAGGGGCCGATGGCCTACGTCGGTGCGAGTTTCGGAACTCGCCTGAGTGGCAGATTCAAACTCAGTGCCCGCGACAGGCGATTGCTGATGCTCGCAGGGGCCGCCGGTGGAATCTCGGCACTCTTCCGCACCCCTCTTGGCGCCGCCCTCTTCGCCTTAGAGATAATTTACCAAGAGGACTTCGAAACCGAGGGCATGTTCCCTGTCATCGTCTCCTCTATAACAGCGTACTCAGTCTTCACCTCAATCTACGATACCGATAGCCTCTTTCATGTGCCATCTGGCGGCTACGAGTTCGAGCCATTGCAACTCGTCTTCTACGGCATCATGGCACTGGCAGTGGCGCCAATCGCAGTCATCTGGTGCAAGGCCAGCACGCGATGGGGGCCGGACCTCTTTGCCAGGGTGAATTTGCCCTACTGGGCCAAACCTGCCCTCGGCGGGCTCGTTCTGGGCTGCCTTGCGTTGGTCTTGCCGTGGGTCATTGGCACCGGATATGGCTGGATACAAGATGCGCTCTTGCCCACAGATTCGGCCCAGCGACTCTTGCCGAGCGGCTACAAGGGGTTCGGAATCCTCATCGCCATAGCCTTTGCAAAGATGCTGGCCACCACACTCACCTTGAGTTCCGGTGGGGCTGGCGGCGTATTCGCCCCAACCCTATTTATTGGTGGTTTTCTGGGGGGAGCCTTCGGACTGCTCTTCCACGAATTGGTTCCCGGCATCATTACCCAGCCCGGCGCATTTGTCCTCGTTGGAATGGGGGCCTTCTATGCGGGTGCAGCCAAGGCACCACTCTCGACTATCATCATGATCTCCGAACTTTTCGGTTCCTACGATCTCTTGGTCCCGCTCATGTTGGCCATCGTCATCTCAATCTTGCTACTGCGCCACGTATCTCTCTTCTCGGCCCAAGTCCCCACGGCAGCGGAGTCGCCTGTGCATGCCGCCCGCTACACCGTGGACGTTCTCGAATCACTGCACGTCAAAGACTATTTTATAGAGGGGCGAGCCAGCATTCCCGTGCCCAGCAACATGCCGCTCGGTGACTTCCTGGCCCACGTCTCGGCCACGGCAGAGTCGTTTTTTGTGGTCGAAAACGGCAAGAAAGAGCTGGTCGGCACCGTCTCGCTGGACCACGTGCGCTCGGTGGTTTCTGAGAGCGAGGTACTCGATTTCTTGCTCGTCAACGACGCCATGACGCCACTCTACAGCGTGGCTCCAGGGGCCAGTCTGGGGACCGCACTCAATGCGATCGTCGAAAACTGCCACGAATACGTTCCTGTCGTGGATCCCGAGGGAGACGGAAGCATCCTCGGCACCATCTCTCAGAGACAAATCGCGGCCGAATACAACGCCGAGATACTCCGCCGCCGGTTGCAACAAAACACCACCGTGGCAGACTAAGGGTCCTCTATGCAAACGCCATGCATTCGAAAGCTCTTGCAGGCCACTGGCTTCACAGGGTTCCTACTCGTCTTCAGCACCGCATGGGTCGGCGCGCAGAATGTGCAAATTGTCGAGCACAGCCCGAAGGCCAGGCATCCTACAGTGGGCCCAGCTGATGCTCCGGTCACCCTGGAGTTTTTCTTACGTATTGACGATGCCCCCAGTCAGCGCGCTCTGAACATTGTACAGGTGCTCATCAAGCGGCATCCCAAGCGACTTCGAGTTATCTTTCGCCTAACGGAGAAAGGCAAGCGCTCGAGTAGCCTCGCCCAGAACTTCGGCCAAGAGGCATTCGCTCAGGGGCACTTCTTCGAATTTCTCGATGCCTACTACGCAGCTCGCAAACCGAGCCCCAAGGACTATCCGGACGTCGCAAAAGCCGCAGGCGTAAACTACAAGCGAGTCCAGCAAGCCCTCGATTCGATGGAGCACGAGGTCACGTTTCGCGAGAACTACTACTATTGGCGCAGAGCGCTGGTGAATCAGGTGCCAGGCTTCCGATTCAACGGGCGCAATGCTGCCCGGGTTCGAACCGTGGAACAGCTAGAGGTGCTCTACGATGCCGCCTATGCAGATGCTCTCGAGCTGCAATCCAGTGGAGTCGCCATCGCAGACGTCGCCAAGCGACGAATAGCAGCCGACGAAGAAGAGCGGTTCACAAGCCGCAGGATTCGCGGCACTCTCGACGGCGCCCCCATTGCCGCACGTCCGGATCGCCCAACGTCGGTATCGCTCGCCAAGCTCGCAAATGGAGCGCTTGTCCAAGGCCCAGATACGGCCGTAGTGACCCTCGTCTTTGTCTGTCATTTTCAGAGCATCCTATGCGGGCGTATGTCTCGAAACCTCGATGACATTCGCAAGGCGTATCCAGATGAAGTGCGCATCGTCTTTCGCCCTCTCTACGACCCGTCGCTTCCGGGGCAGGACAACGCGCCCCTCATGCACCAGGCAGCGCTCTGCGCCCGTGAGCAATCGGTGTTTTGGGAGTTCTACCGACACGCCTTCGAAAAACAACGTCGCATAAATTTCGATCAGACCCTCGCTATCGAATTGGCCTCGTCGGGAGTGCTCGACCTCAACGTTGAGAAGTTCGAGCAATGCCTGGAGAGCGGACGCCATCTTGATGCCCTCGATGCGGAGCTTGCGCTAGTGCGCTCGGCTGGTATTCAACACACACCGGCACTGGTCATCAACGGAGTCGCCTACTGGGGACGCTTGCACTTTGCCGACATCAGAGGGCTTCTCAACAACGCCCTACGTCCAGGGCTCCTCGAACAGCTCGGATCGCCCTAGACACTGAAATACGTGGAAATACATGGGGGTACCGTTGACCGCCAACGTCGTTACGTGATACTTCAAGAATAGCGATGGAGCTTACATTTGCGGCTGCCACCGACGTTGGACGGGCGAGGGACCACAACGAGGACAACTTCCTCATCGACAAGAAGCTCCGCCTCTTCGTCGTCTGCGATGGCATGGGTGGCCACGCTGCGGGCGAGGTGGCATCCTCCATCACGGTCCACCAGATTCGCGATGCGGTCTATCAGCACCGCGGCCTCATTGACCGCTTCGTGCAGGAGGATGCCGCCGTGCAGGAGCAAGAGGTTCTCCAGCTGCTGGAACGCGCTATCCAAGATGCATGCGCCACCGTCTACAACAGGGCTCAAGCCGAGCCTGAGAAGCGTGGCATGGGCACCACCGCTTCCGTACTGCTCATCGCCGGCGATCCAAGTAATCTTCGCGGCTTCATCGCCCACGTTGGCGACTCGCGAATCTACCTGACTCGACAAGACGAGTGTCACCAGCTCACGGAGGATCACTCCCTCATGAACGAGCTCATCAGGCGGGGCAAGATCAAGGAAGAGGAATTTGAGACTTCTCCCTACAAGAAGTTCAAGAATGCGGTGACGCGTGCTGTCGGTGTCTATGCCTCGGTCGAGGTCGACACGTTTGACTTTGACATTCTTCCCGGCGATAGCCTCCTGCTCTGCTCGGACGGTATGTACGTCTACTTCACAGATTCGGAGTTGCCTGGTCTACTGACTACGGGCGATGTGAAGGACGTGCCCACTGCGCTGATCGACCGAGCAAATGCCGGTGGCGGACACGACAACATCACTAATGTCGTCGTTCGCGTCCTCGGCGATGCAGAGCAATCCGAAGACGGCGGCGACAACGCACGAGCCGAAGAGCTGAGTCTCAAACTCGAAGTGCTCAAGGGCATGCAGCTGTTCCGCTATCTCAGCTACAAGGAGCTGGTCGGAATCATGAACATGACCGAGACGCGCGAGTACCTTGGTGGCGAGCTCATCATTGGCGAGGGCGACGAGGGCGATGCGATGTTTGTTGTGCTCGCGGGTAGCGTTCGCCTGCACCAAGGCCCCGTAGATCTCGCCCTTCTCGAGAAAGGGCAGCACTTTGGCGAGATGGCGCTCATTGACCGCACTGTTCGCTCGCTCTCGGCGACCTCTGAGAAGACGTGCAGGCTCATCGTTATCGGCCGCAAAGAGTTCTACAGCATCATCAAGAAACAGCCGGAGTTATCCGTGAAGCTCCTATGGAGCTTCGTTCAAGAGCTCGCCACAAGACTGCGCAAGACTACTGCTGACTTAGGCGCCCTCAAAGGCGACGAGAACGCTACACTTCCGTTCGAAGAGGAGTAGCGGTCGTTTCTTGCTTCTCGCCTGTAGGAGGAGCTCCGGGGCACATCGACTAGCCTGAATCGATCCCGTAAACCAGCCCGAGTCTGCGAGACACATGCGGCGAGGCCCACCGGTCTCCGAGCCACACGCTCCAACGCGCCGAGGACAGACCAGCCTCCGGGGAGCCGAGGCCAACAGCTTCCAAAGGAAGCGAAACGAAGCCGCGTTCGGCGAACGCCGAGCACGGCTAGAATGCCAGTGCCCACCAGGGCACTTGTATTCTAAGAAAGCGTGCTGTGGTTTCGTACTGGGCTCGAAACTCGAAGCTCCGTGCTCTCACGAGACACACGCTCGATTTGAATATCGACAGCCTCAGCATCGATGGTCACGTACTTGGCAATCACCGCGGCGATTTCTTCGCGCATCTCTTGCAGCTTGGCTCCATCGAGCCCCGTGCGATCGTGAGCCAGGACCAAGTGCAGGCGCCCTTTGGCCACCTCTTTGCTCGCGCGGCGTCCAGTGAGTAGCCCCTTAATGTCATTCCATACTTGTTGCATTTGCATCACTTCCTTCGTGCCGGCGCTTACGCAGTGTGGGAAAGACCGATTGCTCGGCCAATACGGGCAAAGAAGCCGACGTTGTGGACAACATCGTCGACAACTTCGCCGTTTAGACGACGCGCAACCACTTCGTACGCCATTGCGGCAGGACAGGTTCCCTCGAGAGTCGCGGGCACGCCCTTGTTGGTTGTGGCGATGATTTCATCGTCCAGTGGCACAGCGCCAAGGAGGTCGAGAGCGAGGATGTCGATGACGTCATCCTTGGAGAGCATATCGCCCTTCTTGACCATCGCAGCAGAGATGCGATTGACGATGAGTCGAGTCGGAATGTCGGCCGCAGCCAGGAGACCTGCCACTCGGTCCGCATCGCGAATCGAGCTAATCTCAGGCGTCGCAACGACCACGGCTTCATCAGCACCGGCAATCGCATTGCGGAATCCCTGCTCAATTCCGGCAGGGCAATCGATGATGACGTAGTCGTAGCTCTTCTTGAGCTGGCCAACCAGGTGGAGCATCTGCTCCTCATTGACAGCGTCCTTCTCGTCAACCTGTGAGGACGGAAGCAGGAAGAGGTTTTCGATGCGGCGATCCTTGATAACGGCCTTCTGCAAAGAGCACTTGCCCTTGAGCACGTCGATCATGTGGAAGACGATGCGGTTTTCGAGCCCCAATACGACGTCGAGGTTTCGGAGTCCGATATCTGCATCAACAAGGACAACGCTGTGACCTTGTTGCGCCAGCGCTGCACCAATGTTGGCTGTGGAGGTGGTCTTTCCGACGCCACCCTTACCTGAAGTAATTACGATTGCTTTGCCCATGCTTTTTCTCTTTCCTAGAACTTGGCTGTTGCGATACCGAAGGGAAGTCGCCCCTTGTAGTTGTCGACCATAATGGCGTCGTCTTTGGCGTATGCTATTTCTGCACGCTCTGGCGTGGCATCGGCATCCCCTGCCCTCGCGACAAGGGATCCGATTCGGAGTTGTTGTGGTTCGAGCTGGAGAGCGAGAATGAAGGATGATCCTCCCTCGCTACCTGCGTGGGCTATCCCGCGCAGGCGTCCCAAGACGACGATGCTGCCCGTGGCGCGAACTTCGGCGCCTGGGTTCACGTCTCCGAGAATAATGAGGTGACCAGCAACCTCGAGGATGCAACCGGAGCGGACTGGGCCAACAACCATCTTGGGTGCCAGTGCTTCGTCTCCAGAGACGGACTCTGCTTGCTGCGTCGGGAGTGTGGGCGCTACCGCAGAGGCGGCTCGCTCTTCAGCGGCGACAGCACGCTCCTCGGCGACAGCTCGCGCTTCGACAGCGGCCTTGAGTTCTGCGTCCAAGGCAAGTGTTGCGAGGTCGGGCTCGACCGCCTCGCTGCCGGTCGCGAGCACAGGCTCAACCAATCCCATATCGCTCATGAGCTCGTGCAAGCTCTCTTGCTCCGCGGTCTTGCCCGGGCCCTGGACCCCGACAATTCGAAGCTCATAGCGGTCGGTGACTTCCTCTATTGGACCGAGATATCCGCGGGGAGGAGCATCGTCGAAACGCAAAATCACATCACCGCCCTTAAAGAACCCCGGAGCTTCGTGAAGTTTGGCCTCAATCTCACTGGCGATAATCTCGGCCGAAGCAGCACTCTCGATTAAGATTTCAAAGCCTTGGGTCGTGCCCTTCAAGCAAATCGGACTCCCGACTTCGGTCTCTGATGCTGCGGTCATTTCACTCATTAGGGCCTTCTGCGGCTCCCAGAGGGGCCTGTGCACCACCCCCACGATGGCGCGTACATAAACCGCTAGCATCCTCCGTTCTGGGTGGGCAACTTTTTGCCGAGATAAGCGAATCATTGACGACTCAAGCTAGCGTCCTGCCACTGACCGACCTGGCCCCTGCGTTCTGGTGACAGTCCCAGCCGCTCGGCCTTGGAGACGGGTGTATTTGACACCAGTCTCCAAGCGGCCCCCCCTACTCCCCCGTAGCGTCGCCCTCCTTGCGAAGCATGCGAACTTTGGCGAGTTGCTTTCGAAATACCCTCAGGTCGCCCGTGGGGAGATCGCACTGGGTGTCTTCGCAGACGTAGGCCGTGACTTTCTTTGCAATAGCCACCTTGGAAGCGACGAGCGGCACCTTGGACGCCAGGGCGTCGAGGCGCGGCCCCTCCGTTGTCTCGACGTAGACCTGGTTTGGAACCCAGGCTGCCCCGACGATCTTTCGAAACTCGCTGGCATCGCCATCGGGGGGGGCCACGATCACGATCTGCTTTACCGCGTCACTGTGGTAGTCGAGGGCTAAGAGCATTTCGGAGAGCCCGGTAGGCCCCGTCCGCAAGAGTCTTCCAAAGGCCCGCAGAGCTGCCTCCGCTCGCTCGAGATACGCTGTTCTTCCGGTGAGCTGGTAGAGCCGCAGGAGATTCAGAACGGCGTAGGAGTTGCCTGAGGGAATGGCTCCGTCCGAAGAGGGTTTCTCCCTGGTCAGAAGCTCCTCGTGATCGTCCGCGGTCATGAAGTAGGCCCCGCGCTCATCAGCGTAGTGGGTATCGAGCTGCGCCTGCAGTACGATGGCCTCATCGAGCCACCGAACCTCACTGCTCGCCATGTATAGATCGAGAAGGCCTGAGATGAAGAAAGCGTAATCATCCACGTAGGCACGTAAGTGCGCCTTGCTCCCCTGAGAGCTTCGCAAGAGCCTCGGTCCCTTGCGCATGGAACCGAGGATGTAATCAGCGGCTCTGCCTGCAATCTCGATGTAGTCAAGGTTGCGACCCGCATCCGGGCCCAGAGCTCGCCCAGCTTGCGCGTAGGCAGATATCATCAGGCCATTCCAAGCGACAAGCACCTTGTCGTCGGTATGTGGAGCGGGCCGTTCTTGGCGGGCCCGGTAGAGAGTCTCCCTGGCCTCGTCGATGACGCGTTGTGCGTCGCTCTCCGAGATTCCCTCAGCCTCGGCAAACGTAGCCAAGGGTCCTTGCACATTGAGAATGCTGCGTCCTTCAAAATTGCCGCGCTTTGTGACCCCGAAGTACGCGGCTACGAGCCTGGCATCATCGGGGCCGAAGAGCGCCTCGATTTCGTCTGGAGTCCAAGAGAAGTAGTAGCCCTCCTCCCGCTCGCCCCCCGGCCCAATGCTATCGGCATCGGTGGCGGAGAAGAATGCGCCCTCGGGTGTTCGCATCTCGCGAGCGACGTAGCTGAGGATATGCCTTGCGACCGTCGCATGCCGCGGGTGTCCGAGCGCCTGAAATGCCTCCACGTAGGCACTCACAAGGAGAGCATTGTCGTAGAGCATTTTCTCGAAGTGAGGAACTAGCCAAAGAGGATCCGTGGAATAGCGATGAAAGCCCCCGCCGGCCTGATCGTACATGCCACCAGCGGCCATCTTGTCCAAGGAGAAGACGGCCATCTCAGAAAACTTCGCATCACCGCTGCGGCGAGCGTAGCGGAGCAAGAAACGAATCGGAAGGGATGAGGGAAACTTGCTTCCCCGGCGATCGGCCACCAGCCCTCCGTTCGTCGAGTCATAGCGCCCGGCAAACTGCTGGGCAGCGGCAGTGAGTACTTCTGCACCAGGAACCACGACGGTTCCAGCCGGCGGCCGCGTCATCCGAGCAATTCTCTGAGCAATCTGCTCTGAGTTCCTTAGAAACTTGTTGCGATCGCCATCGAAGGCCTCCTTGTACTCTCGGAGAACGGTCACAAAACCCGCTCGTCCGGTTCGCTGTCCCTCGGGGGGGAAATAGGTTCCACCGTAGAAGGGGCGCCGATCAGGAGTTAACCAGACATTGAGTGGCCACCCGCCGCCCTTCCCCATCACTCGGAGTGCACTCATATAGATGGAGTCGATATCCGGGCGTTCCTCTCGATCAACCTTGATCGCAATATAGTTTTCATTGAGGTAACGGGCCGTTTCTTCGTCTTCGAATGACTCCTCTTCCATCACATGACACCAATGACATGTCGAATAGCCGATGCTCAGAAGCACGGGACGATCCAATCGCTTCGCGGCTTCAAAGGCCTCGTCGCCCCACGGATACCAGTTGACGGGATTGTGAGCGTGTTGGCCGAGATACGGCGATGGCTCCGCTATTAGCCTATTGGTATATTTCGGAGCCCCATCGGCATGAAGGTGACGCGTCCGCGGCTTGTAGTGAGGCCCTTTTGCGGAGAGCGCCAAAGCGAGTTTTCGAGAAAGCTCGTCTGCGTAGGGCTCGGCTCCGGGGAGCCCCTTACGAGGAGCGGCCGGCTCGCGAGTCTTTCGAGTCTCTTGCTTGCACGAGGCAATGAGTAGGATGGCGCACAGCAGCTGCACTCTCATAGGTTGTGGCCAGTCTTTCACAGGCCCGGCCGGGAGTGCCAGACTCCAATTCGAGTTGCAGCGCACCACGCGCGAGAAGAGCGGACTATTTCTTCAGCTTGAGAAGCCGAACGGTGCGCACCACGACCTGCCCTGCTACAGCCGCCGTATCCTCTTGCCACTGAAACTTCAGCTGTCCGCGGCGATTGAGCTGCAGAACGGGTCGTATCCGCATATCAGACCACTGCGCAGACGTCACCGCTACGCTTTCGTCCCCCTCGACCGCAATCAACACCGCAGATTCTCCTACGCTCGCAGCGACGAGGTCTCGAACATTCCACTGCGTCTTCTTGTTGCCCGAGTCGCCAAGCACTGTGGAGGAAGGCACTGAACCGAGCACGCTCGATGAGATCTGACTGGGAGGATTATCGCCAATTTGAATTAGCAATCCTTCGATACTGGCTGGTGCAACGTGTTCCTTCGTCCTCATACCCGTGCCCGAAATTCGCAAGCGCGCTAAAGGAGAAATCAGGCGTGGGAACGGGTCACCCGGTCGCTTAAGCCGACCGCCCTGACCGTGGTAGTTGGGAAATGGTTCTTTGGCGCTCACCGCTGCCGCGACCAGCTCTCCTCGCCTTGTGAGCACGATAACTGGCACGGGAGCATCCTCGCCGTCCTGCCTTCGAATCGAAATACCAACACCATCGACTCCAATTGCTTCGACAAGTGCCCCCAGGGGAAACTCTGAGTCGCTTAAGAGTCTGTCTAGACGCCACGCCTTGCGTTCATCGTCGGCAAAATCGGGTTTCGTAGCGTTGAGTGTGGCCGCGTCCAAGTTGCGAACCTTGGCACCGGCCGCCTTCACAGGGACCGACCATGAGCTTGGAACGCTAGCGCCGGGCGCAGGTTCGGGAATCGGCGTCCGCTTCGCCTCGCTATCCTCACCAGGTTTGGAACATCCGACCGCACTCCCCAACCCCATTGCGCCAAGAGCGAGAAGATACATCGTCATGCGCGATCCAGCATTCACCTGCCGAGTCTACCAGAGCCCCATACGCCACCGACACGTGTGGCAGCCCCCCAGATGGTGATCGGCTGGCGATTGCCCCTACTGGCAGGTCGTCGTATTGAGCGAGAGAGTGTCGAAAAGGAAGCTAGAATTGTTGCTGGAGTCGACGTCAGCTGTCATGCGCAGGCGCAGAGTCTGCCCAGCGTAGTCTCCGGCAACCGATACAGTAAAGGGCACCCAACCACTGCCCTTGTCGAGATTCGACCAAGACTTCAGCACCTCGAGCGACGCCCCTGAGGCGACATTGACAAGTTCTAGGTCGAGTGTGTCAAAAGCTAGGCCGAGTATTTCGGCGCTGTCTACCCAGATCATGCCGTCCAAGCTGAGAGGCGTGGCGTCCGACGGCAGCACGAAGTCCTGCAGGAGAACATCGGTCGCACCTCCAACGGGAGAGTAGCCACCCATCCAGGCCAAGAAGATCCCGCTAGCAGCGTCGACGCCGGTGATTTCGGACTCGTTGACCACCAGGGCATAGCCGCCCCCTGAAGTCTCAACCCAAGGGGCCAAGCCCAGCTCAAAATCCGCGTTGCTAAGCAGATTCACAGGTCCCTTCACACAATCCGGGCTGGCATCCGCAGGCGGCGGTGCTGCGTCTGCCGGCATGCCTGCATCGGGGCGGATCCCCTGAATCGCAGCGTCGGGCCGCCCAGCCACCGAAGCATCGCCGAAGAGCGCGGGCTTCCCAGCATCGGGGTCGGCCGAACTTGCTGTCGCGCAACCCATCGCGGTTGCCGCCAAGATGGCAGCAGCGCAAGACGTCGCGAGAGCAGGCACTGGATTGCGGTCAGTCAAGATTCGCGGAGTGTCACTCGCCGAGCCTCCCTTTTCAATACGAAATATTCGGGCCATAAGCGGTGCCTAAGCTAACAATTCCTAGTGCTTGCGCGTGCTCTCCTGATACTTGAACCGGAGCATCCGAGTCTTGCCATTTCGCTCGACCTTCGCAATGGCCTCGTCGCCAGGCTTGGCCGACTGGAGCACGTACATCAGGTCCTTCACGCTGTGAAGCTCGGTATCGCCAATCGCGAGAATGCGATCTCCGCCCTTGATGCCAGCTAGAGCGGCAGCCCCACCCGGCCGCACTCCGGCGAGTAGCATGCCGGGCTTGCTGGCATCTCCGCTGTAATCTGGAATCGTTCCCAATGAAGCCCCAAACGATCGGCGACTTGGCCTCGTTGGGGCCTCACTCTTTGGGAACGTCAGCAAACGGTTGCGCGCCGCAACCACCCTGGCTACGCGAAGAACGACATCCGCCACTGCAGAACCTCCGGCGCGTTCACGGCCGAGGCATCATCGCTCAAGTTCGAATGGTCTCTCGGCCCGTAGCCATCTCCTCCCATGCCGCATTCGACTCGGCCCTGGGAGCAAGCGTCCTCCGCAATCACGGGCCACTCCTTCGCGGTGGTGGTGCCGATGACACTGAGATGGTTCGCGCGAAGACGCCCGATCATATCCATGTTCAACATGGCAATCGGTGCGGCCTCCTTTGGCATTGCCTCCACGAAGTATTTTGAGCCGAGCAGCCCGCTCTCCTCACCAGCGAAGGCCACGAAGTAGACGTCGCGCGCCAAAGGTTCGGTGCTCCGCGCAAGTGCACCGGCGATTTGCAGGAGCCCTGCCACACCAGAGGCATTGTCATCGGCACCATTGTGAATGGCCCGCGAATCTTCACTAAGAGAAGATTCGCCACCGTAGCCAAGATGATCGTAGTGAGCTCCGATAATCAAAGCTCCTGGCAGGCTCTCGGATGCTCCGCTCGCGAGCTTAGCGATGACATTCCGCGACGGGCTCTGCTCCGTCGCGAGGTCAACATTGAGTGAGACGGTGGCACTTCGCTCGGCGAGTCCGCCAGCGAAGGCTGCGCGAGCCACCACGCCGTGTCCGACAAAGACGGTCTTTGCGGAGACTTGCCCGTTGGCGGAAAAGCCCATTGGAAGGAAGTCTCGCTCCACTGCATTCTTCTTGCCGATGGCGAGGGTGTTCTTCGCCCCCCCCGACTCACGGCAGTCGTCACTTTGAGTTCCTGAAAGAAGGAACCATTGACGCCTGGGGCAAGCCCCATGCCGGCAAAGCGCTTGGCGAGCCACTCCGCCGACGCCTCGATACCATCGGTCCCTCCCCCCCTGCCCTCGCGAGCATCGTCGGAAAGCCACGCTACATCTGCGGCAACGGTATCAGCCCCCGCCCCTCGCATCTTTCCTCGTCTCGCATCTACCCAATCGGCTACGTAGACGTCAGTCTCGCCATCGTTGGCATTGTTGCGATTCGAGCTGAAGGCGATCTTGCTACCATCCGGCGAGAACATAGGAAAACCATCGAACCCTTTGGCGTAGGTAATTCTCTCAAGGTCCGTACCGTCAGTATTCACTGCCCAGATGTCGAACTCGCGCGCCACCCGCTTCGGCAAAGTTCGTCGAAAAAAGGATTCGCTTGCCACTCGGGTGGAAGTATGGGGCGAACGAAGCGGAATCTAGATAGGTAATTTGACGCGCATTCTTGCCATTCGCATCTGCCACAAAGAGTCTCGAGTTTGCTTGGGCGAACGAGCCCATTTCCCAGGAGAGCCTCATACTCTTTGAGAGCGTCCCCGGTGGGTCTGGACGCCCGCCAGACGATCTGAGAACAATCCTGAGAGAAGAAGGCGCCTCCGTCGTATCCCGGAGTGTCGGTGAGCTGAACAACGTTAGAGCCGTCTCGGTCCATGCGATAGAGATCCAGGTCGCCGTTGCGAGTCGAGGTAAATCGGATGGCGCCATTCGTCGCACAGACAGTCGCTTCCGCGGCGTAGTGCGGCGTGTCTGTGAGCTTTCGCAAGTTGCTGCCATCGGCACTTGCTACGTAGATGTTGTACTCAGAGTAGATCGGCCAAACATAACCCTGACTGTGATCGAGCACCTCGGGACAGGTATCGCTGGCCGCGTGGGTAGAGGAGTAGACAATCTCTCTATCCCCTGGGAGGAAGTACGAACAGGTCGTGCGTCCGAGCCCGGTCGAGACCAATTTTGGGCGACTACCGTCCAGAGGTAGTCGGTAGATCTGATCGCAAGAGAATGGCTTGCGCTTGGACTGCATGATGAGTTCGCTGCCATCGAATGCCCAATACGCCTCAGCGTTTTCTCCCGCATCAAATGTGAGCTGACGAACGTCCGAGAGATGCACCTCTTTCGCATCTTGCACCACCCCCTTTAGGGAAGGCTCGGCGGTTGTGCCCGAAGCAGAGTTAGAGCCACAGGAGAATTGCAGAGCAACCAGGGCGAGTACCGGGGCAATTGTGCGCATGTGGTCTTCATACAAGAGAATTCCCGCCTCGGGGATGTTGCGGGGGCCGAGCAAGTCGTCTACTGTCGCGCCTCCTCATCGCCGGGATGGAGAAATCGGTAGACTCGGGGGTCTCAAAAGCCCCTTCTCGTGAGAGAGTGTCGGTTCGAGTCCGACTCCCGGCACCAGCCCTTTTGAAGGACTGGTGATTCTGTTTGCCCTTGGCTCCGCCAAGGGATTTAGCGGAGACCAAAGCGGGCGATGTTGCGAGCCGGCCTCCGACCAAGGGATTTAGCGGAGAGCACTGCCGCGGGTCGGAACGACATAGAACCTCGGGCCCCCGAATGGTAAAACACCTTTCTCGTGGGCAAGTATCAGAGATTCATCGGCATCGACCTCGGTGGCGCGCGCGGCAAGACCACGGCCCTCGCCGTGCTCGTCAGGCAGGGCGCAGAGGCGAGCGTGGCTGCCGTGCTCATGCGCGGGCCAGAACATTCCGCCAACTCGAGCCAGCCATGGACTGATGAAACCCTCTTGCATTTTCTGGCCGAGCAACCTCATAGCGAAACCGCGATCGCCATCAATGCTCCCCTCACCCAGCCCGCTTGCACGCGCTGCGCACTCACTGCTTGTCCAGGCGACGTCGATTGCAACGATGTAGCAACTCGCTGGCTGCGCGAAGCCGGTCAAGAGCTTCAAGCCCAGCACGTAATGGCGGATCCAAATCGAATCGTCGCACTGCATCAGGGAGCTGGGTTTCACCAAGTCGCCGCCCCACCCGCCGCCGCAACTCAGCGCCTGCCCCCATACACACATAGGTGCACGGAGGTAGAGCTCCACTACGGCCGAGGAATCCTCCCGCGAGAGCAAATCGGGCAGAGTAGCTGGGCTATCACCAGCCGAGCCAATCATCTCCGCCGGCGGCTTGCCACGATGGGCTACGCCCTCAATGACTCCCTCATCGAGGTCTCACCACGGTGCACGATACACGCGCTCTTTGGCGCACACGCCGCTCAGGGCTACAAGCGGGACGCGGACCCTTGGCGAACGCGGGCCAGCATCATCGAGGGCATGGAGTCATTGTGCTTTGCCACCACCAGTGGCATGAGCCGGGAGGACGTCTTGCGCAACGATAATTGCTTCGACGCCCTGGTCAGCGCATACACAGGTTTTCTCCGCTCCCGCGACGAATGGACAATGCCAGAGGGTGAGCCCTTCGATCTAGATGGCTGGATCTGGGCCCCACCATCGCCGCTCTAGAAAGCTGATGCCAACTACGGCGTTTGCGAAGCAGAACGCCGTAGTTGGCATCAGTTTTCAACGCGCTCTGCTTCGCAGAACGAGGTTGGGCGCCATCGGCTTCGGTCTGGTGTTCTACACCAGACGCCTAGACCACCGAGCGCAAACAATGATCGTTCTGATGGTCCTGCTTTCCCAATTGCAGCGTTGCTCATTTCGTAATTTTCCCCGGCAAAATCCTCATCCGCGCCTTGCACTCGAAAAATCAGAACTCACCATCCTCGGTCATTCTTTTCGCTCGACGGTCTAGACGGGTGCTTTGTGCCTACGAAGGCCCCAGCTGAGAAAGTCCTTCCAGCTCTCCTCTGGCTTCGTGCCCAGATTGAGTGAGTACTTTCCAAGCAATCCCCGCGGGGGCTCGGGTTTCTTCGCCAAATGCATGTTGGCCTCTTCTGGGGTACGGCAGCCCTTATCTCGATTGCAGCCCACGCATGCGGCGACAATGTTCTCCCACGTCATCCCCCCGCCCTTGGAGCGAGGAATCACGTGATCACGAGTTAGATCTCTGGCTGGCAGCTTCTTGAGGCAGTACTGGCATTGGTAGTTGTCTCGCAGGAAGATATTGTGGCGCGTCATGGCAATGCGCATTCGTTGACGCTGGACGAAACTCACCAGGCGCACCACCGCGGGCATGTGAAGACTCCATGAAACAGCCTTCAGTACCCTATCGTAGCTCTTAACGACCTCAACCTTGCCCACGCAGAGCATGGACACGGCCCGCTGCCACGAGATCACGCGCAGTGGCTCGTAAGTGGCGTTCAGAAGAAGAGTCCGATTCACTATACTTCATAGTAGCCTGGAATCTCGTCTCCGGCAAAGGAGCTTCATCACGCCTCAGGTAGCGCGAGAGGCTGATACGCCTCATAAGTCTACGATTTCCTTAGCGGACGATCTTCGGTCCAGCCAATACCGCGACCTCGCTGGACTCTTCACCTTTGGGCGAACCTTTGATGCTCTCGCTTCCGCGCGCCTGCAAGAACTCTAGGAATGCAATGGCGCTTGGCAAATCGAGAGGAGCAATCTTGTCAACAATATCACGAGCTTGACGCCGAAGGACTTCGCCGGCGGCACCGCTCGGCGCGGATCGCGGGGTGTCGGATTCCGGCAGCTCTTCTGGGGCGCCGAGGGCCCCCCACGGGGGCTCGGTCACGCCAGCGAGTTCGTTATTGGCCAGCCAAGTCTGAATGTGCCAGTGCAGTAAATTCGATCGGTAGCTGAACCAGCGCTCGCGCTCGACTGGACAGGCCAGGAGCACATCTTTGAACCGGCGAAATGCCCCCTTGCCATCTATCGAGATGAGGAGACGCTGTTGGAGGGGCTCCTCTGTCACAGAGCCCACAAAGCGCTCCATCCAGCGGTACTGTTCTCGCGAGGAAGCGGGCTCTACCCGCACGTACCCATCGATGTTGGCGGCAACCTTGGCTTTCAGTTGTGCAGCCTCCGGCTCCCCGCTCGAGATTGTTATAACCTGCCCGGAAGCACGCTCAATGAAGCTCTCGGTTCGGGGTGAGTTCCTCTCGACGGCTGTCTCCAACGCCTCCCAGTCGATCAGAATCTGTGTCAAAGCCATCGATCTCCCCACAGGTAAGATTACGCCGAAGTCGCAAAACACAAGGATACTCTGGCGCCCTCGCTTAGGCAAGGCGTCCGCAGCGCCGGGGTGCAGTTCCTGAAAGCGGGGGGCTATGCCGGGCTATGCCGCCATCTGCGTCCGGGTTGTGGCCTCCCAACGTCCGCTAATAGAGCTCCCAACGTCCGCTAATAGAGCTCCCAACGTCCGCTAATAGAGGCAGATGGCGGCATAGCCGCCCACTTTCAGGAACTGCACCCATGGCTAGCTCCATGGTAGCGTGAGTGGCGCCTGCTATGCCAACCTCAAGTGCTCTACACCGCGTTCACGGCAGCAGGCGATCTGGTCATCTTGCGGGGCGCGGCGATTGCGTACTCTCTCTCTCTCTCTGCAAAACATGACCGCGCGTGCGTGCGTGCGGAGCCAGCCTTGTCGACACCTGGCGATGCCAGCTAATGCTCTGATTCGAGTCTAGGGCTCGTCTGACGCGGGTTCGATCGTGCTCTGACGTCGACCGCCGCTTATCAATCTGGCAGGACGGGTTCCGCTCAAGAGCCGTTCGACCGACCTTCGACTCGATCCAGCTCTCTGTCCCTGCGTGACCGCCAGGTGGCTATGGATGGCTTGGGTCGTGACGTAAGAAGAACTCCAAGCCCCACTGAGGACCTTGCCTTTCGCGCGATTGATGACGGCTCCAGACGCGCCTTGAACCATGAGCCCCACAAGTTGATGCTCGGCATTGAAGACGGGGCTACCACTGCTACCGTGAAATCCGGGAAGCGATGCGTCCACCATGGCAGATTTGCCTTGATACACTGTCTCAGCTCTTCCTGTGATGCCCATTTGGATCGTCTTGGGCTGTTCTTTGAGGAGCGACCGAGTTGAGGAGGTGCCCGAAGCGAAAACCCTCGAGAGTTCGGCGTGGCCTAGATTGCCGTCACGAGCTAGCTTCGGAGCATTCGGAAATCCGATGGAGTAGATTGCCCCAGAGGCTGCACCGTTGGCCAGATGGATGGTGGACACGCGAGAGAGTGAGGCGCTGGTCGGCACGCGTACCAAGGCATAGTCGAGAGACTTGTCAGAAGCCACCGTCTTCAGAGGTCTAACTCTGCTGCCATCGCCAAGCTCGATGAAGTGCTCACTCGAACTGCCATGATTCATGACATGGTGATTTGTCAGTATCAGAGAAGTTCCATCCGAGTCGTGTTGCACAACAAACGCGGTTGCCGCTCGTTTGCCATTGGCGCTAGCCACAAATTTCAGAACGCCTTGTTGCTGACGAAGTACTTCTTTCGGGAGCCCGCGCGTGCCGGCGATTACCACCATCCTCTGCTCGCCCAAGAGGGTCTTTTGCCACTTCTTCCAACCTCGGGTCACCGCCTTGGCTCGAATGAACTTTGCGAGTTTGCGCTTTGCAACCCGCCCTCGAACTCTCACCTGACGAGCTGCTTTGCGCGTTAGGGCCAGTGTATTCGTCTTGAGCCCATCGAGTTTGGCCCGCCCAAGCCCCGTCGTGCGGAAGCGCGTGGCGACCTTCTGCTTTGCGCGTTGCCCATTGGCTTTCGCTGCCCGAGCTACCGACCGTAACTTCGTTACTCGAGCCATTGCCTGCTTTGGCACTGGCTTGGCACTGCTCGCGCGCTGCTGGGCCTGTGCTTCAGGCGCGACTATGCCACTGAGACTCACGATGGCCAGAACGGCGATGAAGAGCACAAGAAGAGACTTCAAGCTTGCAAATCCGGAAGGTGACTCACCGTTGCTCATTCTCTCAAATCTATAGCAAGAGCCGTGCTGGGCCAATTGCGTGCGAATGCCATAGAATTCAAGAAACTACGCTACAGGCTTATCCCATGGGAACTCCAGCCCTCAGGAGCCCTCAGGCCCCGGGCCACCAGTGGCAAGAGCCAGCTAGCTACGGGCCTCCTTGACGAGTTTGCGCTTCCTCCTGGTCGCGAGGCTCATGCTTGCAGTCGCCGCCCCGGTTTCCGTCTGCCAAGCAGGCGATGAGTTCGGGTTCGATGGAGATAAGCTGCTCTCGAATGGAGTTGCGAAAGCTCTTGTGGGGACTGATGGACGGTTTTGGTTCTGCTTTCTTTCGCAACATCGGCGGAGACACCGCCCGATACCGGCCAGTTTGGACGCTGCTGTTCGCCATCTTCTCCGCTTCGGCCTCAGGTGTGCCGCTCGTAGGCTCTACCGAGGCGCTCTTGTCATAGCTCATGAAGCGTCGAAGGCCGATTATCAGGAGCAGACCTGCCAACAGGGACAGAAGGCGAGTCGTGGGGCGATTCATGCTTGCTCGACACCGATGAAATGCCGGTGTTGCGTGCCTTTGGTGGACTCTGAAAGTTGAGCGCTCTGCAATGATCGGGTTTTCAAGATCCCGATTGTCTCAATAAAAACAGCACTTTCAAGGTTTCTCGTTTTTTGTGTCTGATTCCTGCTGCTCGGGGTACTAGTGGACCTGCGATGGAGAATCTTTCTTGCGACGGAATATGCTGAACATGAGGTATCTCCACGTAACGACGCGCCTTTGTAACACCACCTACGCCCAATGAGCCAGCAACTTCCTAGAGACTGAGAACGAGTGCCATCGGTACAGGTA
>JAAEPE010000587.1 GCA_024222395.1 Myxococcales bacterium
CGACACCGGCAGTTGCTTCTCAACTGGATCAAGGCCAGAGACAGCGTATCGCTGGGGGCCGTCGAGGGGCAAAACAACCGGTTGAAACTGACCTTCAGAAAAAGCTACGGCTTTAGAACCCTCAAAGCCACCGAAATCGCCCTCTATCACACCATGGGGCAGCTACCGGAGAAGCCGATGACCCACAGATTCTGCTGAGGAGCCGAAAATAGTGAATTGATGCGACAACTACCTTGATACCTATCGTTGGCCAAAGAGCGGTGGCGGCGGTGGCGTCTGCAACGCTGCGGGGCCCGGCACACCGCTGTCGGCGCTATTGGTGTTTCTCGTGTTCGCCTGGCGCCGCAAGCGGCTGAATTGATCTTTCGGTCGGCAACAACTTCGCTAGCCTCGCGGGCGGTGCGCAGGGGATGCGCGATCAATGGGTGTTGAGGCTCAATTAGTGGTCACCTACTGTTGGTGACTTGGCTCGAACGCTGCAAGCTCTCCTGGTATGAGTGAGAAGAAGCCACTAGAGGAATTGAAGAAGCTCCGCGACGAAGTGCGAGTGAAAGTGCACCTGGGGGAGATGGAGGTTAAGCAGTGGTGGGAGAAGGTTGAACCACAACTGCTGAGTCTCGAGGAGAGTTTGACCAAAGAAGCGGGCAAGGCGGCTGACTCCGCTGAAGTTCTCATCGATGAGCTGGGCAAGGCCTATCAACGAATGCGCGACCGTTTGGGCGGCGAATAGCTCTTCACAAAATGGGTGGCGAGGGCAAAGACCTGTACGCGGTGTTGGGCGTTACCCGTGACGTCGATGATGCCGCGTTGCGAGTGGCATATAGAAAACTCGCCCGTACATACCACCCAGACGTGAACCCTGGGGATAAGGGAGCCGAAGAGCGATTTAAGGAGGTGTCCAGCGCCTACGAAGTTCTCTCAGATGCAAACAAACGCAAGTCCTACGATGAGTTCGGCGACGAGTCGCTGCGCGGCGGCTTTGATGCAGAACAGGCTCGCGCTTACAGCCAATGGAAAGGTCGAAGGGAGCGAAGCGGCAGTCCTTTCGAGCGTGAGTACGTGGACCTGGAAGATCTCTTTGGCGGAGGTTTCTCGGGGCAGGCGTATTCTGGGCGTGGTTTCGGAGGCGGTGCTGCCCCCTCCTTGCGCGGACAAGATATCTACGCGATCGCAGAGCTAGATCTATCTCAAGTCGTCAATGGGGCGGAGGTGTCACTCACGACGCCTGGCGCCAGCAAACCAACGCGGGTTCGCATTCCCGCGGGGGCCGAAACCGGTGACACCATTCGCTTGCGCGGAAAGGGTGGTCCGGGAATGGGGAAGGGCGGCGCGGGAGATTTGGTCATAGAGACTCGGGTGCGCGAGCATCCCAGCGTGCATCGCAGAGGGCTAGATCTGACGCTGAGGGTTCCCGTCACCCTTGGCGAAGCCTATAACGGCGCAACCTTGGAGGTGCCGACATTTGCGGGGGTAGTCAAACTGAAGGTGCCACCCAGAACACAGAACGGCGCAAAACTCAGGCTTCGAGGAAAAGGCATTAGCCGCAAGGATAAGCAGGGCGATTTTTTCGTCGAGCTTGAACTGCGACTTCCCGAGAAGGATAGCGAGGAGTTGGCAGAGATTCTGCGAACAAGCGATGAACTCTATCTACAGCCTCCTCGCAAGGAGCTACGCCTATGAGCGTTGTTACTGCGGAAGCATTGCTCGAGCTTCTCGAGGGCGACCAGGAACTCTTAGAGTCTCTGGTCGAGCATGGCATCATCTCTCGCGAGGTGGAGTGTTACGGCCCCGAGGATGTCGAGACGGTGCTGGTTTCTCGTACTCTCGTGCGCGAGTTGGAAGTGAATTGGGCTGGTGTCGATGTGATCCTGCGGCTGCGTCGGCAGTTGCTGGTGACACGATTGCGTCTGGCTGAGATATCCGGCAAGACAAATTCATAGCCAACTCGAGAGCATATGGCTTCACTGGGAAAAAATGTCCTCACAGCGAAGGGCGTCACAAAGACCTATCAAATGGGTGACGTCGAGGTACGAGCTCTCCAGGATGTGGATGCCCAGCTTCGCGAAAGGGAGTTTCTCGTGCTGCTAGGAGCCTCAGGCAGCGGGAAGTCCACGCTGCTCAACATTCTTGGTGGGCTCGACAGCGCGACCAGTGGACAGGTCCATTTTCGAGACACGGATCTCTCCTATGCCGGCGATAGCGAGCTCACTCAGTACAGACGCAGGCATGTGGGTTTTGTATTTCAGTTCTACAATCTCATTCCGAGCCTCACCGCTAAGGAGAATGTAGCGCTCGTGACAGAGATTGCCGATGATCCGCTGGACCCTGCAGAAGCACTAGAACTTGTCGGCCTTGGGGAACGAGTCGATCACTTTCCCGCTCAACTCAGTGGTGGTGAACAGCAGCGCGTCGCAATTGCGCGAGCGGTTGCGAAGCGGCCGTCAATTTTGCTGTGTGACGAACCCACTGGAGCGTTGGACTTTCAGACCGGGCTCATCGTCTTGCAGGTCATTGAGCGTATCAATCGCGAACTCGGAGCCGCGACCGCGGTCATTACTCACAATGCACCGATCGCTGCGATGGCTGACCGAGTCATCACGCTTTCCGATGGTAGAGTGACTACCAATGTCGTCAACGAGAGTCGAAAGGCCCCGGAGGAGCTGAGCTGGTGACATCGTTGCACACCAAGCTGTGGCGTGACCTAAATAGCCTAAAAGGGCAGGTGTTAACGATTGCTCTGGTTGTGGCTTGTGGCATCGCGAGCTACGTGACAATGCGCAGTACATGGAGTTCGCTCTACGAATCGAAAGACACGTACTTTGAGAAGTACCGATTCGCCGACGTTTTTGCGAGCCTCAAACGTGCACCGGAGTCGCTGGTTCCGAGCGTTGAGGCAATCCCGGGAGTTTCTCGCGCCTATAGCCGTGTTGTGCAGATGGCCACAGTACCAATACCGGAGCTAACCGAGGTTGCACGGGCATATCTCGTCTCGCTGCCGGCGAATCGAGAACCGGCCCTAAATGGGGTGTACTTGCGAAGCGGTCGACTGCCTCGCCTGGGAACAGATACCGAAGCTGTAGTCGTGGAGTCGTTTGCCAAAGCGCACGGCTTGATGCCCGGCGATTCGATACCGGTAGTCATCAACGGCAAGCTTCGCGATGTTCGAATCGTTGGCGTCGGATTGTCGCCAGAATATGTTTTTCTCGGGGGCATGGGCGACTTTGTCCCTGACGACAAACAGATTGCCGCCTTGTGGATTCAACGCGATGTGCTTGCTCCGGCCTTCGAGATGGCTGGCGCATTCAACGACCTTGCCATTGACCTTCAGCCCGGGGCAGATGAGAAGGCCGTGATGCGACAGCTGGATCTGCTTCTAGAACCCTACGGAGGCCTTGGAGCAATTTCTCGGCATAAGCAGATTTCAAACTTCCTTCTTGAGAGCGAGCTCGCCGGACTTGACCAGAACGCGACCGTGGTTCCCGCCATCTTTCTTGCGGTCGCCGCATTCTTGCTGAACATCGTGCTATCGAGACTGATCCTTCTGCAGAGGCAACAAATCGCTGCGCTCAAGGCGTTGGGCTATTCGACGCTCTCGGTAACGTTTCACTACCTTCAGCTCGCTTTCGTCATCGTAGCCCTGGGAAGCATCCTGGGCTTGCTATTGGGGGCATGGCTGGGGGGCGCACTGACGGAGCTCTATGCCGGCTACTTTCGATTTCCAACCTTGGTGTTTCGAGTAAGCGCCGACGTTGCATTTGTCGGAGTCGGAGTGAGTTTCCTTGCGGCAGGAGTTGGGGCCATAGCGTCGGTACTGCAAGTGACACGACTGTCGCCGGCAGAGGCGATGCGGCCTGCTGCGCCGGCTCGCTATAGGCGAGGACTGCTCGACAGGCTGGGTATCGCTTGGATCTTTGGCGTATCCTCGATGATGGTGATGCGCGAGCTGCGCCGCCGGCCAATTCGCCTTGCCCTCTCATCACTGGGCATTGCCGCAGCGGTTGGCATCATGGTCGTTGGTCGTTTTGGTAGCGACTCGATGGACAATCTCATCGACGTGATTTTCCACAAGGAGCAACGCGGAGACTTGACCGTGGCGTTCTTGCAGCCTCAACCGATTGGGGCAGAACATGAGTTGGAAATGTTGCCCGGGGTGCTCGATGCGGAAGGTGTTCGCATGGTTCCTGTGCGTTTCAGCTCGGGGCCAAGATGGCGCGAGTCGGTGGTCACGGGTATGCCCACGCCTGCCCGATTGCGGGGGCTCATCGACCGCAACGGTGTCGAGGCCACGTTGCCCACCAAGGGGCTTGCCATGAGCGCCAAACTCGCAGAAATCCTCTCTGTCAAAGTTGGTGATGAGGTCGAGGCCGAGGTTCGCGAGGGCAAACGCCCAAGGGTCACGCTACCGGTTGCTACGCTCATTGATGATTCCTTTGGCCTTCAGGCCTACATGAATATTGATGATTTGCACAGGCGTCTGGGACAAGAACTCAGTATTTCTCTGGTGCAGCTCAAAGTGGATCCAGATGGGCTGGACGAGTTGCGCCGACGACTCAAGCAGATGCCGGCGGTCGCTCAAGTCACCATAAAATCGGTAGTTGTCGAACGCTTCAAAGGGCAGAGCGCAGAAACCATGCGCATCATGACCTTCTTGCTGTCCTTGTTCGGCGCTATTATCGCGATCGGAGTCGTCTACAACAATGCGCGCGTTTCGTTGTCGATGCGTGCACGCGATCTAGCCAGTCTTCGGGTGCTCGGATTCAGCCAACGTGAAGTATCGAGCATCTTGCTCGGGGAACTCGCTGTACAAATGATCGTTGGTATCCCAATCGGGCTTGTGCTCGGTCAGTATTGGTGCCAGGCGCTCATGAACACCAACGATCCGGAAACCTATCGATTCGCGGTGCATGTCTCCACTGCGAGTTATGCGTTCGCGACGGTTGTGGCGATGGGAGCCGCTGTAGTCTCGGCGCTTCTGGTCCGTCGCAAACTGAGCCGCCAAGATCTCATCGAAGTGCTAAAAACCAGGGAATAACCACATGTCGGAAGAAACTAGGAACACCAGCACACGCTCGGAGCAGGCCGAAGTTCGTCGCCAGCAAGCGGAACGCAAACGGAAGTTGGCCAAGCTCATCAAACGACTCATTCTCGTGGTCGTCGTGGGGATTGGAGTTGCCGGCATTGTCATTTCATTTCTGCCGAAGCCCATCATTGTAGACATCGCCGATGTGTCGAAGGGCCCGATGCGCGTGACCATTAATGAAGACGGAAAGACGGAGGCCAAGAGCCGGTATGTATTGTCCGCACCCCTCTCGGGCAACATGAATCGCATCCGACTCCAGGCAGGCGATCTGGTTACAGAGGGAGAGAACATTTTGCGCATTGTTCCCGGCACGTCTCCGTTGCTCGATAAGCGGAGTCGAGTCAACGCGGAAGCCAGGCTTGCTGCGGCCAAGGCCGGCATGCAACTCGCCGGAGCTGAAGTCGCCAGAGCGACCGCAGGGCTAGAACAAGTACGCCGGGAGGCCGCTCGCATTGCTGCACTGCTAGAAACAGGAGTGGCGTCCGAGAGCGACATCGAACAAGCGAATTTCGCAGTGAAAGCTCGAATAGAGGAACTGCGAGCAGCGCATTTTTCGGCGAAGGTACGCAAGCAAGATGAGGCGTCAGCGCGCGCTGCTTTGGGATTGCTCGATGGAAAGGGGAATTCCGACGACGGGCTCGATATCTCAGCGCCGGTATCGGGAAAAGTTCTTCGAGTGCTTCGAGAAGACCAACAAGGGCTCGTAGTGGCAGGTTCTCCACTCGTCGAAATCGCAGACCTCAGTGCGCTCGAAATCACCGCCGACATTCTCACCGCCGATGCGGTGCACATCAAAACGGGCGCCAAGACCCGCATCGTGCGCTGGGGAGGGGAAACAGATCTCGTGGGTCACGTGCGCAGAGTCGAGCCATCGGCGTTTACGCGCATTTCGGCGCTAGGTGTTGAGGAGCAGCGTGTCCTTGTCATCGTAGATATAGATAGTCCAAAACAAGAATGGGAAGCGCTGGGAGATGGCTACCGCGTCGAGGTCGAGATCTCGGTATGGGAAGGCGAAGATGTACTCACGGCTCCGGCGAGCTCAGCGTTTCGTCACGAAGGCAAGTGGGCCGTCTATGCTATTGAAGGAGGGATAGCCAAGCTCACTCCTGTTGAGATTGGTCATCGCAATGACTTGCGAGTGGAGATTCTCGGCGGGCTCGCGGAGGGCGCGCAGGTTGTTGCCCACCCGAGTGATCGTGTTGTCGATGGCGCAGGCGTCACTGCAGGCGAGTAGACGGCCTTAGTTTGCAAAACTGGCCGTCTAGC
>JAAEPE010000588.1 GCA_024222395.1 Myxococcales bacterium
CGAATCCTGAGCCGATCATGAATCCCACATCTCGGAAATAGCGGTATCTCTTTCGGTGTTGATGATTCGAGTAGTACCGCTTCAGAGCTCGAACCGCCTTCCGCTTCTTGCCACGACACGAGAATGCAAATCCTTCTAGGTCCATCATAATCTTGTCAAGTCGACCTTCTGCGAGCAAGCGCTCAACTTGCTGCTTCCAAATTCCTACTGACATTTCATCACCATCAAATACGACTTTTGCGCAATCTACAGCATGTTCGATTGCGTGTGGCCAATCCAGGATCTGGATGGCATTGGGGGAGCAAAACTTCGCCAGGACGCTCGATCGCGACTGTCGCGGCGGCGAGCAGATATTCGGTGGGATTGACGTCGAGCATACGGCACGTTCCGATGAGGGAGTAAAAGAGCGCAGCGACTTCGGTTCCTTGTTTGCTCTTGGAACCGTGGTGGTTCTTTCGGCCTAGAACAGCAGGTCTTATGCTTCGCTCCGCCTGATTGCTTGTCATGGGCGCTCGCGGATCGTCTAGAAAAACTCCCAGTCCAGAGCGATGAGGACGGCACAGTCCCTAACATGGCCCTCACTTCTCATCTTCTCGTAACGGGGCGCGTTGGCTCTTCGTCAGAGCGCGCTGGCTCTTCGTCTGGGACTGGCACCTCTCGGCCGCCTGGTTGCCTTTCCATCGTGCTGCGTCTCACAGTGATCCTCGGCCGCCTGTCTCTCCGAGTGTCTGCCGGCGGAGCTGGTTCTTTGCTCGCCCTCCTTGCCAAACAGCCCCGTTGACTTGCCTTTGCGTGACCAGGCAAGAGATTTCCTCACCAGCTCGTCCTTTGCGCCAAGCACGTTCCAAATCGCGCTGTTGTGTTGC
Source organism: Myxococcales bacterium (assembly GCA_024222395.1). Classification (GTDB taxonomy): domain Bacteria; phylum Myxococcota_A; class Polyangia; order Haliangiales; family Haliangiaceae; genus NORP324. The sequence goes on from JAAEPE010000588.1 coordinate 867, forward strand.
AACTGGATATCGACGCTCGCATTCGCAGCAATCTGAATTCGATCGTCGCCATAGATGGCGCTGCCAACCTCAAGCGAGTGCTCTCCGAGAGCTGCACCTGTGGCGCTCGCCTCGCCGCTGATGCTCAGCACCTCGTCAACGGCTTGAGAAGAGCTTGATCCCGCCTGGGACGGAGAGTCGCTCTTGCACTGAGCAAAAAATAGGAGTCCACCTAGAAGGGCGAAAAGTAGCAGGGGGACATGCATAGACGCTATCAACGCATACGCGCGATCCTGTGGAAGGATCAATTCAGAGGATCTCATCTCTAGTGAGTCGGGAGTCGGACCCTCGATCCGTGGCATAATGCCCCTCTCGAATGTCGGCCTCAATTCAGCCTGCTCAGCGTCAGAATCTTCTTCTGCCGAATTCGGAGCGATGGCCCCTCGACGAGGACAAGCCCGTCATCGAGCTAATCGACGTGCACAAGGCATTCGGGGCCAATACGGTGCTGAGCGGCTTGAGTCTCAAGATTCGACCGGGCAAGAGCACTGTGATCGTGGGTCGCAGTGGGTCGGGCAAGTCGGTCCTGCTCAAGATCATGATGGGGCTCCTGCGACCCGACTCAGGCAAGGTGATTCTCTTTGGCCGCGATGTTTCGGATGTCTCGGCCGTAGAGCTCATCGAGTTGCGAAAGCGCATGAGCATGCTTTTTCAAAACTACGCTCTACTCGACTCGCTCTCTGTGGAAGACAACATCGGCTTCACCCTCTTGGAGAACACCAAGATGCGTCGCAAGGAGGTGATGCCCCTGGTTGCGGAACTCCTCGATGTGCTTGGGCTAGCGGGTTTCGGAAAGTCGCTACCAGCGGCACTCTCAGGCGGCATGCGCAAGCGCGTGAGCCTTGCGAGAGCCCTCATAGCAAACCCGGAGATCGTGCTCTTTGACGAGCCGACCACAGGTCTTGACCCAGTGATGATCGAGAAGGTCGATGAGATGATCGTCCTTGCCAAACGCACCTACCAAATAACCTCAGCGATTATTAGCCATGACGTGGCGAGTACAAAGCGGCTGGCGGACAGGGTCGCGTTTCTGCACGAAGGGCGCATCATCTCAGAGGGCACGTACGAGGAATTCTTGCAGTGCGACCTGCCAGAGGTACAGGCGTTCCACGAAGGAGCGCGAACTTCGCGACTCGTTCGTGGCGCCTGCACGTCGCCGGAGGGTGAGCAGGAGAGGAGCGGGGAGGAGGAACCTGCGCCCATTGTCGAGCTTGTCAACTTGCACAAGACGTTTGGCGACCACCACGTTCTCAAAGGCGTCAATCTCAAGATTCGCCCTGGGCAGATTACCGTGCTCATCGGTGGCAGTGGTTCTGGCAAGTCGGTCATCGTCAAGCACATCATGGGCCTGCTGAAGCCGACATGCGGCGAGGTGCGAGTCTTTGGCACGGACATAGCGCCAATGGGAACCCGAGCCCTCGATGAGGTGCGCAGTCGCTTCGGCTTGCTCTTCCAACATGCTGCTCTGCTCGATTGGCTTACAGTTGCTGGCAATGTGGCTTTCCCTTTGGAGGAGCGCACTAAGACGCCAAAGATGGAGATTCGAGAGCAAGTCGAGCACATCCTTGAACGGCTACAAATCGCAGATGTCCGAGATAGCCTTCCTGGGGAAATTTCTGAGGGGCAAAAGAAGCGAGTGGGGCTGGCCCGCGCGATTATCATGAAACCCGAAATCATGATCTACGACGAGCCGACCACGGGGCAGGATCCGCTTCGCACACGAGATGTGGACGATATGATCCACAAGACTCAAGAAGACTTCGACATCACAAGCATCGTGATTAGTCACGATATGGCTTCGACCTTTCGGATCGCAGATACGGTGGCGCTGCTAAATCAGGGCGAAATCGCCGCCTACGGTAGCCCCGATGAAGTGCGGGCCGCAAAGGACGCCTATGTGCAGAAGTTCATTTACGCCGGCGAAGTCGACTAGACCGCCGAGCATATTAGTGCTGGTATATCCCCCATGGGTCACCCAGGCTTTGCAGTCATCAACTGAGGTCGTATCCATCGCCGCTACGACAGCCATGTCGAATGCCTCGCGAGTCATGGTGTTGAGCTTCCGCATGATGTCTTTCGTTTGAGTGTAACTCTGACTATGACACTCTCAGCCTCGCAGGCTCCTCCGAGGAGCCGAATCCTGGTGTGCAACGGTGAGATTGGCCCAATTTCTAGCGGCGTTGCCTCGACGCGCTTCGTTCTGCGCACCAGTGCCTTCTAGGCCCATGGAATGACTACGAAGCCGCTGTCACACTCAGAATCTACACCCTTTCATCTTCGGCCATGCCTTTTCAATGGGATTGAATTCGGGAGAATACGGATGGCCCTTTTTGTAACTCCAACCAATCTGGCGAAGTCCACGGCCAATCGTCGAAGCCTCGATCGAAGAACCTCGTTCCTCTTCCCAATCTCGAGCCCGTTCAGCGGTCTCTACAAAAACTCCTCGCGCAAGTTGCGAGATCTCATCAATGTAGACTGGACTGCCTGACCTCGCCTGAGCCCATTAGCCCAGGCGGATCCCAGCGAGAAAGGGGACATGCAACCTCAGCCACGCCTTTGATTTCAGTGGTTTAACCAGTGGCACAGGATGTGCTGACGTAGTTGGTAATGAGATATCTTGCCTCTCTACTCTCTGTCGCTCTCTTCGCTGCCTGCGGTACCGCAGGTACGGACTACGGCGGAACGAATGGGGCGCGGGCTGATGAGTTGCCCCTCGAAGAGGTCCCCGTCTTAGCAGAGTCCTACGGCTTCGTAGTGTCTTCGGTCCTAGAAACTTGCTCGACCGAGGCAAATGTCTGCGAGTGCAGGAACGAGGACCGCAAGAATTTGACCACCACCATTCGCGGTGTTGCCACCATGACGCAAGATGGTGCTGCCGTTGAAGTTTCTTTCGCTGGATGTCGAATGGATGTCGAATGGAAGGGGGACGACTACAACGTTGGGGAATACCTAAACGAGAGGGATACGATCCGCCATCTAGGAGAGATTGCCCACATCAGCGGCGTCTTCGTCGCCGGCGAAGAAGGGCCGGTACTGCAAAGTGGCCTAAGTGCACTTGTGCTTGGTGCAAAGCTCAGTGACCCTGTCGGAGAGGATATGCCAACGAGCAAGCGCGATGAGCGAAGCTTGGACCAGGATAACGACAGCAAGTCCGGAGTCAGTCTTGAAGCGCCTATTGGGCGCGTCTTCCTCGGACTTCGCGTCATCTTCGACATGCCCCTCACCCTCAGTCCAGGAGAAGACGGCAACCTAAGTGGAACCCTGGAGGCCGTAGGTTTCGACGTCTCCGTCTACGATGATTCGATTCCTTTCGTGAACGCGCGCAAGAAGGTCAACAAGGCTCTCACAAAGATAATGATGGTTTCTCAATACCACCAGGTCACGATGCTGCCCGGCCTTTCCGATTGCGACCAAGTGCTCGCCGAAATGTAGTCGCCGATCCAAGCACGGGTATAGGATTCGCATGGGTGTAGATCTGACTGTGACAGCTCTTTTCGGGAATTTCGGTGTGATACCGCCTGTTAGAGGAGCATGACACCCAATGCCAAACCGCTTTGCATCACATCCATACCAAATTCGACCAGTTCGCCCGGTAGCGCACTTGA
>JAAEPE010000589.1 GCA_024222395.1 Myxococcales bacterium
GCTCAAAGAGTCGCGACGCATCGCAACCAGATTTGAGAAGACCGCGATCAACTTTGGAGGCATGGTCAAGCTTGCCCTCATTCACCGCCATTGGGGGATCCTATGCCTTTGAAGGGAAACCGGACGGAGCCTAGTAATCGACCCCGAGTTGCTCTGCACGTTCCTTGAGGTACTGCTGGTAGCCGATGGGTCTGTCAATGTTCTCTTCGGGACCGAGCTCGACCACGCGCGTAGCCAAACTCTGAATGAACTCGACGTCGTGCGAGGCGAAGAGCAAGGTGCCTGGGAACTTTAGCCTCAGGAAGCGACTGAGAATGCGGCCTAAAAGAAAGCGCTACAATTGATCTCGCACCCGGTTGCGCAGGTCGTGACGGGTATGATACCGCTGGCGAATGAAATGGTCCTTGTTTGTGATCGCATGCGTATGCAGCCTCCTCACTACCGTGGCCGCACAGCCAGCATCCACAGTAGACGAGGCGGTGTGCGTTCCGGATTGTCGTCGCGGATATGTGTGTATCGAGGGAGAGTGTTTATCAGCCTGTAATCCTCCCTGCGATCGTGGCTACGAGTGCACTGATGAGCGTGAGTGCGTGCTTCCTCAAGCTGCAGTTCCTCCAGGCCCGTCGCAACCTCCCACCTGGCAACCTCCGGCGCCGACGCCACAGCCCGTCCAGCCAACGATTCCTGCAACCGCGGCGGGCGCAGTTCCCAATCCCAGCCTCCCCCAATTGCCGGCCGATGGGCTTTCGAAACTCGGTGCAGGTTCGACCTTCGGAATGACCTTGCGCTTGAGTGTGTTTGGCAACATAACCATTGCCGGTGGCGGAGAGAGCTTGGAAGAAAACGCTGCCACAACCCTGGCATTTGCTCCCTTTCTCGATTTCGCAATCAACCCAAATCTGACAGTTGGACTGGGAGCTATGTATGTGGCCACTGTGAAGGGAGAGGACGCTGAAGATTCTGGATCCGAGTTCGATATCTATCCACGGCTTACCGGGGTGCTGCCAACATCCACGAAGACTCGGCTATTCGCTCGCTTTTCTCCGGGATATTCCATGATACAGCTTCCAAACCCGGCGGCGGTCGAGAACCCGAGTGGCCTGCTGCTGCTGTTTGAGCTAGGTCTCGACTTCACCGTCAGCGAGACGTTGCGCGCTACCACTGGTATCGGATATCAAAAGGGATACCAGAGTTCTTCTTTGGACGGGCAATCCTTCGACCTCAACTCAGAGTTCTTCATGATGTTTGTGGGCTTCGGCCACGAGTCGACTACCTACCGAGCGCAATAGCCTGTGCTGGGTATTGGGCTGAACGCGATTGTTTGCTGTGGCGACGCGTCCAGATGCGGGTAGTCGAATAGCTCGCGGCTACTTGGTCCGGAAGGCTTCGCCTTTGAGAAGCTCTTTGCCTTCGTGATCGAAAACGATGACCCAGGCGAGGTTGGTGGTCGAGACTTCGAGGCTGAGTTTGCCAGTAAATGGCCCGAAGCACTTCGAGAGATTCTTATCCTGATACGATCGAATTTAGAGGGATTGTCCTGGACACCAAAGAGGACATCAACAACACCGTAGATAAGGATTTCGACATATTCAGCTATCGAGATGGATCAAAGGATCACGCACTCATCGTTGGAATCAGGAACGATTCAGTCCGCACGCTCGATGAGTCTTCTAGTCTATATCTATCCAATTTTGAACGCCAAGGTTTTGAATTTGACGGCGACGGGGCCAGGCAGCTCGGTATTAAGGACAATGAGGTCATCTATTTGACGGCTCTCAATGACATTGAGGGAGTCGTCATCTACATAGAGAAAGACGAAACCCCAAACGATCGCGACCGAAGTGATGACGAAGGTGTCTTCACCGACTTAGAGGATCTTTCCTTCTAGGCCTCGAAGTCCGCCGGCCGACTGGCGCCGCTCTTCACATGCTGGCTTAGGGAGCAGTCATGCTTGGCTCGAGAGACCTTCTTTATGTCCTGTTCTCGACGACTACCGACGACGACGGCGATGCAGAGCTAGTCGCGCGGGTTCCATCCGATTGCAGGGCTCTTTGCCAAGGAACCCTCGATGCTGCCTTGATACGGATGGCCAGGCGCGTGGCCCGCGGCCACTTTCTTGGAGGAAAGAGGCGATCAAAGGCAGCCTGACCGTCGGGGGTCATACAGGACCGATCAGCAAGCACTTCCTTGTCGATGGTGACGGCTTCGAGTGAAGACCGAATGGCCTCCTCCAAGTTTGCCACCCCTTTGTTGACATCGGCCTCCAGCCCTTCGTCGCCTAGCCTCCTAATCGGCGTGTAGCTCTGAGCGTCTGTGCAGCCGATCACGAAGGCCGAGAGCAGTGAGAGCGAGAGGAGGGGGGCGACTCGAGTCATTGCGAGAAATCAGTGAACGCTGCGTGCCGGCATCCGAGACCTGCCAACAGGCAAAAATTACTATCATCCTCCGACTCTGAGGCCGCCGGTCCCCAGCTCGAAACACCCGTGCCTGGGTTTGCCGACGCCCAAGTTTGGCCCGGCTCTCGTGCCTGGGAAAGGCAGGCTGCCATCGCCTCTCTCATCGCGCACTTTGTGAATTGACCACACGCCAGCAACCAGTTTTCTCTCGCATAACGCCTCTCCCCGGCCAAATCGTTGGGATCTCTGTTCGTGCTGACGTCGCGCGAACAAAATGTCTCTTGGCACCTCTCGCTTGGCAGGTAAGAATGTCCGCCAATCTTCTCCCACCGGACACGCCTCATGACCCCAGCAAACTCGGCCCTCTCGATCGCCCTCACTTCCCTACTCGCCGCGGGCTGCGGCCCTATCTCTGGCGAAGACGGTTTCGTCGGCGGCGACGGCGGGAGAGATGGCAGAGATGCAGGTGTCGACGCACAGACTGTCTGCGACGAGCAAGACTTTTCGATCGACCGGCAGCCCACAAAGCTACTGCTCGCTCTCGATATGTCGGGTTCGATGGTTAGCAAGTACACGTCTGCTCGCAACGGTATTGTCAACGCCATCACCAATCTCAGCGGGCAGTTTCATCTCGGCTTCAATTCCTATCCGATGTATCCCTATTCGGCGCAATGTGGAATCGCACCAGATGTGCTCTTTGATACGGCGCCCGGTAACGAGACAAACATTCTCAATTGGCTAAACACCCATGAGCCGCAGACCGGAGCAGGCGACCCTCTCGTCGTTCAAATAGACGCCCTTCTCAACGGCGTAGGCTACGCAACGAACTTCACCTCTCCAGCTGTCCCGGGCGAGACGTATCTAGTCATCGTCTCTGATGGAGATGATTGCTGTGGTCCTGCTCCCTCTTATAGTTGCTCAAACCAATGGACCACAGAGTTGGTGGACCGCACCGAGCGACTCTTGCTTGCCGGAATCAAAACCGTCGTCGTAGGGTATGCGGGCGCAGACGATGCAACGATGACTGCCATCGCGCTTGCTGGAGGCTCGCCCTTCTCGACCTACCTCCCTGCCAACGACGAGACCGCCTTGCAAGGTGCGCTTGAGACCATTGGCGCGGCCGTCGTCGGCTGCAGCTTTGCGGTAGACGTTCCCTCGGGCTCCACAGATCAAGATGCGGTCAACCTCTACTTCGACAACGTGCTCCTACCGTACGAGCCCGGTTGTGCATCGGGCATGGGTTGGGATTGGGCGGATCCGGCTCACACCACCGTCGAACTATGCGCAGGCTCGTGCGACCAGCTTCGCGAAGGCACGATCGACAATGTCACGGCTAAGTTCGGATGCCCTTCGGTGCAGATCGACTAGACCGCTGGCGTAGACCAGAGTCCTAGCTTGGTTGGGTGAGCTGCCGCTAGGATTCGGATGAGCAACCGGGCAACCGACGCACCACTCCACGCGAGGGCAGTTGCGCTGGACGCTCGAGTGGCTAAGCCCCTAGATTCAGGCTTGAACCAGGCAAAAATCTCAGGGAACGCAAAATAATCTGCTCTTAGGCCGCCCGAGCTGACTCATAGGGGCATGAGCCTCAAGACAGGGAAACGAGAGAGCTGGCTACTCCTGGCGGTCGTCGCTGCACTCGGCGCCGCCGGCTGTGCCCGAGCCGAGCTTGGTGCATCGGGCGCGGATGCAGGAGCTCCAGGCAGTCGCTCCGATGCAAGACCGGTTAAGGACGACTTGGGATCCCCGGATGCCGGCGAGGCCGAGATAGGTCTCCGCGGCATCGCCCTCGGATCACGGCATACCTGCTCAGTCTACTACTCAGGCGATGTTCGCTGCTGGGGAAATGGAGAGCACGGCCGACTTGGCTCGGGCGCGGTTGTGTCACTGGGTGAATCAGAAGTCCCGTCGGCACTGGACTTCGTCGACCTCGGTGGCCGAGCTGTGCAGGTTGTCGCAGGCGCGTGGCACAGCTGTGCGCTCATCGAAGACGGTGCTGTCCGCTGCTGGGGCGATAGCTCCTTCGGCCAGCTCGGATATGGCAATACCGAAACGATCGGCGATAACGAGACACCTGCGTCGGCGGGTAACGTTGACATCGGTGGCAAGGCGACGAAGCTCTTCGCCGGCTCCTGGCATACCTGTGCTCTGCTCGAGAGCGGGGGACTAAAGTGCTGGGGCGCAGGCCGCGACGGGAGGCTTGGCTACGGCAATGAGTTCAACATTGGGGATAATGAAAGCCCCTCGGCGGTTGGCGAGGTGGCGGTAGGGGGCGTCATCGCAGACGTCGTTCTCGGAGCGTTTCACTCCTGTGCTCTCATCGAAGGCGGGACGATGCGCTGTTGGGGCAGCAACGCAGAAGGTCAATTGGGTCTGGGGACTACTAACGATGTGGGAGATAGCGCCTTACCCAGCTCCGTAGCCCCTATCGAGGTCGGAGGCACGGTGATTGCGATGGGTGCGGGGCGCACTCATACCTGCGCCGTCCTCGAGACGAACGAGTTGCGTTGCTGGGGCGAGGGGTTGTACGGCCGATTGGGATATGGGAGCGAAGAGAGCACTGGCGACACTGCGGTGCCATCCGCGCTCCCCACTGTGGACGTTGGACATCCCGTATCGTCAGTAGCCCTCGGCGGCTTCAATACCTGCGCGCTGTCTCCGCAGGGGCAAGTGAGCTGTTGGGGGTTGGCATCTCTTGGCCGCTTGGGGTACGGGAACACGGATCGAATCGGCGACGACGAGACACCAAGTACAGCGGGGACAGTAGATATCGGCGAAGCCGTGTCTCGCATTCTCACGGCTGATCATGGAGACCACACCTGTGCCGTATTGGAGGATCGACGCGTTCGTTGTTGGGGGTTCAACCTCCATGGTGTTCTTGGCTATGGCCATACGAACGACATCGGCGATGACGAAGCTCCGGCCACTGCCGGTGATGTCAGCATCAACTAGGCATGGTCGGTGTATCAGCGTTCTCTGGTTCAGTTCATCTTAAGGACTTACTTGCCGTCAATTTCGAGAGCCCAACGACTTAGCTCTGCGCTAAGAACTTCACTAACGCGTCCACTACCGTCATAGAGCGACTGCGCTTCTACAAGAAATCGTCTGGCGCGTTTTCGATCGGCCTTCCGAGGCTAGGTAGAATAAACCTGTGTTTCTGATTTGCGCCTTGGTACCCAAGCCTTCCAATTAGCCTCATTCTACCTAGCCTCAGCCTCTTTGCACACCGCCAGGCGAAAGCTCTCCGCAAACTCATGGACGCACGAGAACTTGACCACCGACCCTTATCGCAACACCATTGGCGGCAGGGAGGCCAGAAAATGGCACGCAAGAAGAAACTCAGAAAGACAAAGAGCAAGAAGCGTCAGCCCAAAGATAGCAAGGAAGCCAAGGAGGCCAGACGGCTCGACAGTCTCGCCTCGGACACCACTGCCACATTCACATGCTCCACCCAGCTCATTGCTGACTTCACGCGTGAGTGCGAGCGCATTCAAGAAGAGGGCGAATGCGACCTACTCTACAATCACCTCGCTATCGAGATCTGGAACGAGCGACCCGACCTTGCGCCAGACATCGTTGATGCACTGACAGACCTCACTGCCGAGCGCGAACGCCACCTCGGCGCCCTCGGAAAATTTGCCGCACGTTTTGAGAAACTCGCCACGACTACCCCCAGTCACCAGCATCTCGACCCCGTCGAGCGATATCGGGAACTCGTTCACCTGCGACTCTCTCAGTCAGTCGGAGCGATCGAAGCCGATCCGCTGTCGGCCTAACACCGACCGACTAGAACCGAGTCGCCCGCCCGGGATCCGGATTCCGGTGATGGCGATGACACTGGATCTCGAATGAAGCGGTAGTGTCAGTCAGGCTCGGCGCGAACGCGAAACCTGCCTCCTCCATTGACTACGAACGAGTAGTCACCCAATGAGTCCGTGTGTGTCTCTCCGTATTCAGGGTTGTAGATGGCCAAGACTTTCCGACGAATTCTGGCCACGAAGTCGACATCTCGCCAGCTGCGCCTAGCGCCTCACTTTGGCCTTCTTCGCCGGTTTGCGCTTAGGCTTTGCTCGTGGCTTGGACGTCGGCTTAGCTGCAAA
>JAAEPE010000590.1 GCA_024222395.1 Myxococcales bacterium
TGGTAGGCCACGCGAGCTAAAGCACGTTCGCGAACTTGCTCGCCAGCACACCAAGGAAGCCATCGCGACGCTCGTGAAGATCATGCACAACGAGGGCGAGACGGGTTCAGCAAGGGCGAGAGCAGCAGAAGCCATCCTCGACCGGGCCTGGGGGCGAGCACCTGCGACGATGGAGCTAACGGGAGCCGAGGGCGGCCCAATCAAACTCAAGGAGGCGAAAGATGACCTCGCCAGCATTATCGCTAGTATCGCTGCCCGCCAAGGAGCGAGCGGCGTGGCTGGCGAGCCTCACTGATTCACAAGCCGCCGCTCTAGGGTGGAGCTGGGAGTTCTTCGCACGACCCGAGCAGCGAGCCCCCGCAGGAGACTGGTCCGCCTGGCTCATCCTCGCTGGAAGAGGATGGGGAAAGACGCGAACAGGTGCGGAATGGGTTCGAGATCAAGTCGAGTCAAATGCCGCTTGCAGGATCGCACTGGTTGGCGCGACGAGCGCCGATGTTCGTGACGTGATGATCGAAGGACCGAGTGGTCTGATGGCTGTCTGCCCGCCTTGGAAGAGGCTAACTCGATGACCTCTCGCTAAAGGACATACTGGCGATCGACGGGTCCCAGGTGACGCTGCCAAAGGCGGCCTACGATGTGTTGCCATCTACCAGCAAAGATCACGGTGGCTTCAAGGTTACAGCAACGTTGAGCGTGGCGTACCAGGCGCTGCGTCGGATTGACCTTACCGACGCGCGTACCCATGATCGTAAAGCACTCAAACTCGATCGTTGGCTGAACAACCA
>JAAEPE010000591.1 GCA_024222395.1 Myxococcales bacterium
AGTCAAGGCCACAATCAAAGAGGCCAACTGCAACACTGGTGGCGACGCCATCGACGGCCTGAACGGCTGGGTACACTGGCTCATCGAGCAAGGAACGGCTCGCGCCATTAAGAACAATCGCAAGACTGTTCGCGCCCACGACTTCCTCGTCATGTAGCTTCGCTACCAATCTTTAGATTGCGTCAATCGCTGTCTCGTCCAAGACTTCGGTGTTGGACGAGTCTTTGAAAGGCAAGGTCTAGAAGAAAAGGCACGACCCTCACGAGTCGTGCCTTTTTTCGTTTCGGTCCAAAGCTCCAACCTGGCTGGGCCACTACCTTGTCCCGAGGGCGACCTATCGGCCCTCAGGGAGAGAGCCGATAGGTCGCCTCCAATTTGGCCAACAAGCCAACAAGAGCGCCTATCGGCTTGCATCGGCGTCGCGGTCTAGAGGTGCTTTCCGATGAGCGCGGCGAGACCGGGTACTGCCGTCTCGACGTTGTTGAGAGCGGACGGTCGTAGCTTCCTGTACATCTTGGCCGCGGTCTTGTGCTTGCTCGACTCCGCACGCTCGTCGGTAACTTTGAGAAGGTCGTTGGCAACCTCGCGCTTCTTGCTTGTGAGGTGTGCACTGAAGGCGCTGCTCGTGTCCGACTGCCAGCTTCCGTAGTAGGGCTCAATCTTCTCCAACCAGTCGTCGAGCAGTCCGTCGATAGCGCCTTTTACAAAGCCTGGCTTGATCTTCTTCACAGTCTTAAAGGCGCCGCGAATAATGAGGCCTTTGCCTTGAACTTCTGCTTCGACGAGCTCAACACACTCGTCGACCACTACAGGGCGAGTCTCGGTTTGGGTGATTATTGCTTTGAGAGTTTCTGGCATGTCTTATTTCCTTGGTCCTACTGATCTTGGTCGTCGAATTCGATCCCGTAGCGCTTGCAGCGCCTGGACATCTGCCGCTGATCCCTTGGTGGCAAATCTGAGAAGTGCTTGGTAGCGATCTCCTCATCCCCCATGATGCAGCTACTGGATACGACGATACGCGTCATGCGCACATTTTTCGGATTCTCTTCTAGTAGCGAGAGCGCAGCCTCTCGAGCCCCTTCGTACTCCGCCCCATCGTAGAGATTGTTGGCCTCATCCATACTGGACTTCGAATCCGGATCCTTCGAGGGCCGATCCACTGAAAGTGGCGGCGGCTTCGAGAACGGTTTGGCTGCGCTCTCGGTCTCCCCATCCCGCTCTGCGCTCGCTGCAGCACTCGCTCTCGCCTTGGGTTTGCGAACCTTCGTGGGGGCGGATGGCAAATCGGCCCCACGACTAGCGCGCTTTTCGTCACGCTCGTGCTCCGCAAGAGCCTTCTTCAGTTCGACGTCCCCAACGACCGCATCCCTGCGGCCCTGAGAATCGAAGACCAACTTGAAGAAGGCGATAATGACGATGGCACCAATGGCGCCGAGGATGATGCTACGCACTTGCACGACCGGAACGACCTAGGTTTTACCAGGTCTGGAGGAGCTAGGGGCGCCTCACAGGTCTTTCCGCAGCCCCACATCAGCGCTGCCCCGCGACCTCGTTTCCCAGAGCCCAGAACGAAGTTTCCGCGCGAGGCACTGGCGCGTTGATTCACAGGCCGAATTGGCGGTATCCATTGAGCATGAGTCTGCATCGAAGTGTCTTGGGGCTCGGGCTGCTGGGTAGCCTCCTACTCGCTCTATCGAGTTGCAACGACAACATCCAAGGTCTGGACTGCGGCCCCGGCACCGTAGAAATGGACGGTGCGTGCCATCCTGGCAACGGGGCGTGCGCCATCGGAACGCGCTTCGATGAGGAGAGCCAACAGTGCCAGGCCCTGGCTTGGACTGAGGTAGCTGCGGGTGAGCTAGTACACCTGAGTTCCAACGACTCAGAACTCAGCATTACCTCGCTCGATGGCAATTTAGAACCGCTAGGCACTCTCTGTAGCGGTTGCGCGAACTCATAGTTTTCCTATCCAGCCACCACAAGCGGTCTCCTCTATATCGGTATCGAGCACACCAATGCCATCTCAAGTTTTGACGTGACCATCGAAATCGGCAGATAGACACCTACCGACTTGGTGACCGATGCCCCTGCTGAAGAGACCTCGTTGGGCACAGGGGGAGTCGGCTTACTCGCAACGCTCGAGACGCGATTGGGTTGGCCCCGCATTGAAGGAGTGACTTCGGGATTTGGACGTGAATTGCAGGCCCGACGATATGCCCATGATGCCCAGGGGTTCCTAGATTTCGAAGTACCTCTGCTCGAATCAGTGTCCCTCGCAAGCGAGAGCTCTCACTCTCACATTGCCCAAGAGGAGCAGCGGTGCCTGTGGCGAGTCTCCGACGATGGATTCGATGGCACCACTGACACAGAGACGTATGCAATTGCTTTGAGCAATCGCTCGTTTGCCACGCTCGAGCCAACCAATGGGGATGTCCCAAGCGCTGTTAGCTCTTTGGGTAGCGGTTCCACCCGATCCGAGAAAGGATCGGTTCGCCAAAACAAAGGAACCGCTGATGACTAGAGTATCAAAGAGGAGAGAATCCGTTGCTGAGGTCATCCCACTTG
>JAAEPE010000592.1 GCA_024222395.1 Myxococcales bacterium
CCAAAGAGACATTCGCCCAGCAACTGCGCTAGGTTCGGAGCATGCATGCGTATCTGACCATTGGAGTTTTAGTTCTTTGTAGCTGTGCGAGCACGAAGGAAAACCCAGGTACGGTCAGCAAGAACGCGGACGAGGTGACCATTGCAAAATTGGTAGCGACTTCTCCAAACACAGTGGAGGAGGGTCGTTGTCAGCCGCCAGGTGAGTTCAAGGTGTGCACACGAGAGTGTAAGGCAAACAACCAGAAGAGCTGTGCGGTATTGGGAATAATGGCGTTACATACCGACGAGCCAGAGAACATTGAGGTGGCACTAGCTTTGCTGCAAAGGAGCTGTGAAGCCAAGGTGCCTCTTGGATGCGGTGGACTGGGATCGCTCCTCATGGGTGGCATAGGTACCGAGCAAAACATCGCAAAAGGCCGAGAGCTATTGTTTTCGCATGCAAAGGGGGCGATGGATTGTCATGCGAGAGCCTAGGCGGCTTTCACGCGACGGGAGAATTCACAACTCCGAATATCCCTGAATCTGCCAAGTGGCACGAGAAGGCGTGTGACCTGGGGCGTCCGGCTGCTTGTGGGTTCCTTGCTGCATTCTTACTAGACGGGAGTCTCGGGCACGATGCTGATGTTGATCGTGCACCGAAGCTATTGGAGAAAGCATGCGACGGAGGGTTCCCCCCTGCCTGCAAGTTGCTCGGAGATGCGTACTCAAATGGCGCGAACGTTCCACAGGATCGCGACAGGGCCTCTGTTCTGTACAGGAAGGCATGTTCGTTAGGCAGCAAGCTCGGCTGCGAGGCCGTCGAAAACTAACTTGCATCTAGTTGATGTCACTCGTGGGTTGAGCATCCTACGGTCCTGGAAGTTCGATTCTGTCCCCGGGCACTGTATGAGCCGTTTTCTCAGACGGAGCAGAGCTTCTTACGAAGCTCCGGCAAGTCGAGATTTCCGAAGACCTTGGCAGTGTCTTGTCCAAGCGTGGCGCTGTCCATGACGCCGTAGACACGCTCCACCATGCGTGCATCTCGGTGGCCAAGAAGTAGAGCGATCCTGGCTGGCGGCATTCCCTGTTGCCAACACCAGGACGCGAAAGTTCGGCGGAGATCATTAGGCGACACCGGATCGATTCCTGCCTTCTTGCAGGCGACATGGAGGTCTCGTCGGATATTGGTCCAGGGCTCGAACAAATGGGTCTTGTCTTTGTGGAGGGTGGCGACCACGTTGCGCAGCAGATTTCCTAGATGCTCGTGCTCCCGCAATGGGATCTGCCGCCACGCTCGCCTGGTCTTTGTGCCGGGCAGGGTGAGCGTAGACAGGAAGTCTACGTGCTCACGCTCAACCTTCTGCCACTCGCTGTCACGCGCTGCTGAGTAGGTTATGAATGCCACCGTGAGCCGTCGCTTCAGGGGCAGGGCGTCAATCAGCTTTCCAAACTCTTCTGTCGTGAGAAAGCGGCGTCGTGGCTCATAGTTTGGTGAGTGCTCTGCACGGAATATAGCTGGGTCGCCAGAGAACAAACCGAGCCACCTGGCTCGCTTGAGTGCGCCTCTGAATGTCCCAAGTTCTTTGTGGATGGTGTGATCGGATGCGCCCCTCATCTTGGCGCTGCTCAATGTAGCGTTCCTCGACACCGAAGTCGTTTGCGAACTCGTTTGCGAACTCGTTTGCGAACTCGTTTGCGAACTCGTTTGCATCCGTGTCTTCGCCGAGCAGACGGATTAGATGACCGGCTTTGCACTCGTAGAAGTCGAGAGTGCCCTGGGACCTGTCTCTTCGCTTCTTGTTATCGATGAATCGCTCTAGCACTTCTCTTAGGGCGGATCCAGCCGTGGCTTTGTTCGCGGGGGGGGGTGTGGATCAAAGAATCCCGACTTTTTGGTAACAGAACGCCAGCCCCGAAATAAGTTCTCGGAGTGAGGTGAAAGATGGCCCTTATCCATTGCACTGTGTCTTTGCCAATAACAGCAAGGACTCGGACCATGACAATAGTGACAGAACGCAAAGCGGGTGACAATATCGGGGAGATGAGCTTTGAGAATCTCTTGGGGTTTTTCGAAGACTCGGGCGGGGCGCAAGAGCAGGCTTTGCCCTTTGCGGACTTTGGGGCGACAGCACTAGCGCGGTGCCATGAACTGGTCCGTCGATGTCTGGAACGAGCGCTACAAAGGCGCGCCGGTGCTTTGCCATCAAGAGTTCATCGCGCGGGTATCGACGAGCCTCTTGGGCG
>JAAEPE010000593.1 GCA_024222395.1 Myxococcales bacterium
GCCCCCTCGCATCGAATAAGCGACCCACGAGGCCTTGCGGCTGCTTCGAGCCCAGGTGACGTGATAGCAGTGAAGCGCGTGCTCGCTGGCCAGGTTCAGGCTATAACTTGGCATGTCGCGCACCTCCGTCGCATTCTGTCTAGCGAGTGCCCTGCTTCTTGGTGTGCCGGCAGCGAGCCCGCAGGCCGCTCACGCGTTTGAATGGCTCGGCCACATCGCAATCGATAGCGACGGCCTAGCCTCAGCAGATCCACAGACCCGTTTGGCGTCGGTGCGCGCGCTCGCTCGATACGATATCGAGTGGACGCGAGAGCACCTCCTAGGGGCACTGATGGATCCTGACGTACACGTGCGTACGGCCGCTGCTCGCGGGTTGGCGGCACATGCAGAGGAGCGCGCCCTACCCATCATCATTAAGTGGCTGGCCATGCCCGACCAGGCGAGCAAGCAAATCGGTGCCACCATCCTTGGAGAAATGAAGGCCCAGGCCGCGGTACCAGCGCTCGTCCGCGCTCTTGGCGATCCAGATCCAACGGTGCGAGCCAATAGTCTAATCGCCCTCGGTAGTATTGGAGGCGAAGCGGTCATTATCCCACTCGTAGCGCGACTTGAGGATGACAAAGCCGATGTTCGAGGCGTCGCCGTTCAGCAACTCCAGGCCCTCGGCGATAAGCGCGCAGTAATCCCGCTTGTCGGGCTCTTCCGCGATTCCAGTCAGGCGGTGCGCATCGCTGCCATCGCGGCTGTTGGAAGCCTTGGGGACCGAGACGCTTCCGCTGCCCTGATTCGCGAGCTTGGGAACCGAGATAGTGGAGTGCAAATCGCGGCGATCTCGGCCCTTGGAGTTTTGGAGGCCAAAGAAGGCCTCTCTAGTGTGACCTCAATACTCGCCAGCGGAACAACGTCGCTTCGAAGCAAGGCCGCGTTTAGCCTGGCTCAAATCGCCAAGGCGCACCCCAAGGATTCGCGCTCACCAGAGGCAATCGCGCTCCTCGTCGAGACACTTGCTGAGCCCGGCATGCGCAACGCTGCCCGTGAGGCTCTGCGCACAGTGGGGATTGCAGCCGTCCCTCA
>JAAEPE010000594.1 GCA_024222395.1 Myxococcales bacterium
AACGCCTGGCTCGTCAGGTCGAGATGAGGCGGGACGAGCCAGGCTATCAAGTAATCACTGACCCTGAGCTGCGATCTAGCAGTGTAGCTCTCTCAACGAGGACGTTACAGGTCGGTTTCACCCACAGATTCTCCCGAGGAGTCAAACAAACGATGTTGGTCCGGGCCGCGCTTCAAACACGCGGGCGAATCGTTTGCCACGGCATTCACCCTTTCTGAGACTTGGTATATTTCGTAGTCCTCGATGCCTGGAGCTGCCAGGATGTCCTCTAACTCACGGCGCTTGCAGATCTTCGAGTCGAGCCAACGCTCGCGGTCCTCGGGGGCAACAATAACCGGCATGCGATGATGTATTGGCGACATAAGCTCGTTTGCGTCACAGGTGAGCACTGCGAAGGTATCTGTCTCTACGCCCTCTGAAGATACGTGCCGCTCCCAGATGCCCGCGAGGCCAACAGGTCGACTGTCGCGGCGATGCATGAAATAGGGAGTTCGGCGAGTGCCTTGGCGCCTCCACTCATACAAACCATCAGCACAGACCAGGCAACGCCTGCGTTCAAATGCGTCCCTGAATAGGGGCTTCTCGTGCACGGTCTCCGAGCGAGCGTTGATAGGCCGCTTGGTAGACGCCCCAGGTGTCACCCAGCCGGGAACCAGGCCCCAGCGTAGACGAATCAACGATGGCGTGTCCGGTGCGTTGACCACTACGGGCATCACATTCGATGGCGCGACGTTGTAGCGCGGCGCGAGAGAGAACGGCAGTTCCCCCAAGCCAAACTCTTGCACCAGCTCGTCGGGTGAAGTGAGCGTGTAACGTCCACACATTGGAGTAGGAGGCACCTGCAATCGGTTAAGGAAAACGTCAGCAATGTCGATCACTTGGCTCAGCGAGACGACGTTGGGGTCGACGAGAATTGAAGATAGGA
>JAAEPE010000595.1 GCA_024222395.1 Myxococcales bacterium
ATGACCATCGCGGCCGATGGGAACGCACTCCTTTCCGAGCCAATCTTGACGAGCTCGTTCAAACCGTCCTTGAGAACTTCCCGTGGACACTCACACCGATCGCCGACTAACCCGGAACGGACTTCCGATCTCAAGTACTAGGAGCCGAAGAAGAGGCCACCACAGTGCTGGCACTGCAGGCTCGCTCGGCGCGCAACGGAGAGTTGGCCACCGCATGCTGGGCAACCTCTGTCATCAACTTCGGCAGCATGCAGGCTGATTAGCTGGTTGTTCTTCTTGTCGTGATAGAGCGGAGCGAGCGCCGGCCCCCGAAGCGAGAAGAGCACTCGGCCCAAGTGAGCATCACCGATTCCCAAGTGCTCTGCCAGCACGTCCATCTTCATGATGCCTTGGTGCGCCAGAGTAGTGATGATGTCTTCACCCAGCGCCCGATCGTAGCTAGCCATGCCGGGGCGAAACGGCCTGAAGCGGAGCAAGTACATAGAGACCACTGCGACTGGCAGCATCAGACCCGCAGCAAATCCAAACATGAACATGCCACCGCGACCGATGGTCAAGAGCCACCCCCATATCATTGGCGACCGCAAATCGCGCGATAAGCGCAAAAGCCAGGCAGGTAGTGGTCATGGAGGCAGCCATGCCGACAACTTCCGAACGATTAGCCGTACGAAAGCGCTTCCAGAGATCATTTCGAGCTCCCGAGAATACTTCTCCTCCGCGAATCTTATCGATAAAGACCTGTGCGTTCGCCAGCGACTGCGTCTTCACCGGCGGCTCGTCGAAACGCTCAAAGGAGCAATACTCACATCGCCGAATTCCCGGTTCTGGATGCCCAAGAGGTGCGTAGCACTTTGGACACGACTCTTCGGGCATGGTGCTCTGCTCTTTGGGAAGAACCGTCAGAGTCGTATCATCAAAGACTAGGTCGGCATCCAGCTTCGCAAGGCCCCTTAGATCCCGCGAATGAGCTTCGCAAGGCCCCTTAGATCCCGCGAATGAGAATTGTAGAGCTTGTTCGCCAGGTCCAAGGTTCGAGGGTCTCCTGCCAAGGAGCACTCTCCGTCCCTCGCGATACATAACTCATACCTGCGCATGCGGCGCGACTTGCCTACCCAACGACCGAATTGAAGTAGGCGTGCGGGGAAGGAGAAGACGCCGTAGAAGAACGCCGACGCCGAGAGACTGGAAATGATTAGCACCGCCACGCCTGGTCCGAGCATTGTTACTAGACCGCCGAGCGCAAACAATGATCGGTCTGATGGTCCTGCTTTCCCGATTGCAGCGTTGCTCATTTCGTCATTTGCCCCGGCAAAATCCTCATTCGCGCCTTGCACTCGAAAGATCAGAACTCACCATCCTCGGTCATTCTTTTCGCTCGACGG
>JAAEPE010000596.1 GCA_024222395.1 Myxococcales bacterium
CTTAAACGCGTTGTCAACGAGTAGAATTGCTCCTCCGAGTCCCTGAAGCGGTCCTCAGAGTGGTTCACGGCTCTTACCACGTTCTGTGCATGCACTTTTGGCCTCACAGGCCATCTATGGTCCTCTCCTCTAGATATCTACTCCATGAGCCAATTCCGAAAAAGATCAGTCGACACAAATCTCCCTAAATCTCTGCACTTTGCCGTCGTTTCAGAAGATCTGCACCCTTTTGAATTGAGGAGTTGTCGGTCCGCAGGCACTGGCCACAAGGCCTGCAGCAACGAGTATTCCCAACACAAGAGTGGTAGAGCGTTTCATGCGGGCGATTGTGGACTGGATCCACTGTAATGCAAGAGTCACTTACCCACCCCGCATGACAGCTGCCTACTTCTGCGTCGAAATCGCTGGATTTCCATCAAAGTGAGCGCGCCTCACCGCGCAGGCATCCGCCCAAACGATCAGACCGGGATGCTTAATTACGCCTGTGACCGACAGCGAAGTGAGCAATAATTCCCAGGGAACCTCTGCCGACGAGGGTGTCTTCGGCAACATCTTCATCGGCATCGCAGGGATGATCGGGGCGGGCAAGTCGACGCTTGCCACGTCATTGGGTGAACACCTAGGCATCGACGCCTACTACGAGCCCGTCGCGGACAATGACTATCTCGAGGACTTCTACAAAGATACCAAGCGCTACTCGTTTCCGATGCAGGTCTATCTACTCAACCGCCGCTTCCAGCAGCACCAGGAAATCATCTGGAAAGGTAAGTCGGCGGTGCAAGATCGAACCATCTACGAGGACTCGATCTTCGCTCGCATGCTCGCCGAGACAGGTCAGATGGACGCGCGCGACTACCGCACCTATCAGCAACTCTTTCGCCACATGAGTAACTTCATGTGCAAGCCCAGTGTCATCGTCTATCTCGACGTCTCTCCAAAGACTTCAATGGAGCGCATCAAGACGCGAAGTCGGGGCGTCGAAGCCGATATTCAGTTGGCATACCTCGAGTCACTTCACGCAGGGTACGAGCGCTTTGTCAAGGACATCTCGCGAGTTATCCCCGTCATTCGCATCGACTATGAGCGCTACGCCACTGCTGATGAGATGGCCGAGGTGATCAAGCGTGAGTACTTGGATGCCAACTTCATGCGCGAGGCGGCACGCTTCGATCCTACCCGGTAGCGCGGAGCCTCGCTGCGCAACAGTGCGGTCTCTGGCTTGTAGACTGCCGGATATCATCTCATGAACTCCACCTTGCAAACTGCACTCTCCAACATGGAGCGGGATCAGGCCACTGCCATGCGAGTGATGGCCACCGCTGCGGATTGGCGAACACCCACCGCTCTCAGGACTCTCGAGGAGACTCTCCTCGCGGCTACGAACTTTACCGAGAGTTCACTCAAGTCGTGGAAGAAGTGGATCAGTGAGTGGCTCCACGCGGGCTGGCTAGCTCTCGCCACAGACCGCAATGACAAGCCCTACTATCAACTTCACTTGGGCCTGCGCCATGTCGTTCTGAAGCAGACCGACAGATGGATTCTCAAAGGATTCGCCGACGCACTCGACCGCTACTACTGGAGGGACAACAACTGGCTCCGGCAGGCGAGACTTGCCCTGTACATGGGCGATCATCGTCGTTTTCTCCAATCGATGAGGCAATCTCATGATGACGACTTCTGGATAGACCTCTTTGGCCCGGCGCCGCCCCCCGATGTGCTCGCCATGTTCCCCGAAGAGTGCCAGGACAAATACCTAGGAATTTTGGGCAATCACGCTCTTGAGCTTGTAGATCCTCCCGCCGACGTCCTGCTTCGCTCATCACAGGAATGCATCGCCCCCTACCGCATCGCGCTCTACGCGCTCTGTGGTGATATTCCAGCGGCACAGGCAGAGCTTGCCTTGGTTGACCCAGCGGCAGATGCGACGGGCATGCTCCACGCGGCAGCCTGCATCCTGGAGCTGGCGAACAACAACAGCGAGAGCGCCAAGACTCATGCTGGTTTGGCTCTGACAATCTCCAAGGGCAAGCGAAAGTATCCGTCGCTTAGCGGGCCCTTCAGCGGATGGGTGGCGCTCTGTGCCCTGGCCGGTTCGCCAGAGCAGCAAGCTCTTGCAGAACTCCTTCTGACAAACCCAAAGCGTCGTTCGGGCTATACCCACCACTTCGACGTTGGGCTGCTGGCATTTCTCGATTGGATTCGTGGGGGCTCTGATACTCCGCTATCACGGATGTGCGCGAGCACCTGGGGCATGCACAACAGTGCGCTTGCCACCATCATTCACTGCGTCCTGGTGTCCTGGAATGTGAGCGAAGACAACGCTGGCAATCGTGATGAGATCACCGGGGCACTCAAGGAGTGCGGATACCATTGGCTACTCGCGGAGTTTCTCTCGCTCGGCGAATCGAAGGAGCAGGCAGGAACCCTTGGCGCCATGTTCGCTCCCAAGCCTGCGTGGGAGCGAAAACTCGACACCCTCTCCGTATTCGTTGAAAGCGCCAAAAAGCCTCGGAGGGTCAAGCCCAAGCGAGAGGTCGAACAACGGATCGTTTGGCTGATTGACTGCGACTATGAAAGCTATGAGATGTCAGCTCTTCTCCAGAAACGTGGCAAAGCTGGCTACAGCAAGGGGCGAGAGGTGTTGGCTCGAGATCTTCGGAAGAAACGCGACATGCCCTGGGTCGACGAACACGATAGGGCTATTGTCGAAGCCGTAGAGGCGGTTCCATCCTATCGTGGCTCGAAGATTGTCTACCGCTTCGGAACGGATTGTTTCTCCGCTTTGGTTGGGCATCCGCGGATACTGTGGGCCCAAGGACGCGAGCCCGCGGAGGTCGCAAAGGGGCAACCTTCGCTGCGAGTTATTCGTAAGAAGCCTTCCATCCTCGTCTCTCCGACTCCATGGGCCAGACAGCCTGGGCAACTCGTTGCTCGTGAAGGCAATCGTTTGCTCGTCTACGACGTCGATGCTCAGTACTGCAAACTCTGTGAGGCTGTAGGTGGTCCATCCCTGGAGCTTCCTGCCGAAGCGGAAGAACAACTCTCGAGGATAATGGGAGCCTTCCCCGCGAACATTCCCCTGCACACGGATATTGCACCCGAGGGCAGCGAGATGCGCGAAGTCCAAGCAGATCCACGACTCGTTCTGCACTTGCGCCGCGCCTCAGATGTCCTGCGAGTCTCCTGGTGCGTCATGCCGCTGGGAGATGAGGGGCCGGTTTGCAAGGCGGGCTGTGGCAATGAAGTTCTAGTCGCTGAGGTAGATGGTCACCCGACGAAGGCTAGGCGAGATCTGGCTGGTGAGCGCGAGAGAGAGAAGGCGCTACTGAAGGGATGTCCTAGCCTTGGCAAAGCGGAGAGAAGCCACGAAGACTACGTTGTGCGAGGGCTCGGTGCAACCCTCTCCTTGCTTCACGAATTGCATGACATGGGTGATGCCATTGTCTGCCTCTGGAAGGAGGGGGAGCCTATGCACGTCGATATGTCGGCCGACATGGCAGCGTTGCAGATCAAGTTTGGCGACACGAACGAATGGCTCACTGCCGATATTCGTGTGGAGGTTTCCGACAAGATATCTCTGCGAACCCACGAAATCGTGAGCAAGATGGTTCCGGGCTTACCAAGGTTCGTACAACTCGACAGCGTCCGCTTCATGGCACTAGACGAGACTCTTAGCTCCAAACTCGCAGAGCTATCCGGGCTGGGCAACATTGGGAAGAAAGGCCTGAGCATGGGGCCGGCCAACGCCTACGCGCTGAGTGCTTGGCTCGGTGACATCGATAGCAAATGCGCCAAAAAGGGTGCCAAGCTGGCAACGAAGCGGTTGGCTAAGGTTCGCGAGTCGGTATCACTTGACATCCGCCTGCCCAAGACCTTCAAGGCCGAGCTACGCCCCTATCAACTCGACGCATACAACTGGCTCTCTCGATTGGCTCACTGGGGCGGTGGTGCGTTGCTCTGCGATGACATGGGGCTCGGCAAGACCGTGCAAATGTTGGCAGTGCTCGCAGAGCGGGGGCCCAAGGGGCCAGCGTTGGTCGTCGCGCCAGTTTCCGTTGGCCCACACTGGGCGGCCCTCATGCAGCAGTTTGCGCCGACGCTCAACCCTCGCCAATTGGGCGTCAGTGGGCGAGAAGAAACTCTCGCGGACCTGGGCCCAAGAGATGTTCTTCTTGTGAGCTATGGGCTTCTGCACAACGAGTGCGAACGGCTCACCAAGCGCAGCTTCACAACCATCCTGCTCGACGAGGCACAGGCCATCAAGAACCCTCGCTCGAATCGAGCCAGGGCGGCCTTCAAGCTTCAGGGAGACTTTCGCGCTGTGACAACCGGAACTCCCATCGAGAACAATCTGGGCGAGCTCTGGAGCATCATGAATTTTGTAAACCCGGGGCTCTTGGGAACATCTCGCCAGTTCTCAGATCGTTTCGGAAAGCCTATTCAAAAGGACGGTGACAAAGAGGCCAGCCAGAAGCTTCGAAGACTGCTAGCGCCCTTCCTGCTGCGGCGCACCAAGGCTCAGGTTCTCACCGAATTGCCATCGAAGACAGAAGTCACCTTGGAGATCGAACCAGGGGAACAAGAGGCCGCGTTCTACGCTGCAATGCGTGACTCGATGTTAGCGGAGTTTCAAGCAGGGAAAGACCGCCCAGCTCAACAGCGAATTCAGATCCTAGCGGCCCTCATGAAGCTGCGCAGAATCGCCTGCCACCCAAGCCTGGGAGATGCCAACTCTTCTTGCGGCAGCGCCAAGCAAGAGGCATTTCTCCAGCTCGTCGACGAATTGCGCGAAGCTGGTCATCGCATTCTTGTCTTCAGCCAATTCGTTGGCCATCTCGCCATCGCAAGGGTCAATCTCGACGCAAGAGAGATACCCTATCAGTACCTCGACGGCAGCACCTCCAAGGCCAAGCGAAAGAAAGCTGTGGACGCCTTTCAGAGCGGCGAGGGGGATGTCTTCTTGATCAGCCTCAAAGCCGGAGGAGTTGGCCTGCATCTCACGGGAGCCGACTATGTCATCCACCTCGACCCCTGGTGGAACCCGGCCGTCGAAGATCAGGCCAGTGACCGAGCTCATCGAATGGGACAAACCCGACCGGTCACGGTCTACCGCCTCGTTACCAAGGGCACGGTCGAGCAGCGGGTCCTCGAACTACATAGTCGCAAGAGACAACTTGCCGAAGACTTGATATCCGGCAACGAGAACGCAGGCAGCCTAGGGGTTACGGAACTGATGGATTTGATGACGGATGTCGGCGAGACGGCCTAGACATCCGCCGCACCGATGCTTAGCCTGGCGGCATGCAACTCTCCGACATGAAGATCATCATCACCGGTGCCGGCGGCGGTATGGGTGCTCACTTTGCCACTCGCATTGTCGAAGCGGGCGGCCAAGCCTCTGTCTGCGATCTGAACGAGGAGGGCCTCAAAGCTCTCGCCTATTCCTGTGCAAGCCTCCCAGGCAAGCTGCACTTCCAGGTTTGTGATGTCGCGAGCGAAGACGCAATCGGCAAGTTTGTTGACTGGTCCTACGAGCAGATGAGCGGCCTCAATGGCCTGGTCAACAACGCAGGTCTTCTTCGGGACGGCCTCCTTGTCAAGAAGGACCGCAACACGGGCGAGATCATCAAGATGAGCAAAGAGCAGTGGCAGCTTGTCATCGACGTGAACCTCACCGGCGCCACGTTCATGGTTCGTGATGTCGTCGCTAAGATGGCCGCTGAGGATCAGAAACCCGGCGTCATCATCAACATGTCCTCTCTCGCTCGCTATGGCAACCGCGGCCAGAGCAACTACGTAGCCGCCAAGGCCGCTCTTGCAGCCAACACCGTCACCTGGGCACGCGAATTCGGCAAGTTTGGCATTCGTGTCGGCGCCATCGCCCCCGGTATGATTGAAACTCCAATGACCCGCGGCATGAATGAGAAAGCCCGCAATGCCCTCGTAGCTGCTGTCCCCGTGGGACGCGTGGGTGAGCCAGAAGATATCTGGCGAGCTGTGCAGTTCATCATCGAATGCGATTACTTCACCGGACGCACCATTGATGTGGACGGTGGACTCACGATGTAGTGACGGATAGCGTATCCAAAGGCACGGAGCTCCAGGTTCTTCCTAAGGAGCTCCGCATCGAGAAGCGGGCTAGCAATGCTATCCGCGCGGGCGCCATAGCATGGCTTCCTCTCGTAATCCTCGCACCGGTAGCCCTCATGGTCGAGGTGGTACCGGCGGCGATCGGTATTCTTCTAATTACTGGTCTCACAATGCGGGAGTTTCGAAGGTCGCGCTCCGACCTCCTCCCGAACCTCGAACTCGCAGATAGTGGCGACATAGAGGAGGCGACCCACCGCGTCGCCATGATGGCAAAGCGCGAGCGCAACTGGCGGCGCAAGGCGTTTCTAGTTGGCGTGTTGTCAAACTTGGAGTTGCGCGCTGGCAATCGGGATAGCGCAGAGGCCATGGCCAGGGAAGCGCTCCGCCACAGACAGCGCAAACAACCCGCTCTTGAGCGCTCTCTGCGCGCGAACCTCGCCATGATCGTAGCCCTGGGAGGCAACTTTGACGAAGCCCTTGAGCTCTTGCCGCAAGGGGCTGCGCCCGATGCCATTACCGACACCTCACGCCTGGTGGTTTGGGCACGGTGCGGACGCTGGCAGGAGATTGCCGACTACAAGTACCGACGCCTCCCTCAGATGCAGGGCATGCGGCACTCCAATCGCGTTATGGCGCTGTGCAAAGCGATAGCGCTGAATGCGACGGGCGGGGGGGCTCTGAAGCTGCAGCGCTATCTCGACGAAGCACGGCCAAGGCTTGCGGAAGAGTTCGACTATCTCTCGAAGGACTGGCCGGAGCTTGTGGCCTTTATCGAAGAGCACCCCGACTTGCACCACCGTCGCTCGATCCTCGAGCGCGCATAGGCGTCGGAACTCAGGCAGTGTGTGTCTCTTGCCGCCTTCGCCAGTCGGCCCCATTGCGGATTTCGCATGTTTGCTGCTGCGGTATCCGCACCTCTTTGGCCATCACCACTATCGCTACGTGAGACTTCGGCTACTTGCCCGCCGGCATAGTTGTTGCTGAACACTCACTGCAGCCAGGTGACATTCACGTCGCGTAGTGCATATCCCTTGGCCGCTCTGGGCAAATCGCTATGATTTCTATCGGCATACAACTAGAAGACAACACCTATCTCGCCACCCCCCATCTCAGGGTTGAACAGTGTCGTTGAAAGCCCAATTACATAAACCCGCCCAGGCTGAAAGATCATCTCGCCCAGGGCCTGGGCACGGAGTAGAAGTAGCCCTCGGGCGCTTTCAAGAAGCGGGTGTCAAGCTCCTCAACGAACGCAAACTCCTTCGTCGGGTAGATAGCAAATTTCTCATGTCAGAAGGGCACGTTGCGTCCCTGCTGGGAGCATTGCGCCCTTCCTATGCTGTCCTCCTCTCTAGTGATGCACCAATGGCGACGTATCGAACTCTCTACTTCGACACGCTAGACTACCGATGCTATCACGATCACCGCCGAGGTCTTCGGCCGCGTTTCAAGGTGCGCATTCGCCACTATGACGATCGGGAATTGAGCTTCCTCGAAGTGAAGACCAAGCGTGGCCCCAGCGTGACCAGCAAGGTGCGTGCGCCGAGAGTCTTCTGCAACGACGAACTCTCGGCTGACGACCGAGAGTTCTTGGCTAAGAACACGCCTGTTGCGAGGGACGATCTTCATCCGACTCTATGGACGAACTTCTCGCGCCTCACACTGCTGAGTCTCGATGGGCCTGAGCGCGTAACGATAGATTGTGGCTTGAATTTCGTATCAGGGAAGCAGGCAGTTGCGATGACAGGCGTCGCGATTGTCGAGGTCAAACAAGCTTCCTACTGCCTTCGAACGAAGGTGATGCGCGAGCTTAGGAAGCGACGCATTCGACCGGCATCGGCCAGCAAGTACTGCGCCGCCTTACACGCAACACGCAACCCGCGGCCCAACAACCGGCTGCTCCCCAGCCTACGAGCAATGGAAGACCTGAGAGTATGAGCGACTACATTATCGGCGCAAACGACCTTGTTGACATCAAAGACTTAGTAAAATTCTTATCAAGGCTTGCAATTAGCGTGTTCTTTGCCACATTGGTAATCAAGCTCGTCTACTTCCGAAGTCACAAGGATCGAGGATACGTATTCACGTTCTACGCCTTCAACATCATCACCTTCTGCATGTGTCTAATGCTGAGGAAGGTGCCAATCGAGCTGGGCTTTGCCCTCGGGCTCTTCGCCGTCTTTGGAATTCTCCGATATAGAACGGAAGCCATTCGAACGACGGACCTCACCTATTTGTTCATCGTGATTGGCCTCGGGATTCTCAACGGGGTCGCCAACAAGAAGATCAGCGTCATGGAGATAGGGTTAGATAGGGGTTAGATAGTAGATAGGGGTTACGTTCCTATGTTGTAAGCAGCGGAAACTATTGAAGATCTCAGCAGGTTTGGTAATTTGCGCACTCCCAGATTTCGCGGCCTTACACAAATCGCCAAACTGGCTGAGAAGCTGAATAGTTTCAGGGCCTTAGCCCCCAGGAACGTAACCCCCCCCTCCCCTCCACTTAGGACCCAGGAGCGTGACCCCCCAATCGCTAATCGTATCGCTTGAGCTTGTCGTAGAGCGTTCGGAGGCCGATGCCCAATCGCGCCGCGGCTTCCTTGCGGCTGCCACCAGTTGCCTCGAGAGCGCGCTCGATAGCGACGCGCTCGAGTTCTTGCAGCGTTTGGCCATCGCTGACTGTCTCAGAGAATGACGCCGGCTCTACGAAGATCTGCGCGGCGTCAATGGTGCCGCCATCCGAGAGAATGGCGGCTCGCTCCAGAACATTTCTTAACTCCCGAACGTTGCCCCGCCAAGCAGCCTGCTGCAAGAGTTTCGAAGCAGAGGGACTGAGCGCCAGATTGGGGCGCTTGAGGTCGAGGCGGATTTGAGAAAGCAACACCTCGGAGAGAGGAGCAATGTCCTCGCGTCTTTCGCGAAGCGGGGGCAGGGCAACGGGAAAGACCGCAATTCGGTGATAGAGGTCTTCGCGAAACGCACCTTCGCCGATGCGAGCTCGCAGATCCCGGTTGGTGGCAGCAATCCACCGAACGTCGACTTCGATGGAGCGAGTGCCTCCGACGCGCTCGAAAACTCGCTCCTGAATGACTCGAAGCAGCTTGGCCTGCAGTTCGAGTTTCATCTCTCCAATCTCGTCGAGGAAGAACGAACCACCGTCGGCAAGCTCGATACGACCGCGCTTGCGAGTGCTCGCTCCAGTGAAGGCGCCCTTCTCGTGACCAAAGAGTTCGCTCTCTAGCAAATTCTCAGAAAGCGTTGCGCAGTTGACGACGACGAAGGGACCGGCAGCTCGCGGACTCATTTCGTGCACAGCGCGTGCTGCCACCTCTTTGCCCGTGCCGCTTTCGCCAACCAGGAGCACCGTGGCCTCGGTTACGGCTACCTTGCGGATAGCGTCCACTACCGGTGCCATGGCAGGTGCACCGTAGTCGAGCTTGGGTTGGCTGTGGTCACGCTTGCTGTTTTCGACGATGGCCTTGAGAGTGCGCCTTTCCAGGGCCCTCTCGGCCATTAGGCGCAATTCACCGGGGCTGCTCACAGGTTTTTGCACGAAGTCGAACGCCCCGTTACGCATGGCCTCCACCGCTTTTGCAACGTTTCCGTGGGCGGTTAGAATGATGAACTCCACCTCCGGCTGCTCGCCGCGCAAGGTCTCGAGAAGCTCCAGGCCATCAATGCCCGGCATGCGCAAGTCGGTGATGACCAGGTCAAAGCTGCCTTGCCGTGCCATGTCCAAGGCCTCCTCTCCGCTCGCAGCCTGAGAGACCGCATGCCCCTCGGTTTGTAGCGACTCCGCGACAAAGCTGCGAACACCTTCTTCATCGTCTACGACTAGGATACGACCCATTACTTACCCCCCGGAATTTCGATTCGAAAGAGTGCACCGCCACCGGGGTGGTTGCTCGCGAGGACTGTCCCGTCATGAAGCTCGACGACGCGGCGAACGACCGCTAAACCGAGCCCTGTACCGCGGACCTTGGTGGTGTGAAAGGCGTCGAAGAGATGTTCGAGTTCTTCTGAGGCAATGCCCGGCCCATGATCTCGTACTTCGAAAACCAAGCATCCAGACTCACGCCTAGCGGAGGCCTCGACGTTGCCTTCCGACGCCTCGGCAGCATTGCGGATGAGGTTTGTCAGGGCCTGCTGCATGCGATCACCATCCATCATACAGTTGGCGGGGGCTTGTTCGATGTCGAGCACGATTTGATCCGAGCCAACATCCTCGGCGGCCTGCTGCAGCACGGTGGCGGGGTTACAACGCCGTGGGTGAATCTCGCCGGTTCGCACAAAGTCGAGTAGGTCCGTAGTGAGAGTCTCCAAACGTATGGCCTCTTTGACCACCCGATTGGCCTTGTGCTCCTTCTCCGGGCTTTCGCGCAAACTCTCTGCGAGGAGCTGGGCGTGCCCTTTGAGCGACGCGAGTGGATTGCGAATTTCGTGAGCGAGCACGGCCGACATCTCTCCCAGTGTTGCCAGATGGCGCTCGCGCGTCCTGGCAATCTCGCTGTCCTCCTGGCGGCGCAACCAGAGAAAGGCAAACCATGCGGCCACGAGTAGCGCACCTGCAGCGCAGCAGTTGATGATGAGGGAGGTGCGGGCTCGCGCTACAAGCTGATTGGCCGGCCCAGGCTCGTATTCGAAGACGAGAGAGGGGCCCCTCGGCCCGGGGCGTCGCGAATCATCGAGTGGGCCTGAGCGCGGCCTGGGCGGGCCATCGCGTGGTGGGCCTGAGCGCGGCCTGGGCGGGCCATCGCGTGGTGGGCCTGAGCGCGGCCTGGGCGGGCCATCGCGTGGTGGGCCGGCGCGTGGCCTGGGCGGGCCATCGTGTGGCGGGCCTGAGCGTGGCCCCGGTGGTCTTCCCCTTGGCGGCCCGCCTCGCGGCGGAGGAACTCGCACCTCCATTCGAACTCGGTCGCCTGAGTGGGAAAAGCGCTGTCCTCCTGTCTCCCTTGGTGCTCGCGCTTGGGAGTCGACGCGAGCGGTCCCGACCTTCCGCAACACCTGGCCGCCAAACTCTATGTATCGCAACCCGAAGGGCTCAAGAGCCTCGAGAATCTCGCTCAGATCGGATTCGGAGGGTGGCACCTGGGCTGCCCGCAGGCGACCAATGATGCCCTCTTCAATCGCTTGGCCGTGGCCCCGAGCAACGATCTGTGATGCGTCTAGGGTCCCCACGTAGCCAAACCATGCGGGCACGACCAGAGCAATGGACATGACTAGCGCCGCAAGTAGTACACCTCTGCGAGACCATCGCAGGAGCCGCGTGCTATCGGAGGAGGGCACCACGGCATTCTACCAAGAATAGTACCTAGACACGTCGAAGTACCCGCACTACCTCTGAGGGGGACCGTGCCTTGGGGGGCCGTGCCCGGGGCCGTGCCTAGGTGGACCTTTGGGGGCGGCCTTCTCAAACTCCGACCAAGTAATGCTGCCACTGCCGTCGACATCGATGCGCGCAAAACCACGCTCAATCGGTGAGCACGAACCCGCTGCCTCGGCGTGTGAGATCTCCGCGTTGTGGTCTGTGTCAAGCAACTCAAAGTCGCGCACCATCTTGCTGTGGCGAAGGTTGACGTGCTCCTTCTTGCTAAGTCTCCCATCGCCATCTAGGTCAAAGGTTGCAAGATCCGCTTTGCGCTCGGCCTCACGCATGGCTTGGTGCTCGCTGGGCTCGAGCTTGCCGTTCCCGTTGCTATCGAATTGAGGGATCTTGGCTAGAACATGTTTGGGCATGCACCTTCTTGGCGGGTGTGCTCGGGGGCCGCCACCGCGCTTCGCTGGCTGCGCCTCCACAGCGGGGGAAGCCAGCATGAGGGCAAGGCTTGCAGCTGCGCCGAGAATTCCAAGGGGCTTCGAGGGTTTTGATTTGCGATCTAGATATCTGGTGAGTGACACTTCATTGCTCCTTTCGTAAGACGAACGAGGGAACGAAGAGCAGGACTCGTGCCACACATAACTAGCTGCAATGTGGTCCACTGCACATGGGCGTTTTGCGGATTCCGCAACATAGGGTGCGAAACCCGCACCTTCTGTAGCAGGGCTCAGGGCAAGGCGCACCTAGTTTCGCAGAGTTGCAGTAGGCCCATTCCTTGCTCAGTAGCGTAGCGAGGAGACCACGCGCGAGCGAACCCTTGTCCCAAAGATCGGTGAGTAGACTAATATGAGTAGCTGGAAAAGAAATACCCCTATAAATTCCCAAATTCTCCTTCCCCTGAGCATCTTCGTAGGTCTCGGCTTGAGCATCTTCGTAGGTCTAGGCTGTGACAGCAGCGACCCAGCAGGCTCAGGCGTCGATGCCGATATAGGCGGGGAACAAGTGGCAAGCGTTTGCCAGCAAGACGACGAAGGC
>JAAEPE010000597.1 GCA_024222395.1 Myxococcales bacterium
AAGGCAACTACCAGGACTACGAGAAAGACCGACGAGCACGCCTCGGCGACGACGCCGATAAGCCAAAGCGGTTGGCATACAAGGCCCTTACCTAGCTAGCCTCCGGCGTCCTCTATAGCTCTAGGGGCTACTACTACTGCGGCAGCCCCCCCACGAAGAAGGAAGAGGGCCCCAAGACCACCAAGATTCCCTACGGAGCGATGCTCGGCATCGGCACTCTCGCCTTTGCAGGCAGCTCGATTGAAGGCTCCGTGGCGGACTGGAGTTCGCTCTACCTCGTTACCGTCAAGAATATGGATCTGGGACACGCATCAATTGGGCTCGGTCCATTTTATTGCGCCATGGCTGCCGGCCGCTTTGCTGGCTGGACGATCGTTGCGAATTGGGGGCAGAGGATTGTAATTATCGGAGGCGCGATTTTCGCTGCCATCGGCATATTGATAGCCCTCTGCGCTCCGCAAGCGATCTTAAGCGCTCTTGGCTTCTTTTTCGTGGGCGCCGGCATCTCAAACATCTTGCCGCTTCTCATTAGCAGTGCCGGCCGGCTGCTATGCGTTTTGGCTCTGCAGAGGCACCGGTTTTGTTGCACCGAAGGGACTCCCTAGGGGTCGACGCACCTCTTGGAACTTCGCGACAAGGTGGCGAGCTGCTGCAAAGCGCGCGGCCATAGCGTTAGGCTATGATAGCAAGGCAATGGGAACGATCGGTACTTGGTTGCGTCGGGTAGGTCGCGGAGCGCCCGAAGCAAGGGAGATTGGGCCAAGCGATTTGCCTTGTCGCTTGGGAGACTATCTCCTCTTCAAGCGACTGATGGGCCACATGTCAGCCAGCGAAGTCTTCGTCGGGAAGCGATGGGGAACACCTTGGAATGCTGCCGCGGCTTCTTCGCTCGAAGACATCAGCAAGGACTTAGTCATCATCCGCCGTGGCAGACTGCCAGCAGATAGTGAACCATTTTTCAGCCGTTCGTTGAGCGAAGACAATTTCTACAAAGCGCTAGACCATCCGCAATTCTGTAGGCTCATAGAGGCTGGGATTTTCGAGAACGCGGTACTCGTAGCAACGGAGTACGCAGCGGGCGAGAGTCTCGCAGATCTTCTAAGGAGTTCGCGACGAACAGGGCTCCCTTGGGAAGTGGCCGCATTCATCGCTCATGAACTTTGTGCGATTCTCGAATACGCGCATGCAAAACAGGACGCAGATGAGAATAATTGGGGCCTCGTCCTTTCCCGAGGAGGTCTGTCGCTTTTTGACGTGTTCATTGATCACTTGGGAGGGATACGAATCGCGGACGTTGGGCTCGCGTCACTGAATATGATGTCGCCCGAACCGACAGGATTCTGCGGGCCAAAGGTACTTCTTGTGTCTGCTTTTTCCCCGGAAGCCATCCAGGGGAAAGTCGTTGACTCAAGAGGCGACATTTTCTGCGTTGGTGCAGTGGCGTGGGAGCTAGTCACAGGAGAAATGCCCTTTCGCGGAGACACGGAGTTCGAGAGCTTGGAAAAGCTCGCACAAGCAACAGTGGAATCGCCCTCTGCAAGATGCCCCGACATTCCCAAAGCACTCGAAATCACCATCATGAAGGCGATGTCGAAAGCTCCAAATGAGCGTCACGAAAGCGCCAGTGACCTGAAGCGGAATCTCGGTGCACTCATCGATCGGAATCGAGCAAGAAGACAACTTGCCGAGTTAATGCACTCCCTCTTTTCAGAAGATCGCGAGCAGTCTCAAGCAGAGATGAGGAGGTGGATTGCCCAAGCCTCGGAAGTAGGGGCGGCCCGAGACTAAGACGAATTTCCAAAGAGCCTGCGCCGCCATCAAGATTCCCCAGCGAGGTTTCTTTTCTGAGAGCCCGCAATTTGCCAGGGTTTGCGGAGCTCGCCGATCAGCGTGGCTCAGCTGCGAGTTACTACAAACGTCTTGCAGATCACGTCGAACACGCCGCAGGCATTGAAGCAAAGGCGTAGATGGCGGTGTTCGGGCTCGGCGGCATTCTGGTCTAAGTGAATAGACAACCACTCCGAATCGAGAATCTCATAGGCACAGTCATCCCGCTCCTGTGGTCCCGCCAAGTCCGCATCCTGCCAACGCACCGCTGCGGCATCGTCGAACACAATTTTCACGGGCTTATCCTGCCAGTCCACGTAGTCGAGTTCGACACGTCCCTGCTCGAATGTGAACCGCGGTTGTTCGGCATCGGCAGTGCTGATCTTGCTCTTTAGAGGCATAAGAAGCATAAACCTGGGAAGGGGTAGAAGGCGTCCCTCACACGCTTTCTTCTGAGGCCTCAAGCAACGTTCGAAAACGGGAAACCGTCCTGCGGTCCCAGGCAATCAAGACGCGGTCAACGGCTCTTGCTGCTTCGTCCAGATCTGAACTCTGCGCCAGCGATTCCATTACCTTTCCAATGACCCGCCGATAGTAGGAGCGATCACCATAGAGAGCTTCTGCGACCCAGGGCACCTCGCGGACTAGTGCTTCGGTGGTATGAAAAAGTGCCTTCGCGGCGAAGTGCTGGGAGGCCTCAACGACGGCGGCCGTAAATGTGAGATCGACTTCGGCAACCTCGACAAGCCCATTGCTATTCCGCAACGATGTCGAAAATTTGAGCAAGCGCTCTTGGGCCTGTCGAATGCGCTCCGCTCGTGTGCGAATCAAGTGGGTCGCCATGACTCTGCGAAGTTCGAGAAAGTCGCAGAGCATGTCGCACACCACTTCAGGTTGATCGGAGAGTGCATCGAACCACATCGGCAAGAGTGACAACTCACCACAGGCGTGCGGATCATTTACGGTAACCCCGCTCCCTCGCCGGACCGATACCAGTCCCGTGGCCTCAAGTCTGTCGATGACGCGTTGGATGGTGGGAACGGTGACGTCAAGCTCGGCGGCCAAGGCCCGAACCGGCGGAAGTCGACTACTCGGGCTGCGCTCGCCGCGGAGAATCTGGACGGCAATCTTTCGCTCCAGGTCGGAAGCCAGCGTTCGGGACGATTTTTGTATTGAGGCCATCATGATTGTGCTACACAATTGTATAACACAATGACGATCGAACTAGAACAACGACTTAAGGTTCCTATGGATGCAGGTCTCATCCCGACGCTGCCAACATCCTGGCAGATTCACCAGGGCACGCTGGAGATGACGCCCTTCGTATCCAGCGCAGACGCCACCGCGGAGCGCCACTACGTCGGAGCGCGCTTCGGTCATTCACTTGTTCGACAGCCCCTAATCGCCTCGAACGTAGGGCTTGACCACTTTCGCACGGGGACCGCTCTTGGAGCAAAGCTCGACTCCCTTCGCAAACACCTGCACTTCACGTATCACGAGGGTATGCCGGTTTTTGATTTGCAGGTCGTGCAAACCCATCCCGGTGGCCTCGACTACCTGCGAAGCAAAACTGAGGAGGCGCTGGCCAATCGCACTTTGGCGGCCAAGAGTCAGAACAAGTTTGTGGCCCTCTTCCTGCCAAGAAGTGAGCAGTACTATGCGCAGTTTGTCGGCGAGCAGGGCTGGATTCAACGCGCCGAGCGATTGGACTATCCATCGCCAGATGCTGAGGGTTCTGCATTCCCGGACGAGTTCTTCAGCTTGGTGTCGTTCATCAACTATTGTGCGTCAGAGTTTCCAGCACATCCCCGAGATACGCCTTGGCATCGCTACCCAACGCACATCGCCAATCTCGTCGGCCTAGCCTCTGAACATGTTCGCTCGATCAATGCTGGGACTCCTATTGGTCACAGGTTGCTTGCGATCGCCAAATCTAAGAGCTGAGACGGATGCGGATCTACCTGCCGAGACCAATGATGCGGATGTCGGGCAAGATGCTGGAGCAAACGGCGCAGCCTTGGCTGTGGACGCAAGCGTTGATGCCAATCCAAACGAAGTCTCCCTAGCGGTTCCCATCGCCTCCGGGTCTGACGACGGCTCCGAGTCTCAGGCCCTGGGGCCGCAGACGGCCGAAACCGTCGGCACGAATCTGCCACTCGGGCAGCGGAACGCTGTGAGCCACCTTGTGGCCGTGCGATTTCAGAATCTGAGTATCCCAAAGGACGCCATCATTCCCGAGGCGTGAGGCTAGGCTTTTTAGGGCACCTGGCAGACTCCCGATGCCCCATGTCGTGTGTCTCCTCAGGACCCATGACCCCAGGCCGATAGCGTCCCTCCAGGAGGCCTTGGACGTTGCTACGAGAATCGATCCATCGCCATGATCCACACCGCAACCCAGACAAGCTTTCGAACCTTGCATATGCCGCGGGCGTCTGGCTCGTGATGACTTGGTGGCGAGGCCTAAAGAACCCAGATGCTGGATACCTAACCGGTGCTCAGAGAGCAAATGTCTGAGATATCACCTGACTTTTCGTCTCACTATGCTGGAAATAGGTAGCAATGGCGTTGGTCCACATATTGCTTTCTATCCCAACAAGACCATTATGTACAAACTCCCCCCAGTCACTCTACTTTCCGCGCTCCTCTTCGTTGTCCTCGCTGCACCGAGTCTTGCTTCAGCGGCTCCCGGCAGATCGGCACCACGCGTCAAACCGAGCAAAGAGCGGGCGAAAGAATATGCCAAGAAGCACCAACTTCCAACACGGCGAGTGCAAGTGAGAGACCGGGAGGGAAATACGGTGAATCGTCTCTTCGTGCCGGTCCTAAAACACACCCAACCAGATTTTCTAAAAGAATTCAGCACAAAACAGAACACCGTGATTTGGCGGCATTCAGAACGGGACGCGGTCCATGCGCATCTGATTCTGACGAAAGATAGCCAAATGGGATACACAAGCAAACCGCATAGTGACCTCATGAACGGTACCGAGTGGACACCTGGCCTTGGTACCCACGACAAAGCCGGTAAGCTCCACCCAGGGAAATTCGTAACCATGGATCTCGCCCCAGAGCAGATTGATCACATGGTCAAGCGGTTTGAGCAAGTCGGTGAGAAGCCGCTACACGATCGAGCGAGTGGACGGGCGATTGTTGGTGAAGCCCTTGCCAAGACGCCGCAAGCCGGATGTATGTGGTGGCTTGTTCACGCAGAGACTGCGCCGAACGTTAATCTCAATAGCGCCTTGGGCACAGGTCGTTCCAAGACACCTGAGAATCAGATACGAAAGATCCTCCATCAAGCTGGCGCCAAAGTTCGTGTTGTGGGGATTCCCGTCGAGCACGTCAACGACTTCAAGGCGATGACAGACGAGATGTTGCTCGGACCTTCCCCAAAGGCAACAGCGCAAGATCGGTGAGTAACCGAGGCTAGAGTTCCTGTGCTGCTAGCGACGATTCAAAGTCCACAGCAGCCTCCCCACCAACGCCCAACCCGGTAATCACGGAGCAGGTAGCGCCCCCGGATGTTGCTCCCGAGGCACCGAAAACACCCGCCACTGTCGCCGTTACGCCATCGATTGCCTCGGCGAAACTTGCCCAGGACTGCCCGGATCCAAAACCCGCCAGTGCACGCGCCGACGTGGCGCCCGCGGCCGGTGCACGCGCCAGGCGAAGCCGACGCAAAGGCACTGGATCATTCCGACAACCCTGCACCCAATCCTCGGTGCAACTCGCCTTTAGCAAGACAGGAAAGACCGGCGCCAAAGTCGAACTCAAGGAAGTGCGATTGCTCAGTGCCGATGGCCAAACTCTCGCACCACTGGCGGTACGCTTGCCAACCCGCTGGGCTCCAGAGGGCGGCTACGAAGCCTGGGACGGCATGCTGGCCCCCAACGCCGAAGAGAAGGCGAGCTACAAGCTCTCATTGCCGGACTGGAGTGCAGTCGAGAAGTCCCTGGGCGAGAGTAGCTACGGTGCGATGTTCATTCTCGAAGTGGATGTAGACATCGCAGGCACCGTGACCACCATCCGCTCTCCACAGTTCGAGCGCTCGCGCCCACAAATCATTCGCACGTGAGAACACGCTGCTTCATAGGCCTAGCCGGCCTCGCCCTTGCTTGCAATGCGAGTAACGCGGACGTCACGCCCCCAAAGGCGCCGGCGGCCCTCGCCCCGGTGCCCACGCATCGGCTCGCACTGCCCAAGCCCTGGTCCGATGAAGCCCTGGACTTCGAGGCCGAGCGCTACCTGAGCGATGCGGCGTTTCGCCGTTCGATTCTAGAAGCCTCTCTCACCAGCAAGAAGAACATCTACGCTCGAACTCGCATGAGCGGCTACGGCCTCGAAGGCCGCGGCTGGGAGATGCTTCCCGAGTGGACGCCGAGGACCAAGCGCATTGACGATGCCTACGTCTCCGGGCTAGCCGAGGGCCAACCGCTATCGATGGGCGAGAGTGCAAAGCCCCTATGGGACGGCACGCGC
>JAAEPE010000598.1 GCA_024222395.1 Myxococcales bacterium
CGTGACGAGGCGTTTCGCGGCATTGTGCTCGACCTGTGCGACCTCTACACCCGCAAACCAATCGCTACAGAGCGTATCGTGAGCGTCGATGAGATGACGTCCCTGCAACCGAGACCACGGACGACCGAGACCAAGCCAGCACGGCCCGACAATCAACCCGTATTACTAGAACACGAGGTGTGGCCGCAAAGGCGCGTGGAGTCTCTTCGCTGCATTCGATATCCAGACAGGCAAGGTTATTGGGACAACGCGCGGGCGGAAACGCCAAATCGAGTTTATCGCCCTACTCGAATTGATCGACGCTGATACGCCGAAAACCGTTTCGACCATCCACGTGGTTGCCGATAACGTCAGCATTCACAAGGGAAAGCTCACCCGAGAATGGTTGGCGACACATCGCGGTTTCAGATGAACTACACGCCGGTCCACTGCTCGAGGATGAATCAAGTTGAACAGTGGTTCTTGATTCTTCGGCGCAAGCGTTTCAGCGCACTCAACTTCGCCGACCTCGATGCCCTCGCCTTCAAAATCGCACAGTTCATCCGTGAGTGGAACGAGGCCGCACACCCTTACAAATGGTCAGCCGCATCGTCTTCCGGGGCGCTGTACTAAGCAAGGATTTTGACACGCAAGATCCGGCCCCCTAGACTCCTTCTACTTCTTGCGGCAATTCCTGCATTTTCCGCGACGTTCTCGATATTTCCTCTCTTCGATCGCAGTTTTCTCGACTCTTCGATCGACCCAGCTTATTTAAGGGCCATGCCGTTGTTACCTACCAGCTTTCGATCTTCTTTGTGTGCAGTCGCACTAGGCGCTTCTCTCGTTGCCCCCGGGGGGGCAGTCGTCGGTGGATGTGGCGACGATAAGAAGGGCGACTCACCAACTGCATCCAAAGGGGGGGAGAGCGGTACCGCTGGCGATGGAAAGAGCAAGGGCAAAGCGAAGGCTAAGAAACCTTCTGAGCGACCAAACATGGCTACCTTCCGTCCGCTACTGGCCGAGTCCGCCAGAGCTGAGCTCGAGTCTGGTGGTCTCTTGGTCGACTTCGGAACGGCGGATCAGCACAAGTACACCCGTGGTGGTTGGAAGACTGGATGGGGCGCCAGCAAGAATGAGAAGGGCGTAACCTTCGCACCTGCGGACGCGCGCAAGAGCGATGTCAACGTGGTCATCCCCGATGGCCCTGGCGTCAAAGAAATCATTATTCGCGGACGTACCGCAGTCGCAGGACAGGTGCTCACGGTCTACGTTGACGGTGAGCGAATCGGCGATGGTCGCTTCGAGTCAGCATGGAGCACGATTCGCATTCCCGCTAAAGGGCTTGACGCAGGCCTCCACGGTATCGATTACGTCTTCAGCAAGTCGGGGGCGACTCGAGCGGACGTCGATTGGATGCTGCTCGCCAACGAGGCAGGCGTGACAGAGCCAGCTGTGATGCCACGAGTTCTGCCGATCAAGTTCGACAAGAGCCCGATGCGGAGTCTTATCGCACCTAGCGCTCGAAGCTACTCCTTCTTCCTCCAGCCACCAGCCGATGCACGACTGGTCTTTGACTTCGGCTCCGACAAGGGCGCCACGTTTAAGGTGATGGCGCAGGCCAATGGTGAAGAGGCCAAGGAGTTGTGGAGCGCTACCGCCAAGAACGAGTGGCAAGAAGCGGTCGTCGACCTCTCGGCGTATTCGGGCAAGGCAACGCGCCTATCTCTCGTCACCGAGGGCGATGCGGGCGTAGCTGGATGGGGCGAGCCTGAGATCATGCTCGGCAAGGCACCTACGCCGGCAATGAAAGAGGGCAAGGGCCCGACAAACGTCATCGTCATCGTCATGGACACCAACCGGGCCGATAGCTTCAAGGCCTTCAATCCGAAGAGCCGTGTGAAGACACCCGGATTCGACGCCTTTGCCGCAAAGAGCCTGGTCTTCGAAAGCGCCTACAATCAGGAGAACTGGACCAAGCCTTCTGTCGCTACGACTTTGAGTGGCACGTACCCAGACACTCATCAGACCAAGAAAGATGGCTCTGCGCTGCCCACCGAGGTCGAGCTCATTAGCCAGCGCCTCAAAAAGGAGGGCTTTCAAACCGCCGGCTTCGTGGCCAATGGCTACATCTCAGAGAAATTCGGATTCGAAAAGGGCTGGGATACCTTCAAGAACTACATTCGTCTGAGCAAGCCTTCGCAGGCCGAACATGTCTACGGAGATTCTCTGGCATGGCTCAAAGAGAATAAGGATGAGAAGTACTTCCTCTACATCCAGACCATTGATCCGCATGTCCCCTACCGTCACAAGGGTGAGGCAACCGCGCAGTATTATGCCGGAGATTACCACGGTGCCCTTGGCAATAGCATCTCCGCCGAGAAGCAAATCGCCGCTGGCAAGAAGGCTCCATCGGCAGCCGACTTGAAGTGGCTCAAGGCGATGTACTACGGCGAGACGTCTCACCACGATACCGAGATGGGTAAGTTCTTCGCCGAGCTTGAGGGCATGGGAGTCATGAATGACACCATGATCATCATCACGAACGACCACGGTGAAGAGCTGGGTGAGCACGGGAAGTTCGGTCACGGTCACTCGCTCTACGAAGAGCTCTTGCGAGCACCGATGGTCATCCACTACCCATCGCTGATCGATGCGGGTGTCTTGAGCAATGAAGTCACCGAGAACGTCGACATCGCACCTACAGTTGTCGATGCGCTGGGCCTTTCGCCTATGAAAAGCGCTGATGGCCTTTCGCTACTCCCTCTAATGAAGGGCGAGCCCGTGCAGCGTCCGTATTACGCCATGAGCGAGTTCATGGAGAGCCGCCGCGCAATTCGCGTCGGTGGCTGGAAGATGATTTGGGCGGGTGGCACGACAGTCAACGTCTTTCACTCGGAGCAGGACCGAGCCGAAACCAAGGATCTGGCAAAGAAGGCGCTCATCGCCCGTCGCCTTCTCGAAGTGCACGCTGGTGAGGCGCAAGCCGCCTACGATAAGAAGCAGCGTATGCAGGACATCACTACCAAGAGGCAATTCACGGCTGGCGAGGCGGATATCGATCCTGAGACCCGCAAGCAGCTCGACGCGCTCGGTTACTTCGGCGAATAATCTATGAGTAAGCTCCTACTACCGCTCGTTGTACTCACGGCTCTGCTAGCACTGCCAACGGAGGCCCATGCCTACGTTGGGCCAGGCGCTGGCATCGCCGTTGCGACAACTACCTTCATGCTGGTGATTTCGCTCGTACTCGCCATCTTTGGCATCCTCTTTTGGCCTTTTCGCTGGGTCTTCAAGCAGATAACCCGCAAGCGTCCACCCAAGCCGCCAAAGATCGAGCGGGCGGTGCTAGTTGGGCTCGATGGTCTGGATCCCAAGCAAGTCCGCAAGATGCTCGATGCGGGCCAACTTCCGAATCTCAAGAAGATTGCCGATAAAGGTGGTTTCCAGAATCTTGGAACCACGTTCCCTGCAATGTCCCCTGTCGCCTGGAGCTCCTTCGCAACCGGCGTGAACCCAGCCAAACACGGCATCTTTGACTTTCTCACTCGCGACCGTAAGACATACGCTCCGGATCTTTCTTCGGCGGATGTTCGCGGCTCCAAACGCGAATTTCGAATAGGTGAGCTGATCGTTCCACTAGGCAAGCCGGAGATTCGACTGCTGCGGAAGAGCAAGCCGTTCTGGAAAGTGCTCGGCCAACACCAGGTTCCCTGCTCGATTCTGCGAGTACCAATTACCTTTCCACCGGAGAAATTCCACGGCACCATGCTCTCGGCCATGTGCGTTCCTGACTTGCAGGGCACCCAAGGCTCCTTCGCGTATTACGCAACCGAGTCGGAAGAAGGGGAGGCCATCGGAGGCGCTCGCTTCAAGGTAGAAGAAAAGGATGGAGTGATTCTTGGCGACCTCATTGGGCCTCCAAACCCGATGCGAAAGAATCACGCACCGACCAAGATTCCATTCAAGATTGTTATGGCCGAGGACCGCAAGTCTGCTGTCATGACCTTGGCTGGCAAGAAAATCAAACTCGGCCTGCACGAGTACACCGAGTGGATTCCCGTCGGTTTCCCGCTAGCTCTAGGCGCCAAGCTTCAAGGCATCTGTCGCTTTCGTCTTATGGATGGCGAGTCGTTCAAACTCTACGTGACGCCTATCAATATCGATCCGGAGAACCCGATTCTTCCGATTTCCCACCCGAAGTACTTTGCGACCTACCTGGCCAAGTTGCTCGGCGGCTACGCAACTCTCGGACTTGCGGAAGATACCTGGGCGCTCAAT
Source organism: Myxococcales bacterium (assembly GCA_024222395.1). Taxonomy (GTDB): domain Bacteria; phylum Myxococcota_A; class Polyangia; order Haliangiales; family Haliangiaceae; genus NORP324. The sequence goes on from JAAEPE010000598.1 coordinate 4,258, forward strand.
GAGGGCGTCATTGACGAGCAGGCCTTTCTCGAGCAAGCGTGGAACAACCACGAAGAACGCGAGAGCATGTTCTTCGAGATGCTCAAGCGGACGCCAAAGGGGCTCATAACTTGCGTCTTCGATGGCACCGACCGCATCCAACACATGTTCACGCGCTTCATGGACGATGGTCATCCGGCCATGAAAGACCAGGAGAAGAATAGTGAGTGGACGGACGTCATCCCCGACACCTACGCCAAGATGGACAAGATGGTCGGCAAGGTCATGGAAGATGTGGACATCGACGATCCGTCGAACTTGCTAATTGTGCTCTCCGATCACGGCTTTCAGACGTTTCGCCGTGGTGTGAACCTCAATTCCTGGCTGATGAAAAACGGCTATCTCAAGCTCAAAGATCCTGAGGCTACTCGCAGCGGCGATTGGCTCAACGGCATCGACTGGCACAACACGAAGGCCTTCTCGGTTGGCCTTGCCGGCATTTTTCTGAACGTTGCGGGACGTGAGCGCGACGGGCAGGTCAGGGAGAGCGAAGCGAATGCTCTAGCCGATGAAATTTGCGCTAAGCTCGACGGCCTCATGGACGATGGTGTCGATGCGCTAGCGATTCGCCAGTGCTACGCGGCTCACAAGCTCTACGACGGCCCCTACGCAGAGGACGCGCCGGACGTCATCGTCGGTTACGCCGCTGGTTGGCGAGCTTCTTGGGACGGCGTTCGCGGCATTGCCCATGACGTGGTCTTCGATGACAACACCAAGGCCTGGAGCGGCGATCACTGTATCGATCCGGAGCTAGTGCCCGGCGTACTCATCTCGAATCGCAAGATGGGCAAAGACGACGGTAGCGAAGCCAACATCGCTGATATGGCTCCAACGATGCTAGACCTCTTTGGCATTCCGGCGCCCAAGTATATGGATGGCTCTACTTTGGATAACAAGCAGGCAAGCGCATGAGACGTTTTCTATTCAGTGCGCTCGCAGGCCTAGTGCTGCTCACCTCTTGTGGCAGCGATAGAGAGTATCGCGCCCGCCCCGACACCGAGAAGAAGCTCATCATTCTCGGCATAGATGGCATGGACCCGGTCTTGGTGAAGCGCTACATCAAGGAAGGTCGCCTTCCCAACATCGCCAAGATGATCGAGGGTGGGAGCTTCCTCGACTTGCAGACCACAGACCCGCCGCAAAGTCCGGTTGCATGGTCGGCGTTTATTACGGGGTTGAATCTCGATGGTCACGGCATCTATGACTTCGTGCATCGGGATCCTGTGCACCTTGAGTCGTATCTTTCGACTTCAAATGCCGTTCTCGACGACTCCATCAAAGGCTCTATTTGCAAGAATGTCGGCGGCCACGAGCTACTTCGCGGTGGTGATGCCTTTTGGCAAATCCTGGAAGAAGAGCAAATTGGCGCCAGCATGGTGAAGATTCCTGCGAACTACCCGCCGGCTAAGAGCAATGCGAACGAATCGATGTCGGGTATGGGGACGCCGGATATCCTGGGTACCTACGGAACATTTCAGATGATTACCGACGATCCGGCGTGGAAGGACAAGCACGTGAGTGCTGGTGAGATCCACATGGTCGACTTCTCGAAGTCGGGCGTCGACAAGGCGACGCTCACCGGGCCCGGTGGCGGTGTAACTATGGATATCTCGATCGATCGTGAGCAGAAGATGGCCATGATCGACCTCGACGGAGAGAAGCTCATTCTCAAGGCCGGGGAGTGGAGTGATTGGTTGCCTGTCGACTTTGGCCCTGGAATGCTCTGCGCGGCCGAAGCTCATGGAATGGTGCGTCTCTACCTTCGGGATGTGGCGCCCTTTCGCCTCTACGTGAGCCCGACCAACGCGGATCCAGGCTCATCGGATTGGCACATCAGTGAGCCGCCAAGCTGGTCTGAAGAAATGGCTGAGAGCATTGGTCGCTTCTACACCCAAGGCATGGCCGAGGACACGAAGGCGTTGGTTGGTGGCGTGCTCAGTGATGACGAGTTCCTTGCGCAGGCCACAATCGTCTTCGAAGAGCGCATCAAAATGCTGCACCACGAGCTCGACACCTACGAAGGGGGCCTCCTCTTCTTCTATTTCAGCAGCATCGATCAGCAATCCCACATGTACTACGGCAGCATGGAGTCGGACGCGCCTCCTCAGTACGCCAAGTACGAGCATATCGTGCCAGAACTCTACGAGCGCATGGACAAAGTTGTCGGTGATGCTCTAGCGAAGGCGGGCGAAACGCCTGTCGTCATCATGAGCGACCACGGCTTCGCTCCCTGGACCTGGAAGGTCAATCTCAATACCTGGCTCGCGCAGCAGGGCTACCTCTCAGTCTTGCAGCCAGACAAGATGGGCAAGGGAATTCTTGGACACATCGATTGGGAAAACACCCAGGCCTACGCACTTGGGCTCAACCAGCTCTTTCTCAATCTCAAAGGTCGCGAGGCTCACGGCGTTGTTCCGCCCGACGAAGCCGAGATTGTCACACAGCGCCTCAAGCGCGACTTGGAAACCTGGCGCTTCGCCGAAACTGGCGAACGCGTCGTCACCAAAGCGATGCCAGCACCCGTCGGACAGTATTTCGATAGGGCGCCGGATCTCATCGTCGGCTACAACCGGGGCTTCCGCTCGTCGGATAGTTCGGCAATGGGCGCCGTCGGCAACGAAACGATCGAGCGCAACGAAGGCCACTGGAATGGCGACCACTGTATGTATGCCGGTCACGTTCCAGGTGTTCTCATCAGCAGCAAACCCCTTGGCATTAGCGAAGCGTCTCTCGTCGACTTCGCGCCAACGGTTCTCAACTACTTCGGCATCAAGCCTCCCGAGGGCATGAAGGGCAATTTGCTCTTCGAAAGCAACCTATAGGTACACGACATGGCACTACTCAAATTCAAAGTTAAGCCCCCCAAAGAGCTTCAGGCTCGTCTCAAGGACGTCGGCAAGAAGCACGACCTTGGCGACATGGACACTGTGGTCAACCACTTCATGACCCGGGGACTCAAAGCCTACGAGGCGTCCGAGAGCGATTCTCTTAAGAAGCAACTCGACCACGTCGTCGACGAGCAGGGCTACTCTGGTCGTGATGAGCTGGTCGAACATCTCCTTCTTCGTGGGCTCAGAGCCTACGAAGAAGAGGCGGACGATCCAGAAGCACTCGCAGCCCGCTTGCGCGGGCTCGGTTACATCGATTAAGCGCTAGTCGACGAAACCGAATCGAGAGCAGTACATGGGTGCAATCGCAGGGATATTCAGAAGTGGGATCGAGGGCCTCGTCGGGCTCTTCGACCTCTTGGGGCCGTTTTTGGGCCTGAGCCTGCTGTCGATTCTTAGCGGCATCGGCATGTTGTGGGTGGTCGGAAAGACGACGCCGCAGAAGGTTGTGGAGCGCGCGCGCAATCGCATGGACTCGGCGGTCTACGAGATTCGCCTCTTCATCGATTCGCCCAAGCGAGTGGTGATTTCTCTTGGTCGGCTCTTGAGCAACAGCTTGCTCTACATCGTCGCCATGCTGCCTGCATTCGTCATTCTCGCAGTGCCGCTGGCCTTCATTTATCTGAGCCTAGACGCGCGCCACGGCCGCGAAGCGATTCCCGTGAACGAGCCCTTCGTGGTCTCGGTACAACTCGCAGATGGTGTGGATGGTCGAAAGGTTAGCTTCACCGCCAATGCAGGCATCGAAATCACCTCGCCGCCGCTCTACGTGCAAAGCAAGCAAGCAGTCTACGTGCGGGCCGTTGCAATGAGGCCGGTCGACGCTACCATCTTCGTAGACCTTGGTGGACGTGCTGTGACCAAGCGCATCGTTGCAGATCCCAATGCCGAGCAAATGGCGCCGGATCGGGCAAGCGGCATCGATCTCTTCTTCAGCTATGGGCCGGAAGACTCTCTGGATGGCCGTATCACCGGGATTAGCGTTCCCCACGCGACCAAGGATGGTCGTTACCTTGGCATCAACATGCCTTGGTGGATTTGGTGGCTCGTGCTGATGATGATCGCTGCTTTCGGCTTGCGAAAGCCAATGGGCGTGACGCTCTAGGGATTTGCAGAAAACGGATCATGCAGCAGGTTGACAGTTGATATCGATGAACCATGCAGGTAGCTGCGACAGTCGGTCTAGTACCGGATGCCGGAAATTCGATCCAGGTTCCGGAAATAGTCTGATCCTTCGGGCGGTTCAGTCGAATGATCTCGGTAAGGGCTTTTCTTCGTTTCTTTGATACTCTATTCAGCAGCGGTTCCTTTGTTATTGCAACCCCGATCCTGAATCGGATCAGGAGGAACCGCTACCTAAAGTTCAACAATGGATGGGACGTTGCCTC
>JAAEPE010000599.1 GCA_024222395.1 Myxococcales bacterium
CCCCCCTCCCCCCTCCCCCCTCCCCCCATGCCCCCTCGCCCCCACGCTCTTCGGCGGCTACGCCGCCCCTCCCGACCCTTCAGGCGGCTACACCGCCATGCCCTTCGGCGGCTACTCCGCCCCGCGATCCATTCCCGCCTCCACTTCCGTCTCTCTGGCTGCAATTCGTTTTTCTCAACCGCGCTGGGCCTCGCGCTGCCCCCCGCCCCCGCCCCTCCCGCGCGCGGGCGTCGGCGCAATGGGGAAACGCGCCCTGCAGGTGGACAAGCAGGTGGAGCAGCGGGCTCGACTGCAACAGTGTCTGGCCCTGCGCGGCGTGTCCGCGGCTTTGCTCGAGCGAATCGTGACTGCGCTTGGCCATGGCGACGACGCGGGCGATGCTATAGACGTGAGCGCTCGGGCCATGCAGCGATCGCAGACGGCATCCGTGGCCGATCTCATCAGCGCAGTGCGGCTGCAGCCCAAGATCGGCACGCCTTTCCGATGGAGCGTGGCGCTGCCGCATCGGCTGATGCCGAGGCTCCTGTCGGACTGCCCCCTCTGGAGTTCAATGTTTTGGGAAGCGATGCGCCGTTTCCCTGTGTCGCGCGATCGGCCGTGGAGGCTTTTGCTGTACTACGACGACATTGGCGTGGGCAACGCCTTGAAGATAGATAATCGTCGGAATCAGCTCGCGGTGTATGCGAGTTTCCTCGAGTTCGGATCCTTCTTGCAGAAGGAGGTTGCGTGGCTGCCGATCGGCACCTTGCGCGTCGTCGTGAAGAAGAGCATCGGCGGCTCGGCCGTGGCGCGGGCATTGCTTCGCGCGCTGTTCCTGGGCCCAGAGAGTCTGTCGGAGCACGGTGCGCCAATCGGCGGCGTGCACTTTTTCGCCAAGTTCCACCGCTTGATTGCAGACGAGGCGGCTGGAAAAGAGACATTCTGCACCAAGGGCGCTGCAGGTCTGAGACCGTGCTTGCAATGCAAGAACGTTGTGCTGGATCAGGCGGAATGTCTTGCAGACTACGACGACGATGATTACCTCGTGCCTCTCTGGTGCGCTGACTCGTCGCGCTTTGACCCGCTGTCGTCAGACGAGTTTTTGCAGCAATATGATGATTTGGCGTCGCTGCGGGACACGACAACCAGAGCGAACATCGAGAGACTGGAGCCAGGGAGGAAAACATTTCCATCGATCCCCTTCTGATGTCCCCCCCTTCCTTCCCTTCTGATGTTCCGGCCCCCGAAGGAGACGGCAATGGGCATCACTCTGGATGACCGTTCTCTGGTGGCGTGCCAGGCGTTGCGGACGGTGGCGCCGCCGAGCACATACGTGAGGGACCCCATGCATACCATGCTGGCCAGCGGCGGGACCTTGCAGGTCGAAATCTTTGCGCTCCTCAAGGCGGTGAGGGATGTCATCCCCGACGCGTGGGGAACGTGGCGGGATCGCTGCTCGGCGTGGCGGACTGGCAGACGCGGCAGGAAACCGCCAGCGTTTCTGTTCAGCGTGGCTCGGAAGAAAGCGACCTGCAAGGCGTCGCACTTCGTGGGCAAGGCGTCGGGTTGCTTGGCCGTGTTCCCTTTGATTCGTCATTGGGTGCACACAGAGCTGCGTCCCAGCGGCATGGCGAACGCTGCGGCGCGGTCGTTCGAGGCGATGGCGAAGATGCTCGAATTGTACATGCAGGGCAAAAGGACATGCGGCCGCAGCTGAAACGCAAACGCTGGCCTGCGCGTTCGAGGATGCACCGCGTCGGCCCGCGCGCATCCTCGAGCGCTTAGGTGGCAGGCGGTTCGGCTACGTCCTGAGGATCGGCGCCGTGCCGAATTTGATAGCTGTCTGGACCAAGGCCGTTTCGATTTCCTTGGCGCTGCACAAAGCCGCGCACGGGCCAGCCCTGATCAAGCCGAAGCACCATTATTTGTGGCACGTCCCCGACCAGCCTGCGGAGGACGGCATCTGGTTGGACGCCTTCGTGCTCGAGCGGAAGCACAACCTGCTTCGGTCCAGGTCGCAGGAGATCGACAACCCTGAGAATTTCGAGCGGTCGGCCTTGACGGCGATGCTCGCCTGCTTCCTGGAGGAAGCGAAGGAGGCGCCGCGCTCCCGCGCCAAAGCGTGGCGCACGCCAGAGCTGGACAGTACGTTCGGGCACTCGGGGCGCAACCTTGCATGCCCTTTGTGGAGGAAGATGGGCTGGGAGAGGGGAAGGCGGTTTGCCGCCGAGGCGGCTCGCCGCCAGGAGGAGGAGGAGGAGGAGGAGGAGGAGGAGGAACCCCTCCGCAGGGCTGAAACGTGGACCAGCAGAGAGGCGTCGATCGACGGCCAGATGTACGGCAGCCAGGACAGACGGCGCAACCAACCTTGGTATTTAGGGGTGCACATGCGTGTGCCCCCCAAAAATCGAGGCGTTGCTGCCCTCAGGATTTTCTCCTGGGCGACGGCGAGGCGTACATCGTGCATTGCTGCGCGCAGGCTGGCGCCGCCAGCTACCTGCTGGTGGAGACCCTGGAATGGGTGCGCGCGCCATGCCCAGGCGCGTCCCTGTGGCGGCCGCGCGGCGACGTCGCCGTGATGCCCGCCGAGCTGATCCCGCCAGCCTGGGCGGCTTATCGGCGACTACAGGACGATGGCTATGTGCTCGCCATCACGTGAAAAAGGAAAAAAACGAGCGCATGCGAGAGCGGATATGCCGCTGGCGGATGCGCCGCCCTTCGATAGAGAGGTGCAGGAGGGAGGGGCGGATATGCCGCCGAAGAAGGAAGGCGGGCTCGGGGAGGGAAGGCGGCAGGAGGGAGCGGGGGCGGGCTGGCCGCCGACAACGAGGAGAGGAGAGGGGAGGCGGTGATGGCCGCCGAGGGGAGGCAGTTTGAAGAATAGTTGATCCCCCCCCCTCTCCCTCTCCCCCCTTCCCCTCCGCGCCCCGCAGGCGTCCTGAGGGCGGCTCGGCGCGTCGACCTGCGGCGCCCTGTCCTGAAAAACTGTTGTGTTGTAGTTGTTAATACTTTTTTTGTGGTTTTTTCCCGAAACATAGCAATATCAAGAACAAACATGCAAAACATAGAAAGTTATGCAAATTTCGGGTTAACCGAATCGGACAGCCCACATCGACTTAGCTGACTTAGCTACTAAGTTGGGTATGTTGAGGTGTATGTATCGATATATCTTGGCAGTGGTACCCGATAGCTCAGTTGATAAGATGGATGGTTCTGTGAGTAGTATGTATGGTATGTTGTTGAATATACTTATCTAACAAAACGTTAAGTAGATGAATGCGAAGTTCGATATTTTATATATGTTGAATATGTGAGGTCAACTAGCATGAACCTACATACATCTTCGTTGAAACGATTTCATCGGATATACAACGCTCTTACCGCACTTACACCCACCCGACGATCAAAGTAGGCCCGGGAGAGCTCGGGAGGGTGATCCCGGGAGGGTGGGCCCGGGAGGGTGGACCCGCGAGGGTGGCCCGGGAGGGTGGCCCGGGAGGGTGGCCCGGTGGCCCGGGAGGGTGGCCTGGGAGGGTGGCCCGGGAGGGTCC
>JAAEPE010000600.1 GCA_024222395.1 Myxococcales bacterium
AGCTCGTAAGTGGCTGGCCCCTCCGCCGCCTGAGCGAGCTCATCCCCGACCAATGGGCGAGAGATCGAGGGCTGCTTGGCGCGGCCGGTGAGCCCGATCAGTAGTGCCATCGCGGTGGACATCGGCCTCTACTCTGCAGCAAGCGGGCGTCCGCGGCTAGAGGGCGGTCGGTAAGGGGTTCACGCTTGCGAAGAATCTTCCCACAGCGGATGCGCCCCACCGCAAGCTAGGCTATTTCTCGCTCCGTAGGCACCGCAGCGAGCCTGCAGCCGAACATGCTTTCTTTGTGGAGCGGGCAAGAATCGCTGCGGCAAAGCGCGGCGCCAATGCCATTGTAATGATGAAGAAGAATGCGGCCTTTCTGATTCGTCTCTCCGATGCCACGGAAGTGAATCTGAGCGCAGAGGCACTTCTGAGTCGTGTTTCATCCGTACTTCGCCCGGATTTTAAGAAACTAAAGTCAACGACCACATCTCTCGCTGCGCCCAAGGCTCTTACCTTCCAGGCCAAATCCAGCCACTGCTATGTTCTCGCCTTCGCTCTTGATGAGAGCGCGGAATACGGCGAGGCTGGCAAAGGCGGGTTTCGAATATCGGTGGAAGGAACTGGGCTCAAGCGCTCGATTGAAGTCAGGACTCGAAAAAAGTTTGGGGCCGCTCGTTCGGGTCATAAGTGGATCCTCTGCAGTGGCAAGTCCCGTCGCGTGTCAGCGCGTATCGTCCCTTGGGCCACAGACTCGGTCGAGCCACTAGGACTCGGCTCGATCTCCCTGGCTCTGTATGCCAAGCCCATTTCTGCTAAGGAACGGGACCTAGCATGTGGTCGATGTCGTGTCCCCGAAGGAGGGCACAACGAGCAATGTATGAACCGATTTCGCTTGGAGCCGCGCATCTGCGAATAGCGTGTTTGTGCGGGTTCGCACCACTACAGATGAGCTTCAGGGGCCAACGCAACTTCGTTGTGGCGTTGGCCAATCCAGAGGAGAGCTAAATATGCCGGAGGCGAAGCAAACTCTAGCTCGACTGATTGACTTGGCGGAACGCTAGGCAGTAGGCTCCGGCCATTGACTAGCCCTTTCCTCTACCCCGTCAACTTGGTAGCCAATTGGTAGCCAATTTCGAATCAAGAATTGAATAGTCAATAATAACAACAGGGCCCATAGCTCAGATGGATAGAGCGCCGGACTTCGAATCCGTAGGTCGCACGTTCGAGTCGTGCTGGGCTCACCCTCTTAAGACCCCTCTTATTGCCTTTCTCGGCAGTTAGAGGGGCTTTTTGCTTTGGGGGCGATG
>JAAEPE010000601.1 GCA_024222395.1 Myxococcales bacterium
ACGCGACCTTCTCTATCCGGGGTGCTCGACCGAAAACACTCCGCGTGGTTGGCGTTTCTAGCCCCGGAGGGTGAATCACAGCGCCCTCACAGCGTGCAGGCAATCTCGCTGGTCTTTGGCAAACGTGCGGTTGTGCAACGGTGCCAGATCCACAAGATGCGAAACGTTGTAGGGCATCTTCCCAAGGAGCTTCAGCCAAGCGTTCGCCAAACAATGCGAGAGGCCTACGCCAGCAAGACGCACAAGACCGCTCTCGCTTGACTCAAGCGGCTGGCCGGCAGCCTCTCGGAAGAACATCCAGGCGCTGTTGCCTCGCTCAGGGAGGGGCTTGAGGAGACGCTCACGATCAAGCATGTAGGCCTCACGAAGCTCCTTGAGCGGAGTTTGTGCTCCACCAATATCATCGAGAATCTCAATGGTAGCGTTCGCCAAATGACGCGCAGGGTGGAAGACTGGAACCATGGCCTTGCGCTGGGTCGCTACGGCGGTGATCGATGCGAAACGGAAGTTCCGCCCCCTGCGTGGGTATAAGAATATGTCTAAGCTATTTCAGTATTTGGAGGCCTGCGATCATTGGCTCAACAAAGCTGTTGACCAGGACGAGATGTCCGCGTAGAAAGAACTGAGCCGCTGCCGAAAGCTAATAGGCGATGGGACGTCGCCTTTGAGGACATTGATGACGATAGAGTTCTAAGTCTTGAGAAAGAATCCAAGCCTGAATTTGAGGACTTCATTGAGATAGACAAAGGAAACGGCCGCATCGAAACTCGCAGTCTTCGACTGTGCAAGGAGCTGCGTTGGATTCTGTCCGCACCAAAGTGGGCCTCTCTGTCTTGCGTCATCGAAGTAAAACGCGAACGTATTCATATTTCGACGGGGAAAACGTCCTCAGAAATTGCCTACGACATCGGCAGCGAGAAGACTCTCCAAGCCAAAGAAGCAGCACGTATCATTCAAAGACACTGGGGCATTGAAAACGAGTTGCACTGGGTGCTCGACATGGCATTTCGAGAAGACGAAGCTCGTCACCGGGCAAAGAACACAGCCCAAAACCTAACCACCCTCCGCCACTTCGCTTTGGACATGGTGAAGCAAGATAGGACGCGAATGCTCGGAGTTGCGATCTGCAGACAACGCGCTGGATGGGACAAAGACTATCTAATTCAGCTGCTTATAGTGGCTACGGGATAGAACTCGATTGCCCTGGCTTGGACTGCACCCATGGCAATCGGATTCCGCTCGCCTGGCTTCCCTGAGAGCGGAAGCCAGAGCGCCCACTCAATGAATCAGGCGAGGATCTCAGCCGAGCTACTTGCTCTTTGCCTTGGCTGGCTTCTATTGCGTCTTGGAGGGCGAGCTGCCGGCTTTCTTCGCCGGAGTCTTCTTTGCCGGAGTCTTCTTCGCCGGAGCTTTCTTCGCCGGAGCTTTCTTTGCCGGAGTCTTCTTCGCCGGAGTCTTCTTTGCCGGAGCTTTCTTTGCCGGAGTCTTCTTTGCCGGAGTCTTCTTTGCCGGAGTCTTCTTCGCC
>JAAEPE010000602.1 GCA_024222395.1 Myxococcales bacterium
GATGTCCGCTCGTCTGCGGGACAAGAGGAAGTTGTTCGGCTACACTGGTGCGCATGGGGTGGTCCTTTCGGCAGAGTTATCTGCTTACAACCGATAGAACTGCCGTCCCTGCTTCGAAATTCCGGAACGCCAAGAATCCTCGGAATTGCGGAGTTTGGCCGGGAATGCCCGGTTTCGGATTTATCGGCCAGGCACTACCTAGATGATGAGGGCAAGAAGGCTGGGGAGATGCATCCAGTCCTGATGCAGGCGTTCAACGCATTTCCAGACAACTATCATTCTCTCGTGACGGAAATCGAGAAGCTCTCCGAACCGCTCATTCTTCGTGAACTCGCCGCGGTGAAGGCTGAGGGCAAGGCAGGCAAATACTTGGCGCGCAGGGCATTCTTGAGCGCCCGTGCCCTGGTCAGAATTTCAGACACGATGGGCGTCAAGAGGACTGAGAGCCTCGAGCAAGAGAGTTTTTCGATGATGCTTGAGCAATTGCAGCCTGAGATCGCAGAGCTCGAGCAAAGTATGACTGCCGGGGAAAGTAGCCCCTTCGATAGCGATATACGGAATTCGCTTGCAGGCGTGATGCTCTCAGCAAAGAGGTTGCGCCGACGGGCCAAGAGCGGCGACAAGTATTCTAAGTCCGAACGCAGAAACCTCGGAACTGCGGGAGGCTGGATGGTCAAGGGCTCAGCAGAGAGCGTGCGCGAAAACTACAGTTCTCTCCTCAGAAGTCAGCGGACGTTCTTCAGGGCTTCACGGGTTCTGGACTAGACATCGGAAGCGTCGTCTGAGCGGAGTTATCGCGAAGCTAGTCGCGCGTTGCGTTTGGCAAGGTCGACCACCAAATCGACCCAGCGATCCGTTGCATTGAGTGAGGGCACTAGTGTGAGCTCTTCACCACCGCACTCATTCCACTGCTCACTTGCACGAAGGCTGATTTCCTCCAGAGTCTCGAGGCAGTCGGCGACGAAGGCGGGGGAGAAGACCAAGAGATTCTTGGCACCAGCCTTTGCGAGTTTGGGTAGCGCGTCGTCGAAGTATGGTTTGATCCACGGGGTTCGGCCGAGTCGCGATTGGAAGCTCACGCTCCACATCTCGTCTGCGAGACCAAGTGAGGCCGCGATGCCCCTAGCAGTAGCAAAACTCTGAGCTCGGTAGCAGCCAGTGTTATTCTCTGTAATCGACGAACAACATGTTTCAGATACCAAACAGGTGTCGCCCCTGGGGTCACTCTTGTGCAGGTGTCGCTCGGGCAGTCCGTGAAACGAGAAGATCACGTGGTCGGGTTTCTTCTCCTCGAGCAAGGGCCGACCTTGGTCCGCGAAGGCCTCGATAAACTCGGGCTCATCGTAGAAGGCTGGCACCACTTGGATATACGGCACAATCCATCGCTTCTTGGCTTCGTCATAGACCCTCTCCACCGTGGAGCCTGTGGAAGAAGAAGCTGCTTGCGGGTAGAGCGCCAGTACTACGATTTCTTCGCAACCCGCCCCTTGTAGCCGGTCGAGGGCGTCGGGAATGTTGGGGCTGCCGTATCGCATGGCGAGTTCGACTTGCCAGCCCTCACCCATCTTCGCCGTGACGCGCTCGTGCAGCCCTTGGCTATGCAGCAGAAGGGGGGAGCCTTGCTTGGTCCAGATGCTCTGGTAGAGCTTGGCGCTCTTTGCCGAGCGGAAGGGCAAGATGATGAGGTTGAGCAAGAAGGCTCGCCCCACTGGATTGATATCGATGACACGAGGGTCGCTAAGGAACTCGCGGAGGTAGCGTCTCACGGCGGATGATGTGGGCGCATCGGGCGTGCCGAGATTGACTAGCAGGAGACCTCGCATGAGTGGGACGCAGTGTAACCACGAGGCCGACCTCGGAACGCGGGCACGACACAAAAAAGCCGATCCGCACTTCGTGTGCGACTCGGCTCTATTGGCCAGCACGCATCCGAGGAAGAACCTCGCGTGCTGGAGTACCTGCTGGTGGGGGCTTATTCGTTGTACCAGCTGCAGGAGCCTTCGACGCAGCCACAGCCGCTCACTGCAACGCCTGGTCCTGCGCACTCACAAGTGGAGATAATACCGCTGGACACGTCCGGGTTGAAGCAGAGAGCACCACCGCAACCACCTATGTTGCAATCGTCGTCGGTCTGACATTCATCGTTAGAGTTCTTTACACACATACCTGCTGCAGGAACGCGCTCGGCCTCACTGCACTGATCTTCGATGTCGCCGCAGCAGTCGCCATAGCCCGCACATTCGTCGTCGCACCAGCAGCTACCGCTTGCGCTTTGCTCGCCGCACGAGCCTTCACAGCTGTCGACTGGGCCAATAGGGTCGTTGCAAGCGCAAATCTCACAGCCGTCATCGTCGGTCTTGAAGCCACCAGAGCAGAAGAGTTCGCACAGCACGGGCTGGCAATCTTCTTGTTCGACACAGATGCCACCGCAGTCGGCACCGCCGTTGCTTACATCACAATCATCGTCTGGATCGTCAATGCACTCGAGGCCGTCTGGACATTGGATATTGGCGAAGCCGCCGCAGAATTTTGCTTGAGGATCGTCGCACGCTCCGTCCTTCTGGACGCTGGTTCCGGCAGACGCTGCCATGCAGCCGTTGGAGTAGGTTTGGCCGTTACAGCCGCAAACTGGATCGTAGAGAGTGATGCAGGCTTCAGGGCGTGGTGCACAGACGCCGGAGGCATCGGCGAATCCACAAATGGCAGAAGGTGTGAATGAGCAAAACTCATCGGACTCGCAGGTATCACCGAGCCAGCCACCGCATGCAGTGGGCTCAGGTGCATCGCACACATCGGCTTTGTCATCGCAGCAGTCTCCGTAGTCGGCGCAGAGATCGTCACACCAACAATTACCATCGGACTGTCCGCCGCAGCTCTCTTCGCAGCTGCCGACGCTATCGGCTTTGCCCAGCGGCCCGCGGTCGCTCTCTGTATTGACGTTGGTGTCGCCACAGGCAGCGAACGCTGCGAGCAGGGTGAGCGGCAACAAGGCTGCTCTGAGTGTTCTTGTGGATAGAAATTTGAGGTTGGGTAGGAACATAGGTAGCTCCGATATTGGAAAGGGAATACGGCCAGAGAGGTACAGCCTTTGCTCACGCGCACTTGGGCGTGTGTGGGGCGCACGTAGCTCTATTTACCTACATTCGTCAATACTGACCTGCGAGTACCACAATAAGTAGGATGGCCGCTTCCGTAACCGGCTGATATCGCAAGGGCAGAGAACCACTCCCGGGGAGCCTGGCTATCTAGCGATCAGTTCCAGAACAGGGAGATCCGTCTGGAAGTATCGCGCCCACAGGGTCATAGAAGCGTCTTGGAGCGTATCTGGATCTAGGGCTGTGTAGGCCATGTAGAGCTGAGCGACTACAGCTCGATCGATCCTCCGACTCACTACAAGTGGCTCATGGTCAATGCCAAGCTCGGCGGCCAGCCCCTCGAAGATGACCAGGGCGGCGTAACTCTCGCCCATTCCCCAGGCTCCTCGGTTGAGAAGATAGCGGGCGAGCAGCGTGAGGTTTGTGCGCGGAGTTAGCGGGTCTCGGGCAAGTTCGCTCAGGTAGGCAGACATCTCCGCAACGGCGCTCGATGCCAGGTCGCTCCCCCCTCTGTATCCATTGGGAAGCTCGCCAACGTATCTTCCGAGTTCTTCCGGTAGGGGCAGTCGGTAGAGCTCGGCCAGGTCGAGACGATGTTGGGTCTCATGGCGCTCGACGGAGCGTGAGAAGAGATCTTGTGCTAAGGCGAAGGTGCCACGCATCTTCTTGCCGCCGAGAGCCTTCTGAATCTTGTCTAGCTTGTCCATATCGGAGTGAGTCGCCAGGCCTTCCATCTGTCTGCGGTACTTCCACTCAACCTCTAGGCGTGAGGGGTAGTTAATGCTCATCTGTCGGGACTCGAGCAACTCGTTCCAACGGCCATATATGTCGTGGCGTCTTGCGATGAGGTCGGCGAGCTCCGCTACGTGCTCTCCGGCCTTGCCCAGCTCAGTGGCAACCACTCGCACCGCTCGCTTTCGCGTCTCTGTGTACCAGTCCGTGTAGGTGTCCTCGAGAGGTAGATCGAATGGATCGAGTAGCGAATCTTCTGCGAGCAGAGGCAGCAACTCGAGAAGGTGTTCCTCGACCTTATTGTCCAGAACTACCGCATCACGGCGCTGTGGCGACGTGAAGCCCAGAAGACTGTATTTCCAGTTCAGATTGTCGAGCCGACGCAATCGAAGCGTTCGCACATCGTGGCCACCGCTGCGGTACAGCACTACCTGGTGTACCTCAAAGGTGAAGAGCAGGACCGAGCGCGTGCCGCCTCTACTGAGCATCTCACCGTCGACAAAGAAGCCGAGCCCTGCAGTGGCCAGGGAATCATTGAGAGAGAGGATGCGCTTGGTGAACTCATCAGCCGCAGCGTCGAGTTCCCCCTCGTCGACAACCGCAGCTTCGAGACACGCGTCGAGCAAGGCCTGTAGTCTCTCGATGGCCTGCGCAGACATGGCGGCCTTGCGGGCAGAGGTCATCACGGCTCCAAGGCTCTCTTCGAGATCAGCGCGTATCTCCGAGCCGACGGAGGCTGAGTCTCGACCCCAGCTGTCTAGGGCGACGACAAAATCGGGCAGGGCTGAGAAGAATACGTCGCGGGCCGGCCCGTCGAGCTTGGGGCGTCCGCCCTCAAGGTAGGTTCCAGTGAGTGGCCGCAGCGTCTCTGGCCTCTGTACCCCGGCCGCAGCGCCTGTCTCGCTGCCGCGCTGTCCGAGCCAGTGCATTGCGCCGAGGCCCCCGCCGAGGGCGAGAACGAGTACTGTGGCAAAGACCAAGGCCGATTTGCCGCTGCTGGTCTTGCTCCTGCTCTCGGATTCGGTCATCGAGGGGAGACTAGCGCAAGAGGGCGGGATCCATCCAGCTTGCTAGTTGGAGCTGCGGTTGCGCGCGGTCGTCTCATTCTCTACTCTTGGCGGCGATGAGTGGTCCAAGCGCGAACTGTCCCAGCTGCGGCGGGCAGGTGGTATTTCGCGTTGATAGCTCATTCGTCACGGTGTGCGAGTTCTGCTCGGCCGCCGTAGCGCGCACCGATCGAGGGCTCGAGGACAGAGGCAAGGTCGTCGACCTCATCGATTCTGCATCGCCTCTCGATCTCTACCTTGAAGGGCGCTACGGAAATTCGCGATTTGAGCTTGTCGGGCGTACACAGATTCAACACGGCGCTGGCGGGGTTTGGGACGAGTGGTATTGCGCGTTCGACAGCGGCCATTGGGGCTGGCTCTCGGAGGCTCAGGGGCGTTTCTACATGTCCTTCGCTAGCGAGCTTGCCAGTGCACCTGCTTTCGGGCAGCTCGGGCCGGGCATGCCTCTGCCTGACGTTGGCGGCGGCATGGTGGTTGCCGAAGTTGGGCACGCGCAGATTCTCGGGGCCAAGGGCGAGATCCCCTATCTGCTCGAGCCGGGTAAGAGTTATTCTTTTGCAGATCTAAGTGGCCAAGATGGAGCCTTTGGCACCTTGGACTACGGCGACTCGCCGCCGACCTTCTATCTGGGCAAAGAAGTCACACTCGACGAAATCGGAATCGCGATAAGCGCTCCGTCACGCGACGAGTCGGCGGAGCGTGCGGTTGCCGGCCCCGCTCTGACTGCAACGGCGCTCGAATGCCCAAACTGTCGAGGTTCCCTCGACCTGGTGGCTCCGGAGCAATGCGAGCGCGTTGCCTGCCCGTTCTGCGGTGCTCTCTGCGACGTCAATCAGGGCAAACTTAGCGTCCTGCAGATTCTCGACAAGGAGCGCTTCCCGGATCCGCCGATTCCCCTTGGTAGCAAAGGGATCTTTGAGGGCCACGAGATGATGGTCTGCGGCTACATGGTGCGCTCTACCTACGACGATGGCGATGCGTATTATTGGGACGAGTACCTTCTCTACAATTCGCATCTTGGCTTTCGCTGGTTGGTTGACTCAGAGGGGCACTGGTGTTTCGTGGAGCCAATCGGCGTCGCCGACGTAAATGTGCTCACGACCATAGCCAAACATGGCGGGCATACCTACTCCCTCATCGAGAGTGGCAATAGCCAGGTCGAGTTCGTGCTTGGCCAGTTCTACTGGAACGTCGAACCCGGCGAGCGCGTGGAGATGCGCGAGTTCTCGCGTCCCCCGCACACGCTTTCCGAAGAGAAATCCGCAACCGAGGTTACCTGGTCCAAGAGCACCTACCTTCCCAAGGACGAGGTCGAGAAGCTCTTCGGCGTGACGCTGAGGGAGCCGAACCACGGGACTGTTGGCCTTGGACAGCCGTACCCGCACAATGGCATCTTCAAGATTTTCGGGATTCTCCTGATTTCTGCTGTCGCGGTCTTCGCTTATGGCAAGACGAGAGCTACGAGCAAGGTGGTGATGAGCCAGACCATGACCTTTCCCGAGGGCACCGTCGCCGCTACTCAGGTAGTGTTCAGCGAACCTTTCGCCCTCAAGGGCGGGCGGAACATCGAGGTCGAAGCCTACTCGCCCGTTAACAATTCGTGGGTCTATCTGCAATTCGACCTCATCAACGAGAAGACTGGCGCCGTGACGTTCTTTGACATGCCTATCAAGCGCTACAGTGGGATAGACGGGGGGGAAGAATGGAGCGAAGGCTCGACGACGTCGACCAAGGTGCTCAAAGCCGTTGGCGCTGGCACGTACACCTTGCGTATCTCCAACGAACGCAAGGTGACTCATCTTCCTGCTAAGGTGCGAGTCACCATCAAGGAAGGTGTCTTCCGCATCCTGCACTTGCTTGTGCTCCTGGGTTTCTTGGCACTGATGCCGCTATTCACCTATCTTCACCGCATCGGCTTCGAAAACACCAGGCGAGGCGGATCCAGCTCGTCTTCGGACGATAGCTGGGATCACGATTACGATCACGATTACGATTACGACTACGATTAGGACGAACTGATGGCAAAACTCTACTTTCTCTTAGGCATGGCCGGCGTCGGTGGCTATGGCTATGTCAGCCACTCTGGCTGGGAATACAGCAGTCAGAAAACACGCTTCGTCCCCATGTCCGTAAAGGGCACTCCTGGGGGCTATCGGTCATTTCACTATTGGCACGCCGGGTATGGCGGCTATCGAGGAGGCAAATAATGGACTTCGAAATACTGGGCAAATCCCTACTCTCTACATTCGCGTTTTCGATGGTCGGCATCATTGTCTTCGCGCTGGCCTTCTTCCTCATGGATAAGCTCACCCCGTTCTCTATTCGCAAAGAGATCGAAGAAGACGAGAACACCGCTCTGGCGATGATCATGAGTGCGATTGTGATTGGCATCGCGCTTATCATCATGGCCGCGATCATGGGCTGACAGCCCACGCCTGCGAGTTCTTCCATGGCCCTTAACCGCACGCCACTCTTCTATCTCAACGTTCTCGTCGTTGGGACCTGCGGCCTCATCTACGAGCTTCTTGCTGGCACGCTTGCCAGCTACGTTCTCGGCGATTCGGTCACCCAGTTTTCGCTGATCATCGGTCTCTACCTCTCTGCTATGGGGGTGGGGGCATGGCTCTCTGGGTTTCTCTCAAAGAACCTGGTTCGGCGATTTCTCGATATCGAACTCGGGGTCGGCCTAGTCGGCGGCCTCTCCGCGCCACTGCTCTTCATGAGCTTTGCCTACCTTGGGTGGTTTCAGGTCGTGCTCTACGGCCTGGTCTTCCTTATCGGCATCCTCGTTGGCTTGGAGCTGCCGCTGCTGATGCGCATCCTCAAAGAGGAACTCGACTTCAAGAACCTCGTCTCAAGGGTTCTCACCTTCGACTACCTGGGCGCGCTGCTCGCGTCTCTGCTCTTTCCCATCTTCCTGGTGCCGACGTTGGGGCTTATGCGCACCTCGCTTCTCTTCGGAATGCTCAACGCCGGAGTTGCGCTCTGGGGGAGCTACATCTTTGCCGACCTCATTGATGGGGGCATCGTCTTTCTACGCAGCCGAGCCATCGTCGTACTCCTGATCCTCTCGGCGGGCATGGTCAACGCCAAGGCGCTCACCTCATATGCGGAAGAGGGCATGTTCGATGACGCCATCGTCTACGCAAAGACTAGCCGCTACCAGCGCATAGTCGTTACGCGATCCGGTATGGGCTTCAAGCTCTTCCTAAACGGCAATCTTCAATTCAGCTCTTCGGACGAATACCGATATCACGAGGCCCTGGTGCACCCCGCTATGGCCACGGCCAGCGAGCCCAAACGTATCCTTGTTCTTGGCGGGGGAGATGGGCTGGCCGTACGAGAAATTCTCAAATATCCTTCTGTGGAAGCAGTCACGCTCGTGGATCTCGACCCGGAAATGACCAAGCTCGGCAAGACTCTGCCAGCTCTAGTTGCGCTCAATTCGAGCGCACTTCTCGATACAAGAGTCGAGGTGGTGAGTGCTGACGCGATGACCTGGCTCGCGAGCTACGAGGGGCCGCTCTACGATGTCGCGATCGTCGACTTTCCCGACCCCAATAACTTCTCTCTTGGCAAGCTGTATACGCGAAGGCTCTACCGCCTATTGGCCTCACGTTTGGAGCCTGAGGCTCCGATTACCGTGCAGTCCACCTCGCCGCTCTACGCCCGAGTATCCTACTGGTGCATTGTCGAGACCATCAAGGCAAGTGGCTTTCAGGTGAGCCCATATCAGGCAACAGTTCCCTCCTTCGGAGTCTGGGGATATGTCTTAGCTCGGCGCGGGCCGGAGCCCATCGTGCCTCCAGAGAACTTGCCCGCCGGCCTGCGCTATCTCAACAAAAATGGCTTGGAGTCGCTCTTTAAGTTCCCTGTCGATATGGGGCCGGTGCCGACCGAGATCAATAAACTCAACGATCAGCGCTTGGTCCGCTACTACGAGCAAGAGTGGAGGCGCTGGCAGTGAATGAGCTGGCGCGGCGAGATCTACTAAGAGCATTTCTCGGCGCACCCGCTCTGTGGGCTGTGGGCTGCGCTTCCCGCAAAGGAGGGCGCAAGCTCTCTGACATCGACGGCGGTCTCGTTCTCAGGCGCGAGCGTCTCGGACATCGCATGCGCGACCTCACGCAAATCCCGACGCCCACTGGCTGGGCTGACTGCGATGTGGCCGTGGTTGGCGGGGGCGTAACGGGGCTCTCATGCATGCGCGCACTCAAGGCTGCGGGCATCGAGAATACGATGCTACTTGAGCTCGACGAAAAAGTAGGTGGCACATCCCAGGCTGGAAGCATGCCCCCGTCCCCCCATCCCTGGGGCGCTCATTACGTCACCGTGCCGCAGGCCGCCAATCGCCCTCTCATCAAACTCTTGCAAGACGTTGGCGCGGTTGAGAGCGTTCTCGCGGATGGCTCCCTCGTGATGGCCGAGCAGCATCTTGTCGCCGATCCTTCCGAGCGAGTGTTCTACCGAGGTCGTTGGTACGAGGGCCTCTACCCCTTCGTCGGTGCGGCGGTCGAGGAGCGCGAACAGAAGCTGCGTTTCGAGAAGGAAATCGATCGCTGGGTGGGATTTCGCGATGCATCGGGCAGGCCCGCATTCGCACTCCCAATGTCGCTTGGCTCAGAGGATCCGCGCGTGCAAGCCCTCGATGCAGTTTCCATGGACAGCTGGATGCGCGAGAGCGGCTTTAGCTCCGAGCGCCTCAGGTGGTGGGTCGAATACGCATGCCGAGACGACTACGGTACGACCTTGGCGGATACCAGCGCATGGTCAGTGTTTTTCTATTTCGCTTCGCGCAAGGCCAAGGCTGGTGGCCCATATCAGGAGGTCGTGACCTGGCCAGACGGCAATGCCCACCTGGTTTCGCACTTGCGGCGTGGCGTCACCCCAAAGACCGGACACGCGGTGCTCTCCGTCCAAAATGGAGAAGACGATGTTTCGATCGTCGCTCTAGATGCAAGTGCCGGTGGGGAACCTAGGGCCGTGGGCGTGCGCGCTCGCTACGTCGTCATGGCAACTCCCCAGTTCATCAATGCGAGGGTGGTTCGCGGGCTCAAAGGCGATCGATTGGCGGCCGCACAGAGTTTCGAGCAAAGCCCTTGGATGGTGGCGAACCTGCAGCTTCGCGCACGGCCCGGCGGTGCGGGCTTTCCTCTGTGCTGGGACAACGTGCTCTACGACTCGCCCTCTCTCGGATATGTCGTTGCCACCCATCAGCAGGGCCCCCACCGCGGGCCAACGGTGCTTACTTACTATTATCCACTCGTTGATTCCGACGCTCGAGTTGCTCGCCGTCGTCTGCTGGAACTCGGTTGGGAGCAGTGGGCTGAGGTTGCCCTCAGCGATTTGGAGCGTGCTCATCCCGGCTTGCGCGACTACGTCGAACGTATCGACATAGCCCGTTGGGGGCATGGCATGGTTCGCTCCACACCTGGGCGAATCTGGGATGGCCGCCGCCTACTCGCCGCTGCGCCGCACGGCCGCATCCACTTTGCCCACACCGACCTAAGTGGCGTTGCCCTCTTCGAAGAGGCCTTCGACCAAGGCAATCGCGCGGGCGCCGAAGTTGTTGCCCGCATGACCCAATCGGCAGCCCGTCCGTAAGC
>JAAEPE010000603.1 GCA_024222395.1 Myxococcales bacterium
AAATCTCCGACGCCATGTAAATCTACCCAGTTCACTGCATTGCACCCAGCAGTAGCACAGGCGGGGGAGGTTGCGATCCCCTGCTTCAGAGTTGTCCGAGGATGTCGCCAATATTCATCCCTACTTTGATGGCCTGAGTAGCCTTCTGCCAGTTGTCCAGATTGCTCGAACGATTGCTCGAAGTGACTGCGTGCCCCATCTCTTCGGGCTGTCGGTCCATCTCCCTCCGCGCACCGTACAGGATCATTTTCTCTGCCAGGGGGTGATACCCCAGGTTACGTGCCCTAGTCACGGCTGTCCAGCCATCGCTATTGACTGCGTCGATGTCCAACGTGCCAGGTCTCGCCGACGACACGACTACATCCGCAGTGTGCGGTTGGCCGTAAATCACGGCACATATGAGTGCCGTATCTCCATCTTTATCGCGAATGTTGAGCTGTGCACCACAGGAGACGAGGGCCCTGGTGACTTCGGTGTGGCCGTCAGAGGCAGCGAGGATCAGCGCGGTACTCCCGTCTTTGTCCTGCACATCGAGGTTGGCCCCGGCGGAGACGAGGGCCTTGGTGACCTCGGTGTGGCCGTCAGAGGCAGCGCAGAGCAGCGCGGTATCATTGTTGTCGTTCTGCACATCGAGGTTGGCCCCGGCGGTGACGAGGGCCTTGGTGACCTCGGTGTGGCCCAGGCAGGCAGCGCAGAGCAGCGCGGTATTCCCGTCTTTGTCCTGCACATCGAGGTTGGCCCCGGCGGTGACGAGGGCCTTGGCGATCTCGGTGTGGCCCAGGCAGGCAGCGCAGAGCAGCGCGGTATTCCCGTCTTTGTCCTGCAGATCGATCCTGGGCTTGTGCGACAGTATTTCCGTCACGCCGATCAAGTTGCCAGTCAACGCCGCATACGTCAGGGCCGACAAGCCGCAGGCGTCAACCAGATCGACATCCGCGCCGGCCTGAAGCAGCGTCAAGATAATTTGGATGTCGTATCTCGTTATCGTCGACTTGGCGTTATACTGCGCCACGATGCTGCGCATTGACGAGGGATCATTGCACGCTTCTAAATCCACTTCCAACCGTTTCATGGCACTGGCCATTGACTCCGGCTCGCGACCAGCGACCGCATGATGCAGCGCCGTCCTCTGCCTCTTATCACGATGATTCACGTCAACACCCATATCCAGCACCAGCTTGACCAGGGCATTGGAGTTCCCCTGAACCGACCACTTTAGTGCTCGGCTTCTTTCTGCCGGGTCGAGCCGGAGCTTGATCTTCTCCACCAGCGAGTCGAGTTGCTTCGAGGAGTCGCCATATCGTCCAGACACGATCTCATCTTTCAGTCCCATCGCGGAAATACACTGACCCATCGTACAACCTCTGCAAAGTCCCAGCGTTGAGCTCCAATTCACTGAAAACCAAGGTGGAGATCCGATGATTGATTTCAGACGATTGATCGCAGAAACAAGGTGGAATTCGATGATTGATTGGAGAGAGAAAAGCGGAATACCTCCCGTAAAGAGGGTTCTTAAAAGTGCGGCCCTGTACGGACGATTTGCCGGCAAATCGCCACGTAGCGACAGTGCGCACTGGCCACGTCAATCTCCCCAGTTACGTCTTCCTTTTCTTGGCGGCAGTTTCAAATACCTTCCAAGAATATATCTTTCACGTAAATCAGACACCAAATCCCGCTGAACCCGACATGTACGTGCCACTTGTCTCGTGATACTGCGCGCTCGATTTCGTGCTTACGTAGGAATATCCATGGACAAAAACGCGGTTTGACGTAGAATTTTAGCCCCTGTCC
>JAAEPE010000604.1 GCA_024222395.1 Myxococcales bacterium
GCGCGAGCCGGCACACGGCTCTTGCCGCCCGGCGATAGCTCACCTGTCGTAACGGTCGCGTTGGCATCGGTAGAAATCAGCAGTTGGTTGTTGGCCTGTGTGGCTTCCTCGCGAACGCGCTCAAGTTCTTCGAAGATGGCGTTGGTCTCGGGCATCCCTGTTTGCCTGAGTCTTCTGCACGCGTACAGGGTGATATCCGAGCATGTTGATCTTGCAACGGAGTGTTTCTTCGCTCGGAAGCTCTTCCAAGCGGTACCCCTTCTTCTCGTGAAGCTGCTTTCCACTTCGGCTACACTCATGCGCGTATACAACCTGTCGGTGCGAAAACGAGCGTCTGTCTGACTTTGACTATCCAGCAGGGCCCGAATGTCGTCGAGCAAGTGGGGAAGATGTGCTTCCACAGGCTTACGTCCCGTCATGCCACGACGCCCGTCAACGCATTCAAAACCACTTCTAAGCTCATGCAGCCCTCTCTTGAGCGTCGCACGATTCCAGCCCAGTTCCTGCTCGGCGCGATAGGGTATCCCTTCGAAAGACTCGTTGACCGTACGCGCCATAAACAGCCGTTTCACGTAGCCTTTGAGCCCTCCGGCAGTCTCTTGAAGAAAGCTCTTTCGTTCGTTGTGTTCGGACATACCTACTCAAGATCACGAGTAGATCACCGTGGGCAACTCTTCTGCCCTGTTTGTTTCTGGGAAATCCCTAAGTTCTCTAGTATCTCCTCGCCTACCGAGAATCGGAGTCGACGACGACGCTCCATCGCTTGCGCTGATTGTGCAACACCCACTGCAAGTAAGCGAGCCATGGGACGATGGCGATGAGCGCGACATTGACTTCAAAGGCAGTCGGAGCGAGGGCAATGGCTGCCACTGGCAGTAGCATGCCGGCGAAAATCGCGAAGTCATCGTGAGTGAGCCAGTGCAGTGTCCTGCGGTGGTTGCGCACCTGGTTGTAGAAGTCTTGCATGTGCGCGGTGGCATCGTCGTAGACGATTTCTCCCACTCCTGCTCGGAGGGTTAGTTCGATTCCATCTCCGCGGAGCACGATCGTTGGCGCCGCATTGTCCTGGGAGAACTCCAGGCTTGCCGTCTCGCCAACGTCATGTGCTAGCTCGCCCAGAGCTGTGAAATTCAGCTCGGATGACTCGAATGTCGTGCGCCATCGGTGCTGCGCATCGGTGAGTGGTTCGGATTGCGGTTGGCTCTTCCTGCTCCTAATGAGCTTTGCAACGGCGCCAATGAGAATACCCGCGATGGCGGAAAGCGAGACGATGTGAGGGCGGAAGCCCTGGAGCATGAGCGGTGTGGCAATGGCGACGGCCAAGAAAAGCGGAAGCAGCACCCCCAATAGGTCCGTTTGCCTCTTGGCGAGTTTTGTGACTAGCTGGTCGGCGACCATGGCGCTGTGATTGTTGAAGCTGAGCTGCGCGCGGTCACCTGCGAGTTCGAGCTTGAGCCTTGGTGTTGTCACCACTGCATCGGCTGTCCAGTTGCGACCTTCGGCGATGAGCTCCTCCGCTGGGACAGTGGTCTCCCCATCGCTGCTCAGTTGTGCCTCTGGCCCTGCTGCTGCGACGAGTTCTCGCAACTCTGCAAGTGTCAGACGAAGCGGGGGGAACCCGAATTTTGCCCAGTCCTTCTCAGACACTCCGAGAGGCTACCTCGAGATGCGCAGCAGGAGTAGTCGGAATGCCCTGGGAGGCAGGGATGTAGTGCGCTATTGCATGCAGGTGCTGGGGCGAGGTTGGCACTGGCCGTCGCCGCAAAGCAGCGAGCGACATTGACTTGCTCCCGTGCATGCGCTGCCATTGGCTTGCGGCGGCACGCATGTACCCTGATCGCAGTACCCTGTGGCACAGGTTGTTGTCTCGTCGCACGCTTCGCCCTGGAGAACCGCGGCTTCACATCGCCCGGAGATGCACTCGGTCAGGTAGGGGCAGCGATTGGCTCGGTCGCAGGCATCTCCGCGGCCGACAAAGGCAGGTCCCGTGCAGCTGCCATTGCTGCAAGACGAGCCGGGGCCACAGCGATCCTCATCGCCGCAGGCCTCTCCGTTCTTCTTGCGAGCCTTGCAGAGGCCATCGTTGCAGAATGCCTCGGAGCCGCAGGTTTGTTCCACCGGTATGCACGCATCACCAATTGCAACGAGCTCTTTGCAGGTGCCACAGAAGTCCGGCGAGAGCACACACTCGCTGCTCTCATCGCATGTGAAGAATTCGGCGTCCAAGCCGCAGGTCTCGCCAATGCTCTGCTGCCCAGCCCATATGTCTGCACAAGGGCCTGTGAGCTCGAAGACCTGTTGCGCGCAGTCGACGGTCTCGAGATGTCTCTCGCAGGCCGCGATGCCATCGGAACTCAGTTCCAGAAACCCCAGTGTCTCAAGCTCAACGTAGGCTCCCTCGTACTTAGAGTTACAGCTCTCCAAGAAGTTGGACTCGCAACCCTCTTGCGTTGTCACGTCCATGCGACCGCAGCGCAGATAGAAATCGCAAAATGACGGAGCGATGGCCTCACAATAGGACACCGCCGCGAGACTCTCCTCCTGCGCATCGGCCTTGTCGCCTCCACTCGAGCTATCACAGCCTACCGCCGAGAGAAGAATCGTCTGAATCAAGAGCGGCCGGGTAATCATGTGCGCACGCTAGACGGGACAGCTCTCGCTTACAAGCCCTTAGGGGGTGTCTTGCGGCTGAAGTGAATCGCTCTATCGTACCTAGCGCTTCCATGCGCTGGTGCCAGGTGTATAGCCCAGCAGCGCTTCCGCACGGCGCCCATCCAGGACACCGTTGAGGTGAAAGCGTGCGCGATTGAGGTCGTAGCGGAACTCGGTTCTAAGCACCCCCGTGCGGAGACGGTAGAGAGGTGCGATAAGAGGGCCGGGAATATGCACAGAGGCTTTGCCGAAATTCTCAACCAGTTTCGCAGGTGGGAGCGTGTCGGCACCAGGAATATTGAAGACACCTTGCTCTTCGTTTCCGAGGGCGGCGCAGATTGCCATGGCAATGTCCTGCACGCTGGCGACATTGACGATGGGGTTGTACCCGGCAGGGCGAAGACACACGGCAGATTGGAGATAATCCCATAGTTGGCTACCGCTCTGTCGCGAGAGAATCTCTGCACAGCGAAGAATCGCGATCGAACACGGGCACATGCCTTGGAGCGCGCACACCGACAAGTCACTTTCGACTCGGTCTCGCACTCGCTGTGGGGCCTTGTTCGAGAATTCCAATGGATGATTTTCGCCGATTAGCGTTGGAAGATGATCTTCTTGAGCCCCTCTGAGAGTAGATCCTGAACAGCCGTTTGGATCTTCTCCGCAGCCTTGACTACCAGCTCAGAATCTTCGGCCGCGTCGTCTCCGAACTCTTCGTGCAAAGCGATTGGCTCCCCATAGTGGATGTGATACTGAACAGGGAGGGGGATGGGAGTTGCCAGCACAGGCAAGTAGGGAGAGCCAAAAGCCTTGATGCCATCGATTCTCGCAAGGAGAGGCCACTGCTCTTCTGCACCGACAATTCCAACCGGCAACACGGGCACTTTGTGACGGAGCGCGAGCTCTGCGTGCCCGACGTGCCACTTTTGCAGCCTGTAGCGCTCGACGAAAGGCTTACCAACGCCAGAGATGCCCTCGGGAAATACAACGACGAGTTGTTCCGACTCGAGCAATGTCTCCGAATTGCGCCTGGAGCCGCCCACTGCACCCATGCGAGCGAAGAACACGGCGACATACGGGAGCCTAGAAACAAAGTGGTCCGCGATGACTCGGGGATAGCGCGTGCGCGCAGTGTTCTCGTATAGGTCGACTCCCAACATGACCCCATCCATCGGCAAAGCACCGCTGTGATTAGCCGCGACGATGACACCACCTTTGCGAGGAATGCGCTCGGCGCCATAGCTGCGTACTCGAAAGTACTTCTTGTGGAGCCATCGCGCGAGCTTCATGATTTCATCGAGAGCCTCTGGGTGGAAGCCAAAGGCGTCGTAATCCACGGGATGCTTGTCCTCATCACTCATGGGGCCGACCGCATAGATTGTCTCGGGCGCAAGCACCCAAAGACTGCTCAAGGCAGCTTCTGCCGTGCCAGTCTCTCTTGGCCAGCAACACCCGCAAAGCCGGGTTTATGCTTCTTATGCCTTGAATCTCAGCCGTGCGTCTCAGAGCGACCACGGTATCTACGTCACCCAGGTGCGCTCACGAAACCGCGAGCGTCCTGGGTCTACCGGCGGCGCAAGCCCGAAGAAACCGTCTTGTACGACGTCGTGAGTCGAAACTTGAGCGCGTGTCTGTCCGCTGCGCAAGAGCGTTCCGAGCACGGCTTAGGCTACCCGCGCTTTGTTGAGCGAGAGTTCAAGAAGTATCTCGATTGCGGCCAGCTCCGCCAAGGTCTTGTGCGAGTCAAATGCGCTGACTGCCCAAACGAAAAACTTGTAGCGTTCTCCTGCAAGGGGCGCGGTATTTGCCCCTCGTGCACAGCAAGGCGAATGAGCAATACCGCTGCGCACATGGTCGACAAGGTCTTGCCTGCACTGCCGTATCGGCAGTGGGTGCTGAGTTTCCCAAAGCGAGTGCGTTTCCGGCTCGCGACAGATCACGACTTGCTCAGTCGCGTACTCGACATAGCATTGCGCAAGGTCTTCGCCTGGCAGAGGCGAGCCGCAAGACGCCTCGGTATCACGGCTCCGATGTGTGGCGCCATCGGTTTTGTGCAGCGCTTTGGCTCGCTGGTAAATCTCAATTGCCACTTCCATAACATATTGCCAGATGGCGTCTTCACTGAGAACAACAACGGAGACGTCGTGTTTCGCCCCGTTCCACCGCCCACAAAGCGGGATGAGGCTAAAGTGCATGCACAGAACGTGGTAAGAGCCGTGAACCACTCTGAGGACCGCTTCAGGGACTCGGAGGAGCAATTCTACTCGTTGACAACGCGTTTAAGCTCAAGAGAGGCAGGGGCGATGGGACATAGTGACCTCGAGCAACTGATCGAAAAAGAAGGCCGCGAACTGATGCGTCGTCTGTTTCAGGACCACCTTGGGCTACGTGCTCAACGAGAAAATGAGCGTGGACTGACTGGGCCTGTGGTCGGCGCGGAGGGAGAGCAGCGGACACACCAACGGCGGGAAACGAA
>JAAEPE010000605.1 GCA_024222395.1 Myxococcales bacterium
AAATACCGCCTCTCCAACCCTGAGGTTGAGCGACGATTCCTACACCAGCTAAGACGGGTGCTCCCGGCGCATTGCCGGCCTACCATCGTCACCGATGGTGGCTATAGAAACCCGTGGTTTGGAGAAGTGCAGGCCATGGGGTGGGACTATGTGGGTCGGCTTTCGACTCATGTCTATGTCCGGGCTCTCAAAGGCTCGAAATGGTCCCGAAATGACGCTCTGGAACAGGCCGCGTCATCCCGTCCAAGAGACCTGGGTTTATGCGCGACCGCAAGGACTCGCCCCATGACCCATCGGGTCGTCGTGGCCCCGAAGTTCAAGCGGAATCCAACCCGCTCACCAGCAGCACGCCGACGCAGCGACCGGGGCCGTGGTCACCAGCGCACCAAGGACCGAAACTGCGTCCCCTGGGTCCTCGCTACCTCCCGCGAAGACCTCTCTGCCAAGCAGGTGATTGCCCTGTACGCGCTCAGAATGCAGATTGAAGAGACCTTTCGCGACACCAAGAATATCCGCGACCGTTGGTCATTTCGACACGCTCTCGCGCGCTCAAAGAGTCGCTACGCCATCTTGCTCTTACTCGCCGCGCTGGCCGGCTTTGTCCTCACCGTCATCGCTATCGCCGCCGAAAAGAAACAGCTCCACCTGCGCTATCAGGCCAACACCATTCGCGACCGTCGAGTCCTATCGCTCTTCCACCTCGGCAAGGCCATTCTCGCCCGAGCCAGACCGGGGGAATTCGCTCACTTAGACATCAAAAATGCGTGTAAATACATCCAAGCCACTGAAACCACTTAATAAAAACTGGGGATCCATGAGTGTGGCACCTCTAATTGGCACCTCTAATTGCACCTCTAATTGAAGTCTGTGGCACCTCTAATTGGGTCTGCTCACCCAGGCAGCCGAGAGCGGGGTAGCCGAGGCCGCGTTCGAGCTCGGCCAGCTCC
>JAAEPE010000606.1 GCA_024222395.1 Myxococcales bacterium
CTCGTTTGATCAAAGTCTCCAGGCCTTAGGTGGCAGCACGCAGCCGCCTAGGGAGCGAAGAATGTGTGCCGGATTGGTATTGCAGAGCCGAAGGAGATCGAGGCGAAGCAAGATGGGCGTCGGCGACGCGGAGCACTCCATAGTACTGATGAAGCGGGGGAACCAACCCATGGGACCCGGTGGAGGGAAGGGGGTGTCGGATTCGGAAACTGTTGAAAGCAAAGACCATCGATATGTCAGGCTCGAAATCAGTCTCAACGAAAGAACAACGGATAGCAGAACTAGCGAAGAACGCTCCCGATATGGCGATGGGCGTGTCCCATCACCTGGATCTGGAGTGGTTTGTCGAGACCCTCAGAAGAACTCGCAGAGATGGCGCGGTAGGTGTGGGTGGAATTTCTGGCTCGGAGTGCGGAACATCGCTCGATGAACGCATCGGTGATCTAATTGAGCGAGCCAAGAGTGGCCGTTGCCGAGCGCACCAGTAAAGCGTGTGCTGATGCCCAAGGGCGATGGCAAAGATCGTCGGCCGATTGGGGTGCCTTCGTTTGAGGACAAACTGCTGCAGCGTGCAATTGAGATGCTTCTCACACCTGTTCGAACAGGACTTCTATGATTTCTCGTATGGGTTCCGGCCGGGCCGCTCCGCCCACCAGGCGCTTGAAGTGCTCTGGGAGGGATTGATGGAGTTCGGTGGTGGGTATGTCATCGACTTGGATA
>JAAEPE010000607.1 GCA_024222395.1 Myxococcales bacterium
CCAAGCGGTTCGCCTCTGCCAATGACCGCCAGTCTTCAGTACGAGCAGACTCAAACTTGGATGCCATCGTGCGTGCGGCGACGGTTTGGATGAAAAAATTGAAAAAAAGTGCGTCAGTGACTCATGAGTCAGGACGAGGACATAACGCGCCGAACAACGTTGTCTCGATGGGCGACCCGATCGTCCTGCACCGATGCGACATCGACACGCTCCTCCCCGGCCAGTGGCTCAATGATCAGATCATCGAGTATGCGCTGCAGCGACTTCGGAACGCCAGCAAACCGAGGAAAGTGGGCCCCCTCGTGCAGACGGTGCCGCCCGCGACGACCCAGCTCTTCCTCCACGCACCGGAGCTTGCCTCCAGCGTCGCGCGCGATCTGCATCTCGACATCGCTGCGGGGCCCATTGTCTTTTGTCTCAACAATCCGAGCGACGTCTCTCGGCCGTTGTCGGGGACGCATTGGAGCGCCCTGGTCCTCGTGACCGAGACTCGGAGGGCCAAGTGGCGGGTGCGGCACCTCCACTACGACTCCATGGAAGGGGGGGTGAATGACCGGATCGCCGCGCGGTTGAGCGACACGCTCAAGGCGGTCTTTGGATCTCCTGAGGCGGTCCTGGAGC
>JAAEPE010000608.1 GCA_024222395.1 Myxococcales bacterium
ACTAGCGCTCGAGGTCGGCCCCTACCTTAGCCCTACTCAGCGAATGGCTATGTATGCTCATCGCGGACCTATCCCCGTTCGCGGATCAGGCCTTCTTGCGCCGTCGATGCCACAAGCGTTCCATCCTTCGTGAAGAATGAGCCCCTAACGAGGCCTCGCGCTCCAGAGGCTGAGGGGCTGTCGATGGAGTGCAAGAGCCACTCATCCATTCGGAACGGCCGGTGAAACCACATCGCGTGATCGATACTGGCGACTTGCATGCTCTTGTCGAGCCAGGTCGCTTTGTGAGGACGCATTGCCGTGGTCATGAAACCGAAATCCGAGCAGTACGCCAGGAGGTAGCAGTGCAGGGCGTGATCGTCGGAGAGCGTGCCATCGGCACGCACCCAGAGCTTGTGGTTTGCAGGCTTGGCCTCGGGCTTGAGCGGATCCACTGGATCGACGGCACGGATCTCAATGGGCCTTTCGGCCAGGACCATCGGTTGGTATTTCTCTGGAATGCCGTCGAGTCTTTCTGCCCATCGCTGCACTTCGTTCTTCAGACCGTCGGGGCTCTGGGATTCGGGCATCTCAAATTGGTGGTCGAAGCCTTCCTCCTTGAGTTGGAACGAGGCACTGAGGTTGAAGATGGGACGGCCGTCTTGAATGGCAACCACTCGTCGCGTCGTGAAGCTCTTGCCGTCACGGATTCTGTCGACGTCGTAGACAATGGACTTGCTAGCTATGCCAGGCCTCAAGAAGTAGCCATGTAGCGAGTGCACCGCTCTATCGCTGGGAACTGTTTGCACAGCGGCGCTGAGTGCCTGTCCCAACACTTGACCGCCGAAGACGAGACCCCATCCCAGGTCTTGGCTTTGCCCGCGAAAGAGGTTGTGCTCGAGCTGTTCAAGGGCGAGCAGCTTCACCAATTCATCGAGGACCTGGCTCATGAGATAGCCATACCATGGGCCGTAGGCCTCGCTATGCAGTGCGACATTCAAAACTCACCAAATCCCTCAACAAGGGAGTCTCTGGAGACCCTCTCGATAGCCTTTCTAGAGCCAGAGGAGTGGCGAAGTCGCGGGCGGCCAGTATGCTGCCCAAACGATGGCAAAGAGAGGCAGTACAGAGGATGAGAAGAAGAGCAGCCAGCTCTCGGCCCTCCTGCGGCTGGTGCGGCTGGTGCGCCCCTATCGCGGGCGTTTCTACTTTGCCTCGGTCTTCCTGCTCCTCGGATCCGTTGTCTCACTGGCCTATCCGCAGGTCGCACGCTATGCCATCGATCTGGGAATGAGGGAGGGCGATACCGACGCCTTCAACAACGTTCTCACCTATCTCTTCGCGATCTTCGCCTGCCACGCGGTCTTCGTTTGGTTTCGCCACTACCTCATGAGCTGGCTTGGCATTCGAGCGGTGGCCGACCTGCGCAGCTTGGTCTTCGATCGCATCATGCTCCTGCCTATTGCGTGGTTTCACGATCGCCGGAGTGGAGAACTCGTCGGTCGCCTTGCAGCCGACGTTGCCGTCATCGAAGAGGTCATCGGATCGCAGCTCAGTATGGCTGTGCGCAACGTCGTGCAGCTCATCGGCGGAGTGGCTCTGCTACTCGTTGTCGATTGGAAGCTCACCATGGTGATGTTGGCGATCATTCCGCCCTTTAGCGTTGCGGCGGTCTTCTTCGGAGGCAAGCTGCGCAAGCGCTCGAAGGTGGTGCAAGACAAACTCGCCGAGGCATCGGGACGTGTACAAGAGGCGATTGCCGCCATCGATACGGTGCAGGCCTTTGGGCGAGAGCGCGACGAAGCCAGCGCGTATCGCTTGGACGTAGAAGCTGCTTTTCAATCTGGCCTGCGTCTAGTGAAGTGGCGCGCATCGTTTATGTCCTCGGTCTCGGTGCTCACGTATGCTGCCCTTGCCGTCATTCTAGCCCTTGGAGGGCGCTCGGTAATCGCTGGCGAGCTCACGGCAGGCGAACTCACGGCATTTCTCATTTACACGGGCATGGTCGCGAGCTCCTTTGGGACCGTGGCCAGCCTCTATGGCTCACTCAGCCGGGCGGCGGGTGCTACCGAGAGGCTCTACGATGTCGTCGATGAAGTGCCTGAGATTCGCGACCCAGAAGATCCCCAAGACCTTCCAGAGGGCCAGGGCGCGGTGCACTTCGAGTCAATAGACTTTCACTACGCATCTCGTCCCGACGACGCCGTGTTGCGAGGTGTCGATATCAAGCTAGAGGTCGGGCAGGTCGTGGCTCTTGTTGGGCCATCTGGTGCCGGCAAAACGACCATCGCATCACTTCTGCCCCGCTTCTACGATGTACAGGGCGGCCAAGTGACACTCGAAGGAGTCGATGTGCGGCGCCTAAGGCTCGGAGACCTCCGCGGTGCTATAGCGGTGGTCGCGCAAGAACCGGTACTTTTCTCAGGAACGATCCGAGACAACATCGCCTACTCGGATCAGAGCCTGAGCCAAGCGCAGGTTGAAAGGGCCGCAGTCGACGCCAACGCTCACGTCTTCATTCAGTCGTTCCCCGAGGGATACGGCACGAAGGTTGGCGAGAGGGGCGTCAAACTCAGTGGCGGGCAGAAGCAGCGCATCGCCATTGCCAGGGCCATTGTGGCCGATCCGCGCGTGCTGATCTTGGACGAGGCGACTAGCAATCTCGACTCGGAGAGCGAGGCAGCAGTTCAGCAGGCGCTGGCCAAGCTCATGAAAGGGCGCACGACTCTGGTTATTGCCCATCGCCTCAGCACCGTTCGCGATGCAGATCGCATTTGTGTTGTCGAAGGGGGCGCTACCACCGCCCAGGGAACGCACCAAGAGCTGATGAACAGTAGCGCAACCTACCGTCGCCTTGTCGAGCATCAGCTTCTTGAGCCGGCGTAACGAGGGGAGCAAGATATGACTGATCGAAGGCGCTTCGTACGATTTGATTTGAACACCACCTACCCACAAGGTGCGGCCATCGCCGTGGCGCAAGTCCGTGGTCTCGAGGCATAGCAGATGAGCCGCAGAGACAACCGTGACGCCCGATGCAAAGACTGTGCACTGCACCTAAGTCTTTGCATCTGCGCCTACATGCCGAGCATCACGACGGCGAGCAGGCTCTGCCTCGTGATGCACAGGGATGAGGCGCACAAACCGACAAATACCGGCAGCCTCGCAGCGCGATGCCTCGTCGGCAGCGAGGTACTCATTCACGGGGCCCGGGGCGAGCGTGTGCAAGCGCCTTGGTTGTCAGGGGATAGTCCAGACATTGTAGGTGACCTGCTCCTCTACCCTTGTGACGAGGCTGAGCCGCTTTCGCCCTGCCACCTCGAAACGGGACCGGTGCGTCTCGTAGTGCCCGACGGAACGTGGCGACAGGCTTCGAAGATGGCCAAGCGCATTCCGTGGATGAAGGACTTACCGAGGGTGAGTTTGCCGCCGGGCGCGGAGACGAGTTACCGCCTGCGCTCGGAGCCAAAGGAGGGGGGCCTGGCAACGATGGAAGCTATCAGTCGCGCCTTCGCTGTTCTCGAGGGGCCCGAAGTCGAGGCAGAGCTCGATGAGATATTTCGGCGCATGATCGATCGCACCCTCTACAGTCGCGGCCAACTCTCGCGAGACGAAGTCTATGGCGGCGTGCCCGACGGTGTGCAGCGACACAAGCCCACGCTCTAGTGGGCGGCGCGGAACGATGCCATCCTGCCATTTTGCAGTCTTGCCGTAGAGAGGGCGCGCCCTTGTTCGCCGTGATGTCCCGATACAAGATCCGTCCATGATACCGCAGACATGAAGCAGTCCGCCGTGACGCGGATCAGCGAAGTCTTCTGAGGATCCGTCTAGGCTCTGTCTGGTATCCGAATAGAGGCCAAATTCTTGCCTGAATCGGGATCGAGTGATCTGTAGAGAGCATGTCTCAAGCACGCATGCCCCGTCACCAACTGACCGACCCGCAACGGGAGACGGTCGCCGACCTGTTTCCCACCGGCAATTTCAAGACCGGTCGTCGCCCCCGCAACCGTCGCGCGATTCTCAACGCTATCTTCTGGGTCTTGCGTACCAAGACCGAAGCCGAAGAACTGTTGCAGAGTTTCATTCGGCGATATGCCAAGAGAGCCCCAGGCCTGGTCAAATGGGCCGAAACT
>JAAEPE010000609.1 GCA_024222395.1 Myxococcales bacterium
AGCTATATCTCGAACTCCCGAGCTCTCGGCAATTGCCACAGTCTCTGCGCCTGTAAGCGCACTGAGCATGTTTAGGGAAATGTCTGAATGTATGCGCCCGCTTAGGCGCAGGGCTCCGTACGTCGGGACGGCGAGAGGAACGGATAGGCGATGCTATTGCCGTTGCCGGTCAAGAGGACGAATCCGGAAACTTCTCGTTTGCGACGTTCGATTCCAGTCTAGTCGCTCGTTGGGAGCTGCAACCAGGAACAACGCTGATTGCCGTTTACACCCGCGCCCAACGCCACGCCCGAGAGCGCAACCGACTTGCTATCTCAGGCCTCAGAACAGGAGCAGCGGATGAAATTTTCCTGCTCAAGTTCACATACTTCTGGAACTTGTAGAGGCCTTACTCCTCTTCCAAGTACTTCTCAAGAAGATGCAGTGAGACATCAACCAGATCACTCTCGGTCACTATGCCCACAAGCTTGTCGTTCTCAATCACCGGCAGGCAACTCACTCGCTCAGCTCGCATCAGGCGCATAGCGTCCAAGGTACGAGTATTCGGCGCCACCACCAGCGGGTTCTTGTGCATGATCTCAGAGACGTGTATATCTTTCTCGAGCATACGTTTGCCCTGGGTGAGAAGCCTAAGCAATCCCCGGTAGGTGAGAAGGCCAACGAGGCGACCGTCTTCGTCTTCGACGGGTACATACTTGATGTGCTCCCAATCCATTAGACAGGCTGCGAGATTCACCAGATCATCGGGTCGAACGGTGAAGAGTTTGCGCGTCATGTACTGTTCAACACGGCGGTAACTCTCGCGGCGTGAAACCTGTGCGTCACAGGTTGCCAGTGGCCAGGTATGAACCGGTTTCTGCGAAGCCTGATTGTCGATGAGCGCAGCAGACAGAGCGCGTTCTCTGCGATCGAGCGTGGTATTGGACTCCATCGAGGAGAGGGAATCGGTCATCCAGCTCGCTCCGGTTTGTCGAGATTCAACTCGCTGCTCGATGATGCCAAGATAGCGATCGATGTCAGCGGAATCGATATTGGAACGCTTGAGCCCCTCTCGAGCCAATGGCAGCAGGTCCTCAAAGATGAGAGCAGGAGCCTCTGCAACCTTTCCGCGCATCCAAGTTAGGCGCGAGTCGAGACCGTAGCGAGCCGCAGCGAAGAAGTTATTCTTGGCATCGGCAAAGCACATCTCCTTTGTGACGTCACGGTCTTGACCAAGGAATCCCGAGAGCAGGCCATAGAAGAATGCTGCGTTGGCAACCTGGTCGACAATAGTGGGGCCGGCGGGCAGAGCGCGGTTCTCGATGCGCAGGTGGGGCACGCCATTGGTGATTCCATAGCAAGCTCGATTCCAGCGATAGACGGTTCCATTGTGCATCCGAAGAGCACTCAAATCGGGGGTGCCACCGGCCGCGAGTATCTCGAGAGCGTCTTCGTGTATCGCGCTTGCGAAGATTGAACGATGCCGAGCAATCTGATCTCGGAAGACCTCCATGACCGACTCTCGTACCCAGGCATCGCCAAAACTCACTCGAGGCGGTGCATCCCGCTCATGGTCCATGCGACGACGTTCGTCCACCGCTCGTTGGAAAACGGCAATTCGAGTTTCGCTCCAAAGGTCGCGCCCCAAGAAGAGAGGTGAATTGACCGACGCTGCCAACACAGGCCCGGTGATGGCCTGGGCAATATTGTAGAGCCTGGCAAACTCCTCTGGAGCGACCTGGAAGTGAATCTGAAAGCTCGTGTTGGCAGACTCGAGCATCACGTTATCGTGAGTCACCTCGAGGTTTTCATTGCCCTCAATGGAGAAGTGTATCTCTCCATCCCGCATGTTCGTGATGGACTGATTGAGGCGGTGATACCGCGGCTTCGGCGTCATGTTCTCGAGCCCGAGGTCGCTACGGCGCAGCGTCGGCAAGATGCCAGCGAGGAGAACCTTGGCTCCGTGCGTCTCAGCAGCCCCAGAGACTTTGCCAACTAGCTCGACTAGCTCGTCTTCGAGAGCGCTGAGGCAATTGCCTCGAAAGAATCGCGGAGAGGCATTCGCTTCCAGATTGAACTTCGCGAGCTCCGTGGTGAGGCGCTCGTCTGCCGCGAGAGGCAGCAGATCTGGGCCGACGCTTGCGGGGCGCATAGCCTGATCCACGAGGAACATCTCCATCTCGGCACCGATGCGGTGCTCAGACTCGAAGAGACCAGCCTCGATCATCCTATCGAGAGCCTCCACGTCCCCAAGCAGATGCCTCATGAAAACCTGCCGCTCTTTTTGATCGTTCTCGCTCATAGCAAGCTCTGGCATAGCCATATCCCCCACCCGGGCGGCGCCGGCGCACCCTAGCCCGCGCTTCTGCGGGATTGCAAGCGGCGTTTCGCGACGAAGAGTGCTATCTACCGCGTGCCCAATGAAGTTACGGGAAGTTTGCATATTGCCGCACCCAGAGATCGCCGAGGTGCAGTGCGTCTATCGCCCTGACCAAGGTGGGAACGACACCAGTAATTCCGCGGGGGCCACAAGAGATTCGCCCCCCTGGCCCCGCCCTTTCGTCGCCATTGTCGGCGGAATGCACGGCAACGAGCCCTGTGGCCGAACAGCAATAGAAGCGCTGGCCGAACGCGCGAGGCAAGGAGATTTGCCGATTCAGGAAGGCACTCTCTTCTTAATCCATGCCAACCCGCAAGCTACAAAGGAAGGCGAGCGACATTCCCGAAATGGCACGGATCTCAATCGGCTTTTTTCTTATTCCTTCGTAGAGAACCTCCCAAAGGAGCGCTGGACCTCGGAACATCACCGAGCGCTCGCCATGCGCCCGCTGCTGAACGAATTGGATGCCGCGCTGGACCTGCATTCCGCTTCGGCCCCAACGCCCCCCTTCGGTATCGTCTCTACTGTTCCTGAGGCCCAGCGACTGGGCCGCCAACTCGGCCTCCCCTACCTGACACACGGCTGGGAGGGCCCCGGTCTTCTCGGAGATCAAGTACTGCTACACGTCCTGACCAAACGCAACAAGCCGAGCTTCGCGGTTGAGTGTGGGCAACATGAAGATCCACTATCGACGCAGCGAGCTCACGAAACCGCGGCACACTTCCTTGTGGCATCGGGCATCTTGCCACCAGAGGCCACAACGCCCCTCTCCGTGCATGCCTCCGTTGAACTGCACATCGTAGATGCGGTCAAAAAGCCTAGTCCCGGCTTCGAGTTTTCGGGCAGGCTCTTTGGGCTACAGCAAATTCGCGCGGGCTCCATCATCGGCGCCGATGCAAACCTTGAGATTCGATGCAGACGCTCGAGTTTCGCAATCATGCCCAACGCATCAGTGGAGGTCGGGCAAGATATGCTCTACCTCGCGCATCAAGTTGATCCAACAACGCTACTGCCGCCAGAATAGTTCTAAAAGGGCCAAAGCCCCCACAGGAAATAGGCGCCCACGAAACCAGTGGCACTGAGAGCCCAAGCGCCGAGAAGCGCGATAGGGCCCCGGCCAAGGGGCGTAGTCCGCGAGGAAGCTACAACAAGCGTCCCAGCTGCGCAGACGACTGCTCCGCAGAGCCCCCAAAGGAGCATTCCAGGGTAGACCATTGCAGCAGCACTGGGCGGCTCACTCGCGATGAGCCAAGCCCGCTCGTAGGGCTCGTACATAAGCCGTGGCCAAGCAGCGAAATCGCAGAGCAGATAACAAAGAGCCCCACCAATCACGGCCATGCATGCCGCTGCGTATGCCACTTGGTCTCGCCCCACGACACAGCTTAGCACCGGCCAAGCCTCCTAGAAAAGGCTGTGTCACACTGCGGGTATGCCGAAGCCATTCGTACAGCGCCGCTCGCAAACAGCTCTCTTGGGAATAGCCTTCTTGACGACAATGCTCCTAGCCCCAGCGTGCGCTCCAAAGAGCAAGGGCGCCAGCGACATGACGTTGGCACGACTGGCGGCAAACGAGTCGAAGGTCGAGCGGCTCGAAGAGCGCTTGGCCAGCCTAGAGGAAAAGACTGGGCGGTTAGACGGTGTGGCAGAAGGAGTACAACTCCTACTGGAGAAGCTCGACAAGCTCGATGGGGAGGCGCCCCAGCAGAAGCAAAGGCCAAGCCCTACCGCGATCTACTCCGTTCCGATTGATGGAGATCCGTTTATTGGTCCTGAATTTGCCAAGGTAACTATCGTAAAGGGCTACGATTTCTACTGTTCGTATTGTGATCGCGTGCGGCCAACCTTGGACGATTTGCGGACGCTCTACGGCAAGGATATCAAGATCGTCTTCAAGAACCTCGTCATCCACGATGACTACGCGCGCCTCCCCGCACTCGCAGCCTGCGCCGCACATCGTCAGGGAAAGTTCATGCCGATGTTCGAAGAGATCTGGGTGAAGGGCATGCGAGCCCGAGTCGAGCTGACTGAGCCGAACTTGCTCGCCATCGCCAAGAGCTTGAAGCTCAACAAGAAGCGCTTCTTGGCAGACATGAAGGGGCCTTGCGAAGACAAGATCCAAAGTGATTTCGAAATTCTCAGCGTGTTCTCGACCGCCACACCGGCGTTCTTCATCAACGGTCGGCATCTTGCCGGAGCACAGCCGATTGCTCGTTTCAGAAAGATCATCGACCAGGAACTAGAGAAGGCCAATCGAGCCATCGGTGCAGGTTTCAAACTCAAGGACTACTACAAGTCTCTCGTGGCAAGCGGCCGGAGAAGCCTCTAAGAAAACATCTTACTCGCTATCAGCCGTAGTGTGTTCAAGTTCTACGGTACTCTGCAACGGCGGCACAGCGACTTCGATTTCGAGTGTTTCTCCCGAAGTAAGAACGATGTCCTGACAGTGCACGGGAATGCGATCGAGCACCTCCTTCGTAAATTTGCTCATGTACTCGGGGTCGCGATAGTCGCCGCCAAGAGGCACAACGCAGAGCGAGTGGGCGCCGATCTTGAGTTCGTCGAGTTCTAGCGGTTTGCCCCCATTCCAGAAGTGGGAGCGAACGTCGATACCACCTGCAACAACCTCCTCATTGAAGGCCTTGCCATTCTGGCTCTCGATATGGCCAGGCACCAAGAGCACTTGAGCCGAGGGCACGCCGGCGCCGCCCTCTCCGGTGACTTGGATCGTTAGTGCAGCGTCGCCCTCACTCTGAT
Organism: Myxococcales bacterium; assembly: GCA_024222395.1. Taxonomy (GTDB): domain Bacteria; phylum Myxococcota_A; class Polyangia; order Haliangiales; family Haliangiaceae; genus NORP324. The sequence continues at coordinate 5,114 of JAAEPE010000609.1, forward strand.
CAAAGTCGAGTTGCGCTCCGCGCCCGGCCACAATCTCTACCTCCTTGGAGTGAAGGATTTGGGATGCACTGCTGCTCGTGGGCCCAGAGAATACCTTGTAGCGGCCGGGTGCCAAGCGTTCGAAGTTGTAGCTTCCGTCGCCTCGCAAGAAGGCCACCGCAGCGAGCTGCGGCCGAACCACGTCGCCACCAAGGGGCACGGCTGAGACAGCCTGAGCCTTGGCCGGGCCACCATCCTTTATGACGCGCCCACGCAGGAACCCTGTGGGCGTAAGCGTTAGGTGAATTCCAGAAACTGCGTGCTCCGACTCGGCGATAGTCTCACCCTTGGATCGCCCGATGAGAGCGTGCTCGGCAACGATCACCAGCTCTTCATGGCTGGCCCGAGTGCAGCGAAACGAGCCATCAGCCTTCGTCTCGGTTCGGCTGTAGAGTTCGATCGCATCGCGTCGGGCGCTCCACATTGCATCCAAGAAATGGGAGTCAGCGACAATGCGCTGCGCACAGACAACGATCGCTCCCTCGACAGGCTTGCCACCTGGCCCGAGAACCTCACCGTCTATGCTGCGGACATTGTCTGAGTAGTCGTCGTCTTCTTTGAGAAGGTCCCGCGCCTTCTCGCTACTCCAGAACGCGCGCAATTCTTCGTCTAGCTCGCGAGCTTCTCTGAGCTCGCCACGCATGCGGTGGGTGATACTCAGCGTCGAGAGATAGGCCGCACTTCGCGGATGAGTGTCGCCCAGTTCCGCACGAATCTGCTCATAGCTGCTCTTGGCTAGAGCATGCGCCTCCTCGTACTCGCCAATTTCGATTCGAATGCTGGCAATGCGATTCTGCAGACGTGCGGTGTAGACCACCTTGGCTTTGTCATGGGTGCGATATAGGCGGAGTCGCTTTTCCAGGAGCGCCAAGGCGTCATTAAGCTCGCCCTCCTGCATGAGGATGTTCGCCATAGAGAGGTCGATATCAACCATGAGATCCGAATCCCCTCCCCCCTGGGAGATGGCGGCCTTCGCTCTCCGAGCCAGACGCCGAGCCTCACGGTAGCGAGAAGACCCACCCGCAACCAATTGAGTCATGCCAACCAAGGAACGAGCGCGGTACTCCGTATATCCGCTTTCTTCCGCCGCCAATATGGCCTCCGTGTAGGCTTTCTCAGCGTCCCGCAATCGCACTTCCATGACATATAGATGCCCTAGGGTCTCGTATGACTCAGCTTGTAGAGGCAGATAGTCTAGCTCGAGGCTCCGGGTATTAGCCGACTCCGCTCTGACGATGGCTGCCTTCAAGTGACCAGCCTCGCCCTCGAGACGCGCCTGCTCCAAACTATTCTGAAGCTCTGTGACCTCTTCACGCAGCTCGGGCTGCGGTGCGGGAACGCCGCGCAACAAGGCCTCAACATCTTGGCAATCCCCCACGGGGCGAAGCCCTTGCGCTACCTCAATGGCACGGTCGACGCCGCGAGGATCAACGCTGGAGAAAGCAGAGGCCAAGGCAGTTAAGTCTTGTCGACGTCTTTGCAGGCAGCTCATTTGCAACACCAAGACTTCGTCGGCCTCACCGCGCCGCCCCCGGCTTGACTCACACACCTCGATGCGCATCGCGACGATGTCAGCCCCGTAGTGGTCGACAATGCTCTCGAGGCGAAGAAATACATCGGAGGCACCTTCGACCCCAGTTGCCACGAAGGCGGCCTGCACCTTGCTGCGAATAGAGTCGTCCCATGCGCCGGCCAACATACTTCGGTCGAACTGGCATCTCGGCGCAGCAACGGACCCGGAACATCGCAACGCAAGCAGGGCGATGACAGCGACGAGGCCGAGTAGCGCCAGGGCATAGGGTGCCATTCGCCTTGGCGTTGGCGTGAGACTTTGGAGAAGTGCCTCCACCGATGCATGTCGGTCCTCTGGTGCTCGCGACATCCCCTTGGCGATCGCCGCCCGGACCGATGCGGGGACGGCGATAGACTCCGGCAGAGCGCTCGGTTCCCCGGCCGTAACGGCGGCCCGCAATTCCTGGTACGTGTCGGCAGTGTACGGGCGCTCTCCACAGAGTGCCTCGTGCAGGGCAACGCAGAAGCTAAACTGGTCACTCCGCGCGTCTACCTCTTTGGCCAAGTGTTGCTCGGGGGCCATATAGGCGGGGGTGCCCATAAGTGCTCCGGTTCGCGTCAACGTCTGCTTGCGCGGCGCCCCCTCGGAAGGAGGCCGGCCCAGGGCTTCGTCACCAGCCTCGTTGCGCGCCAACCCAAAATCCGTAACCAGGACCTTCCCCACCCGATCAATAAGCACGTTCTGAGGTTTGAAGTCGCGATGGACCAAACCTGCTCGGTGCGCGGCAGCCAGCCCTTCGCCTGCCTGTTGGTATACAGCGAGCACCTCGGCTTCCGAACGCCTGCTCTTGTTCCAACCGGCCAAATCCTGGCCGTCAACAAACTCCATCGCTACGAAGTCGCGCTTCCCATCAGTGCCCGCCTCAAATACCGTCACCACGTTGGGGTGGGAGAGCTTCGCCATGGCCTGGGCTTCGCGGAGGAGCCTGGCGCGAGCGGCGTGCCCATAGCTCTTTCGCAGTAGCTTGAGAGCGACCTTTCGATCGAGGTCGGGATCGAAGGCAGAATAGACGATACCTGTTCCACCAACGCCGACGGTATCGACGATGATGTATCGGCCAAGGGTCGCCCCGCGGTCCAGAGCCTTGCTCTCCGGGGCAGCCCTACCCTCTGCAGCCTCCGCGCGCTCGGCATCGCAAGTTGGCTCGTCGTCACCAGACGCCGTTACAGTGCCAGCGAGGTTGCTGTCGCGATCGCGATCCATGTCCGTGGACTATAGCGCAGTGGCGCAAGCCCACTATACTTGCTCTGTGCCGCAGCCTGGCAGCCCACATACCCTCGCCAATACGGCAACCCCAGATTCTCAAGGCCGGGAAGGACAGTCGTGCCCGCGACTGTTCATGGTCTTCGAATGCGATCGACCGAGCGCGAGCTCGCTGACTATTTCGTTGGCGAGCCACCCTGTCTTGACGATCGGGCGAGGCGAGAGGCGCGCGTTCCACACCGAGACAAGTGCTCATCTCGCCCTTCCCGACCCCTGGCTTTCGACGGCCCACGCCGAGTTGCGCACTAGCTTTGGGCGCATCCTCCTGTGCGACACGAACTCCAAGAACGGATGCCGAATAAATGGCCAGCGGGTGCAGCGCCAGGAGCTCTTCGACGGTGATCTGATCGAGCTTGGCCGCAGCTTCTTTATCTTCCGCTCCCACGTTCCGACGGGCGAGGACACACCCGCATTCGTCGACCTCGAGAATGTGGATCCGGAGCAACACCCGCTCACGCTCAGCCCGGACCTTGCCGTTGAAGTCGCCAAGCTCTCCATGTTGGCAGCCACCGACATATCGATTCTACTGCTCGGCGAGACCGGCACGGGCAAAGAGGTACTTGCTACCTACATCCACGAAACCTCAGAACGCCCCGGACAGTTCGTACCAGTAAACTGCGGAGCCTTGCCCGCAGGGCTCGTAGAATCAGAACTATTCGGACACACTAAAGGATCTTTCTCTGGGGCTACAAGAGATCACGAGGGGCTAATACGCAGTGCGGACCAGGGCAGTCTCTTTCTTGACGAAATTGCGGATCTCCCCACAGCTGCGCAAGCCACGATGCTGCGAGTGTTGCAAGACAGCCAAGTCCGCCCCGTCGGTTCCACCGAGTCACAAGCCGTGCACTTGCGAAGCATCTGCGCCACCCACCGAGACCTTGACGGCATGGTTGAGAGAGGTGAGTTTCGCAGTGATCTTTTCGCCCGCATCGCCGGCTACCGAATGACATTGCCGCCACTCAGAAATCGCCGCGAGGACTTCGGGCTACTCATCAAGAGTTTTCTCGCCGACACGAAGTCCGAGAGCGCGCTATCCATAGAGGCGGCCCGTGCGCTCTTTTCCCACTCTTGGCCTCTCAACATTCGCGAATTGCGCTCGTGCATAGCTACCGCGACCGTGCTCGCCGCCGGTGCACGCATCGACCTCTCGCACTTGCCGGAAGCTCTTCGCAGCCAGGATAAGCCGGCCAGTACAACTCCAACACCAGGCCAAGCTGGTGGCGGCGAAAATGAAGCTGACCTCATACGCCTTCTTGAGGTGTATAGCGGCAACGTGAGTGCCGTGGCGCGTTCTATGGGCAAGGATCGCAAACAGATTCAACGCTGGATGAAACGATACGCCATCGATCCGAACCAGTTTCGCGGCGACTAGTACCCCGTCTTCCTCAGCCCGAGGGTGCGACGCTCTGCCTGGGACACCTAAGACAGGCACGAGTCCCAGGGGCGCCGTTCTCGGCACCAAAGCCGCAGTTTCTGGTAGGCGCGCGGTGGCACGACCGCTGCAGTGCACCGGCGCAGCGTTATGAATAAGACTGTTGTACGAATCGCGATTGCGTTGCCACTCCTCCTTGGCGCGCTGCTCCTGGTACTGAAGCTGACCGGCGGAGACACCGCTGACGAAGTTGTGCCTGCCGCATCTCACAAGGAAGTGGCTCGGCCAGCCCCTCCTAAGAGAGTCACACAGGCCAAGTCTAGCCGTGAGTCGAAGACTCCCGAGCCCACTATGGCGATGCGCGACGACGATCCGATTGGGGATATCCGACTCGAAGGCCAAGTCATTGACGAGGATGGCAACGGTGTTCCGGGCGCCACTGTTATCTTGGGTTCAGCCCCGCGCAAGTACGCCACCAGCGAAGAGGATGGCAGCTTTGCTTTCGAAAGCCTGGTTGGCCGACGCTATCCAGTGCATGCCCGTTCTGAGAGCTTGGTCGGTGGCCCAGTCATGGTCACCCTTTCAGAAACTAGCGATCCGGTGGTTGTGCGAATGCGTGCCGGCGGCGGTATCAGGGTGGAGGTCGTCGATTCGGAGAACCAGCCGATCGCTGGGGCTCTCGTGACGGTGCCCTCCCTTAGGACCGTCGAGGAGACGACGAACGAGAATGGCATCGCAACGATTCGTAATCTCCCCCCGGGGCAGACCATCGTAGCAGCGACGGCTCCCGGATTTGCCAAGGGGCATAGCTTGGCCCCCGTGCCCCGCGCGACTGATGAGATGGGTCGACAGCGCATGACTCTCACGCGTGGCACTTTGCTTGTGGGCACCGTCGTAGATCACAAGGGCAAGCCCGTAAGAAATGCCCACTTGATAGCCCGAGTTTCTGGAAGCCTCATGCGAATGCAGAACCCAAAGCACGATGGTGTGACGACGGATGAAAAGGGTGGTTTCCAACTTACTGTCGCTCAGGGCAGTGTGCAGCTCCTCGCCGTGCACGATTCTCACCCACCAACGACAAGCGAGCGCATCATTGTGAGTGATACAGAGGTTCGCGGTATTGAGGTCGTTCTCGCCAAGGGAGCGACGGTCGGCGGGCGTGTTCTGACCCCCAGTGGAGAGCCCGTCGCTTGGCCCACGATTCGAGTGCTGAGCAAGGCTATGAGGCGAGGCACCAATCGCCAGACCATCGGCGAGAAGGATGGCACGTTTGAAATTTCCGGGCTAGCACCGGAAGAACTCCTAATACACGGTTCAAACCAAGAAGCGTCCAGCGAGGCAATATCTCTAGACCTTCGCAACAGGTCCAAAGAGAGCAATATCGAGATCACCCTCAACGTGATGGGCCACATCGCGGGAATCGTCGTGGATGAGGACGGAGAACCGGTACCCGAGGCACAGGTTCGGGCGACGCCTGATTTTTGGGAGGGAGCTGACGTAGAGCAAATGCGCGTGCGCGGACCAGCATTTGCCACGAGTGCGGGCGACGGTTCCTTCATCATTCGCGGGCTGCCAAATAGCGAGTTCAAAGTCACAGCATCTCGTGGCAACCAAGGCCGTCTTGGCCCAGGCCAGGGCATCGCCGCAAGGACCGGCGACTCCGAAGTTCGCCTTATCCTTGCCACCGCCTCTAGTATCGAAGGCCAAGTGAGCATGAGCGATGGCAGCACGCCGGAGATTGCGACGGTCTCGATTGGCTGGAATGCAGGTGTACCAACAGCGAAAGGCAAGTTTACGATTCGCGATGTCGCGCCCGGAACCTACGAGCTCACCATACGCGGCCCAGAATTCGCCACCGCATATTTCCCCGACGTCGAAGTCAAACCAGGATCGCGCTTGAATCTCGGTTCGATATCAGTGGAGAAGGGACGCGTACTCCGGGGCACCGTCGTCGATAAGTCGGGGCAGGCCGTGGCCGGAGCAGAAGTCGTCATGGCGACTCATGGAACATCGCTGACACCGAAGGACCTTGGAACGGGGATGGAGGATCTATTTGGGCTCCGCCGAGCAACGAGCGATGAGTCTGGGCGATTCTCCATTGGCGGTCTGGGGACCGGTAAGTCGGTGCTGGCCTCAGATCACAAAGCGCATGGCCGCTCTCTCGGTATTGAGGTTCCCAAAGGGCACGACGATCTAGAGATCGAGGTCAAACTCCAGGACACAGGCAGCGTTCGCGGAACTGTCTCCGTCAACGGCAAGCCTGTCCCCAACGTTCAAGTGCTCATCACCTCCACTGAGGGCGCTGCGCATATCGTTGTGGTACCCAGCGATGAACGCGGTGCTTACTATGCCGAGCGTGTGCTGGCCGGCGAGCAGAAAGTCTCAGCGATGCTTGGCGCTGGCGGGTCGGGTTCTATGGCCGCGACCATCGTCAAGGTGAAGCCGGGCGCTACGACCGAAGCAGAGCTGCAGATGAACGAAGGCTCTATCACTGTCGGCGTAACTGTCAAAGGCGTAGAAGACGCGCACATCGACGCCTCGCAGGTCTTTCTTTTCCAGGGGGAAGTGGACGCCAAGACCGGCGGAGAACTCAATGCCCTCTTTCTCAAAGCAGCGTCGGGTTCCAAGATGACATTTGCCATCGGAGCCCAGGAAGCGAAATTTGAGAAGGTGGTGCCAGGTGGATACAGCGTGTGTGTGATTCCCATCAATGGCGACATGAACGACCCGGCATTTGCTCAGAAATTGCAGCGTCAGGTCGGCGAGATCGCGGTCTACTGCAGCACTCTCAAGATCGCCGAGGCCCCTGAGCAGCAAGCACATATCGCAGTGGTTCCGCCTATGCAGCCGCTTCCACAGGATGAGTAGCGCCTGTGCGCCACGCCGAGACGATGCAGTGCTGCAGCGCGGCAACGGCCTTGAAATCCAGGTTGTGGCATAATTGGCGATAGGCGCCATTTCGGACGCGAGTGCAAACCTTGCCCACCTTCTCTGACAACCCGGACTCCTGGGAGACCTACTTCACGACTGTGGATGACTGTCCGGCGTCGATAGCGCTCGACATCTTCGTCGGCGAGCGAGCCCCGCTCGAGTCCAACACCAATTTACTTGCGGTGCTCATTCACATGAACGAGCCGGGTGAGCACGGACTGGGCGACGGCGTCGACCCGGAAGCGCTGCGCCACGTTGAACAGCAGGTCGTGCACGCATACGAGCAAGAGCTCTCTGTCCTCTTTGTAGGAAGAGTTCGTAGCCAGGGTGTTTGGCAACTCTACTTCTATGGTGCCGAAAGCGAAGAAGTGGAGCAGAGAGCTGCGCAGCTCCTCTCGGGCTTCTCCGGTTGGAAACAAGAACTCCACATAAAGAGCGACCCGCAGTGGGACCTATACTTCGACCTGCTCTTCCCGGATCGCGAACGCTTGCAGTGGATTCAAGACCGCAAGGTGTGCGAAGCACTTGCTGAGCAGGGGGACACGCTGGTGATTCCTCGTCGGGTCGATCACTATGCCTACTTCGCTACCTCGGCAGACCGCCAGCGCTTCATCGATGCCAGTGGCAAGGAGCACTTCGAGGTAGAGTCGGTGAGCTTTGACCCGGACGAAGAGCACATGGCCTATACCGTGCAGCTGCACCGCACCGAATGCGTGGAGCTCGAGGCCATTCACGAAGCCGTCATGAATCTCCTCGTAACCGCCACAGAGCACGACGGCCTCTACGATGGATGGGAGACCAGCGTAGTTTCCCAAGAATTCGACCCACTCCCCAACTAGCTCAATATCGCCGCGTGAGATGCCTGGAGTGAAACGCCAGGCCACAACGCCGAATGCGTGAAATATCCTCTCACAGCGCAGCTGGGAGAGGAGGACGCTTGGGCCAACTTGCTTGCCCCAAACGTCCGACACTACTCCATGGCAAGCGCCGCAACGCAGCCAGAGGCTCAACAAATCTCGTTGCTTCACTGGCAAGGCACAAGCGAAGCCATTGGACTTATGGTCCATGGCAAGCGCCGCAACGCAGCCAGAGGACCAACGAGCCCAGAAGTGGCTAGTAAGAAAGCCACTTCGCAGACCAGATCTTTCGTGCTAGTAACCGGCTTCAGATGTACCAAGACGACCCCTTCAAAAACGTACCAGCCGACCTCGGCCCCACCCTTACCAAGCGTGGATTCGAGAGCCTAACCTCGTGCCAACAGGCTGTACTTGCTGCGGATTTACGGGGTCGCGACATTCGGATTTCATCACAGACCGGCTCGGGAAAGACCGTCGCCATCGGCCTGGTCTTGGCCGAGGATATGGCCGCGGCGGAGCCCACCAAGCCCTCGGGCAATACGGCACGTCCACAATTTCTTCTCATCGCGCCAACCAGAGAACTCGCAGCTCAGCTCGGGCAAGAACTCACATGGCTCTATGCGACTCTGCGCAAACGCATAACCGTTGTCACCGGTGGCACGAATATCGGCCTGGATTTGCGAGCCTTTCGCCGCTTCCCCGACATCGTCATTGGCACACCTGGGCGTCTATTCGACCACGTCAAGCGAGGCACAATCGATCTATCTAGCGTTCGCGCAGTCGTACTCGACGAAGCCGACGAGATGCTCGACATGGGCTTCCGTGACGAGCTTGAGGGCATTCTGAAGACCACCCCAGAAGAGCGCCGTACTCACATGGTCTCGGCAACCTTCGCCCGAGAAGTTCTCAATCTGGCAGGCCGCTATCAAAAATGTGCTGTGCTCGTCGAGGGAGAGAACCCCAAGCAAGCCAACACTGACATCACCCACATTGCCCACGAACTGCGAATGAGCGACCGCGTAAACGGGCTCATAAATATTCTGCTCGCCGAACCGGGGCAACGCACCCTGGTCTTTGTTCGCACTCGCCTTGCCACCACCGATGTCGCAACTCAGCTTACGGCTGCAGGCTTCAAGGCCTTCCCTCTCAGCGGTGACATGGGCCAGCGAGAGCGCACGGCCACCCTTGATGCATTTCGACAGGGGCAGGTTCAGCTCCTCATCGCTACCGATGTCGCGGCCCGAGGCCTCGACATTCAAGCTGTGACGCGCATCGTACACTTCGATCTTCCCGAAAACCCCGAGGCCTTCACTCATAGGAGTGGCCGTACAGGGCGTGCAGGTGCCAAAGGAACAAGCATCCTCTTCGTGCCCCCATCGGGCCGTCGCAAAGCCGACTTCCTCGGGCGTGCGACCAAGATCAAGATCCAAGCTCGGCCAGTGCCTACTGCTTCGGAGATCCGCGATGCGGCTGAGGTCCGCTTCCAAGAGTCATTTGACGGCCTCGAAGAGCTCGCCAAAGACGCCAACGAACGAACACTCAAACTTGCGGAATCCCTGCTTGAGGGACGCTCTGCTCAAGACGTCGTTGCTGAACTTCTCGGCCGTATCAACATTACTGGTACCTGCGACCCCAAGAATATCCAGGCTCCTCGGCAGGGTGGCGCCAATCGTTTTGGCCGAAATGCCTCGGGTCGTGACAACGACTCGCGAGCTCGCAATAGTGGTGGCCCAAATCGTGGCAACTCCAATCGCGGCGACCATCGCGGTTCCAACGACTACACCGCATTCCAAGTAACCTGGGGCGCCCAACAAGGCGCAGACCCAAGGCGCATGCTCGCGCTGGTGTGCCGTCGTGGCGACGTTCGAAGCAATAGCATTGGCGCTATCCGCATCAACGACCACGGGTCTATCGTCGAGGTTCGCAAAGAAGATGCCCAGTCTTTTGAAACCTCAGCTTCACGACCTGATTCCCGCGATCCACGAATCAAGATTCGTCCTTGGCTAGAGACGTCAGAGCGCGGCAAGCAATTCCCTCGCAAGCCAGGCTTCCCGGGCCAGTCCGATAAGAAGAGCTTTCACGGTCAATCTGGCCGGAAGAGTAGCTTTCGCGGTCACTCGGAGAAGAAGAGCAACTTCCGTGGTAAGCGTCACTCGGCGCGGAGCTAGCGAGCATCGGGTGGGCCCCAGTGGTTGAGGCCGATTTGGGGTGGGGCCGATTGGCCGTAGTGGCCGACGCCACCGACGTTTCCCTCCCCCTTGGCCGGTCTGACATACGGCAACAATCCGCTGTAAATTCCAACCACTAGGGCTACACAGTACTAGGCACAGGTATTGCTGAGAAGGAGGGCATGCTTCGATTCCTCCTCATCTCCTCCCTCCTCGGCTCTACCGCCCTCGCCGCCTGCGGCTCCCCAAGTGATTCGGACGACGACTGCTCCGATGATAGGTGTGACGAAACCGCAGAGTTGAAACTCTGTGCCGCCGTTCGAGGCAATGGCGAGCTCATCTCGTCTCACTTCGCCTCCCTCGCACGAATCGTCGAGCACTACGGCCCAATAGACGGAGCGGCCGGCGGCAGCTCCGCCAGCATCTCGATCTTCATGACCGAGAGCATGCAGATGAATCCAGCAACAACGCGATGCGGTGAGAGTGCCTGCGACGATGCCGAAGTCGCGGCTCGCACCGCACTCTTGCTCAAATCCTTCCCCGCGTACCTCCAACACCTAACCACGACAAAAGAGGCGGCAGCCGTCGGCCAACTCCTGCCCATCGTGCAGAAGATTCAAGAGGCCGGCATCGAAAACCTGCTCGACGAAGACGTCGAGGCAGGTCTTGAGGCCCTCGACAACGTGCTCAAGCACGACGATCTTCGCGAGCTCATCAATCCAGAAATCTTCGAGCTCCTGCAAACCTCTCCCACCCCAGAGAAGCACGCACGGGATATTCTCGCTGGCGTGCAGTCCCTTGGCGCGTTCTCTGCGGACTCCGACAAAATCTTGATCCATCCCGGCCTTCTCAATTTTGCAGGGCTGGCAGACAAGCTAGGGCGCGTTGGCGATTTCTACGCCGGTTACGGCCCTTCCGATGGTGCAGCAATGCAAGACTTCATGGCCGGCTGTGCGACTCCAAGCCTCGGAAAGAGCTGGTTTGAAGCAGCCGCAATCCCCGTGGGCGAGAGTACTTGTGGCGCCCTCTTTGACGTGATGGTCGGCAACTACCGAAACAATTTGTCGACAAACCCGATCCCCTTCGAATCTCGCATTGACGACAACGTTGGCGCAGGCATGAATGCTCTTGTCTCGACCTCAATTCTCAGCGGCGATACGGCTGAGAGTTTTTCCAAGGCTCGCGTCGACTACAACGCTGGTCGCGACTACGATTTCCGGAGCAAATTCAGCGACGTTAGCTTTGGCTACTGGGGGCAAGAAGCAGACCTTCGCGCCGCCGGCCGCAACGATAACGACTTCCAAGATCGCAAGACCGCCATGTTCGCCGACCTGGGTTCCACTACGTGGCGCACAGCCCTCTCCTACTCCCCCGCGGAGCCCGGCTTGGCTCGAGGCCTCGAACTCGGCAACGGTCTTGTCTCTGCAGGTGGCTGGTCCGACTTGCACCCCGTCCAAGCCCTACGCAACATGGGCTGTGAGAACATCGTCTACGTCACTCGAACCGGAGAAGAATCTGGCTTCGCTCAAGGCGTGGCGAATCTGCTCGGAATGGACGCTGAGACGCAAGAATCCCTCTATGACTTGGACGCCAGCAGCTCCTACGCCCTCTCCCTCACAGAGGCGGATGCGACATGGTGCACCGACTGGAATGCGCAATCGGGAACCGACCTTCTGGGAATCACGCTGGACGGATACAACGCACCAATGGAGTCGCACAACGCCTTCTTCACGGAGGCTAAGACGGCCTACGGCAATCTCTCCGAAGCAACCGACCTTCGCGGATGTACTCCAGGCGCAGCGCCAGCCCCGTCCAACTAGAGCAACTAACTAGAGGCGAGCGCCGTCCTGACGTAGGATCTTGGCAATGAGCGCAGAGAAACGGGATGCGAAGAAGCCGAAGAAGAAGCGTGGCTTCCCTACCCGTTTCGCAACCATGCTGGGCGCCTCACTGTTGCTCATTGCCGCTCTCTCCCTGATAAATCTAAGTCCAACACTCAGCCATCTCGACGCTGAGCTAGTCTCTGGACCAAAGACTGGCAATTATCATGAGATCACCGAACGCCTGAAGCAGTCTGCCGATAGCCAGGACGGTCATCTTGGCAACCACGTATCCAACGGCACCGTTGACAATCTCGCTCAGCTGATTGCTCAGAAGGACGACTGCGCCCTCGACTTTGCGATGGTGCAAGATGGCATCGCTCCCACTCTTGGGCACAACCTGGAACTAATCGCCAGACTCCCCAAGAGCGAGTCGGTCTTTATCTTAGGAAGGAGTGCCTCGAATCTAGCGAGATTCGAAGATATGCGTGGCCTGCGTGTTGGCATCGGGCAGACCGGCAGTGGAACGGACCACCTCGCGAGGGTCATTTTGGAATCAGAGGACTTCCGCCCTCTCAATCTGCAAATGCAGAACTACGAACTGCACGACCAGCTCGCTCGCATCAAAGACGGTAGGCTTGATCTGGCGGTCTTCGTTCTCGACGAAGACGCGAAGCTCATTCGCAATGCCATGCGTGACGGGCTGCAAATGGCCTCATTCGAGCATCTCAACATCATAGCGAGACAGTTCGATTTCATTTCAAATGGTCGTATTGGGGCGGGACAGTACGATCCGATTGCGGTTGTACCTCCAGTCGACAGGAGAGTTCTGCGTGTCGACACACTCGTGGTTGGCAATAAGTGTGCGAGCCGCACGGAAACCATCGCCCTTCTAAGCCTCCTGCAACGAGAGTTCCCTGCCCTACTCCAGCACAACAAGAACTACGGAGGCAACGCCTTCTTTCCGACAGCTTCGGCAGCGCACAACTACATGGCCAATGGAGGCCCGGAGTGGGCGGATACCCACGTGCCGTGGCTCGTCGATATCATGCCGATCAGCAATTGGTTCTACGTTGTCATGGCGATCAGCATCCTCTTCAACGCAATGACATCCACCCACAAGTTTCGCCTGTGGAGAATAGATGCCAATAGAGAGAGGGCGCAGCAAGTGTTTCGAGAACTGTTGGGAAGTCGACTCACACCACCAGAGATCCTGCTGCTTGAGCCCAAGGCCAAGCACTTGGAAACTGAGAGTATTACCAAGTTAGACGAAGCCATCGACGACCTCGATAGACTCCGAGACAGGTGTCGAGTGCAAGAGAATTCGGCGATGGTACCCATGGGGCAAGAACTTGCCTATCGCTATCAAGAAGAGCAGATGGAGACAACGCTAACTGCAGTGCGCGTGTTCAGGAGGAAGATCGACGATGCCAGGGTTGATGCGGGTGCGGAGCCAATGGGGCTAGACGATTCCGATAACGCTTAGCGATTTTGGCCCCTGGGGAGTACGAATCTCGACCTCGTCGTCCAACTCGCGCCCGAGTAGAGCCTGCCCCAAGGGGGACAATGGCGTGACTACTGAGATCTTGCTAGCTCCGCTTCCAAGGACGATACCGCCACCGACAGGGGCAACGAAGTAGCGCAGCAGCACCCCCTCATCGTCTTCCGCCTCGACAACAGCGGTTAGCGAAATTTTCGAGTCCTCGGCGAAGGAGCGAAGCGCCAGCGCGCTGAGCATGGCCACCGCCGAACGAAGCTCGGTGACGCGTTTGGCCAGCCCCCTGGCGAGGTAGCTATCCTCGGTCGAGCGCATATCCTTGTCGCCCTCAGCCTTGTTTTCCTCGTGCGTAGCGCCGGCCTGGGCCTCTTCTTGAGACGCGGTAAGCACTTCGAGATCGGTCTCCACCAGAGTCCGAAGCTCGGCGAGTAGCGCTGTCTTGTCGATTCCGGCGATTGTCATCTTCTCCTCATATCCGTCGCTGCCACGACTGTAGCAAGCCGCAATTTTGCCACAAAGGGGACAACGCGGCTTGTCCGGCCTAAGATTGTGCCGTGGCCTCTCGAAAACCAAGCCAAGCAGCGCGAACCCTAGTCATAATCGCCTCCCTCTTCATCATCACGGCCGGGCTGAAAGCGGCGGCTCCTCTGCTCACCCCACTGCTAGTCTCGCTCTTCCTCGCAGTCCTCTGTATTCCCCCCCTTCACAGACTCAAGGGGGCTGGCGTCCCCGATGGCATAGCGATTGTCATTGTGGTGATCGGAGCCACCATCTTGGTAATCGCAATCACCGCGATCATCGGCAGGTCTCTCGCAGGCTTCGAGAGCAAGCTTCCGGAGTATCGCCTTGCACTTGACGGCCACGTATCAGAGTTTTTCGGATGGCTTAAGTCTCGCGGTATCGATGCAAACACAGAAGTTCTCACATCCCAAGTGAGTTCGAGCGCAATACTCGAATTGGTTACGAGTCTCGCGGGGGAACTATTGGCCGCGCTCTCACAGATGCTGCTCGTTATCCTCACGATGATCTTCATGCTTCTAGAAGCAAGCTCGGTGCCCTCGAAGCTTCGGCGGGCGATGGGGAGCCCCGACGCAGACCTGAAGGATTGGAACGCGGCAATGCTCCAGGTTCAGAAGTACGTCGCAATGAAGGCAATCGTCAGTCTTGTCACAGCAGCACTCGCAACGATTGTCACAGCAGCCGTAGGTGTAGACTTCCCACTCTTGTGGGGTCTCATTGCCTTCCTATTCAACTTCATTCCGAATATCGGCTCTGTCATCGCCGCCATTCCACCGGTTCTACTTGCCCTCGTGCAGTTTGGGCTCACCTCCGCTCTCATAGTCGCCGCCGGCTACTTCGCCATCAACATGGTCATGGGAAACATTGTGGAGCCCAAGGTCATGGGACGGCGCCTCGGACTCTCAACTCTCGTCGTCTTTCTCTCCCTGGTCTTCTGGAACTGGGTCTGGGGCCCCGTAGGCATGGTGCTCTCGGTGCCGCTCACAGTGATCGTCAAGATCATTCTCGAGCACAGCTGCGAATTCCGCGGCATTGCAATCATGCTCGGACCAGAGTCTGACGAAGTCGCCAAGGCCTAGGAGCGGTGCCATGCTGGCGGCCGCCGGCAAACATCCGAGCCAGCGCAAGCCGGCAAACATCCGAGCCGGAAGCTCAGAAGCGACCCGGACCAGGGTAGGCGGCAAACATCCGGGCCGGAGGCTCGGAAACCACCCTGGCCAGAGGCTCGGGTAAGGAAGTAGAGGTGCCACCCGGATTTGAACCGGGGATACATGGTTTTGCAGACCATTGCCTTACCACTTGGCCATGGCACCCATTGCGACTTGTGCAGGGCATCTTTACCGCAAAGGAAAGCCAAGGCGCAAGACCAAGCTAGGCTA
>JAAEPE010000610.1 GCA_024222395.1 Myxococcales bacterium
TAGATGTTGCTTTTCAGCGGGGAAGAGCGGCCCGGCCGGAACCCATACGAGAAATCGTAGAAGTCCTGTTCGAGCACAGGGGTGAGCAGCATCTCAATTGCACGCTGCAGCAGTTTGTCCTCAAACGAAGGCACCCCAATCGGTCGACGCTCTTTGCCATCGCCCTTGGGTATCAGCACACGCTTTACTGGTGGCGCTCGGTAACGGCCACTCTTGGCTCGGTCAATTAGATCTTCGCCCGGACGACTTCACGGTACGGAGCTGTTTGCCGACGCACGCGTAGCCGAAGCTCCCGATCTCCTTGCGGACTCAAACGGATCTCAATGCTGGTTTGCATCCGTCAAGTCGATCAAATCCGATCTGTCTGGGCAGCTTTTTCACTGATCACCGATTTCTGGGGACCGGTACTAAGGTCTCGCATGGCCCGGAAGCCCCGGGCCCTCCAAACGCTGCTACTGGCGAGCGGGGATAGCTTCGCTGTTGTTGTCGCGCACTCGGCTCGGCTCTTCTTGAGAGACGCCTTGTGCTGGCAACAGGCCCCGACGACCATCGCCCAGAGCAGCGGCGAGCACTGGAGTCGGCGCCAGATCTTCGGAAGAAGCACCAGCAGTCATGCTTGTAGACGACTCCTCGTTGCCTGCCCGATCAGCCGACTCCTCAGAAGAAGTCTGATGCCGAAGAGCGAGGGGACGCAGACCACTATCACCCATTTTGACGAGACCACTCGTCACGAACTTGCGCAGTGTGTAGCGACCTGGGGCCGTACGAATGAATCTAGACTCATCGCCCAGTCGCTTAAGGTCCATTGAGAGGTCGCGGGCAACGACCGTGTCGGGCGTTTTTGAACGGGTCGGCAATGAATCCCCTGCGAGTTCCACGATGTCTTTTACAGACATTGGAGTGTTCGTATCGCATAGAACCTGCTCGACCGTCGCCAGTGTACTCATATCTTCGTCCTCCCCCAATTGGCTGCTCAGGTGAGTCAACCAAATCTCGTTTGCGTATTTCGTTAGTCTCGGAGCTGCCCGCCCGAGGTCACACATCCTAGCCAGATTACCCGAAGACGAAAGGCCTGTTCCCGATCTTTTTGGACTGAATTGCTCAGAGGTCCACTCCCGTGCTGGAGCTTCGCGCAAAGTCTACTCCCAGCCCGGAACTCGACGAGTGTCGTAGGTATTTTCGCGAAACTCCTTGGAGGTGATGACGGCTTGATGCATAGGCGTCGTAGTCGCAACTCCCTTACAAACCAATGTATCGAGAGCCGCTTTCATGGTAGCGATCGCGTCCTCGCGGTCTTTGCCGTGAGCAATCACTTTGCACAATAGGCTGTCGTAATGCGGCGGTACCGTGTACCCCTCGGAGACGTGGGTATCGACTCTCACTTTGTCTGAGCCATCGTTGGGCAGTTTCCAGGTTTGGATGGTGCCCGGAGACGGCTTGAAGTCCTCGCTCGGATCTTCTGCATTGATGCGGCACTCGATTACGTGACCGCGAAGCTCTACCTCGTCTTGCGTCATGCTGAGAGGCTGGCCAGCTGCCACCTTGATTTGCTCGGCGACGAGGTCAATACCGGAACGCATCTCGCTCACAGAATGCTCGACCTGCAATCGTGTATTCATTTCCATGAAACGCAGCACGCCGTCATCGGTAAGCAGGAACTCCATGGTGCCGGCGCCGACGTAGCCAATGGACGCGGTTGCCCGAGTTGCCGCATCACAGCTTCGAGCGCGCTCTTCGTCCGAGAGAGAAGGACAAGGCGACTCTTCGATCAGCTTCTGGTGATTGCGTTGCACCGTGCAATCGCGCTCACCAAGATGAATCACATTGCCGTATTTGTCGGAGAGAATTTGGATTTCGACGTGACGACCACCTTCGATAAGGCGTTCGAGATACAACCGATCGTCGCCGAAAGCCGCGCGTGACTCATTCTGTGCCTCGTCGTACGCAGTCTTGATCTCGGCGGCACTGCGGGCAATTCGCATGCCTCGACCACCTCCGCCGCTCTCAGCCTTCAGGAGTACCGGATATCCAATTCTCTCGGCGACGGATTTGGCTTCTTCTGCCGAAGATAGGATGCCGTCTGAGCCGGGAATTAGTGAGAGCCCCGCCTTGCCCATCGCTGCCTTAGCCGGCGTCTTCTTTCCCATCAAACGCATGACGTGAGGTGGCGGGCCGATGAACGTTATGCCATGGGCCTCACACAGGGCTGCAAATCGCGGATTCTCAGCTAGAAATCCCCATCCCGGGTGCAATGCGGTGCAACCAGTTTGAACGGCGGCTTGCACGACCCTCTCCATGTCCAAGTAGCTCTTGCTCGAGCCGGCGGGTCCCAGACAAATCGTCTCGCGGCCTTCTGTGTAGCCCGCGTCCTCATCCGCCTTGGAAACGGCCATCACAGGCACGATGCCCATGGCTTCGCACGTTCGGGCCACTCGTTCGGCGACTTCCCCGCGATTGGCAATCAGGATTCGATGAAACAAAGCTGGAGCCGCCATATCGCCCGCGACCCTAGCACACACGAGTGCTTGATTCAGAACGTTGGGGGCTGTGCGGCCAGGGCGATCGAGTTCTCGCAAGTCACATCATTTCAAGGGCATAGCTCTGAAGCGTTCCCTACGGCCCTGCGATTGTTGTCTCCTAGGATCGACACGGGCCTCACGATCTGATCTAACGGGGATGGCCCGAGCTTCTAAAGCACAGAATATCGAAATCAAGAACGAGCAGGCGGCGCTTCAGTTATTTGAGTGCATGCTGGCGGGCTTGACGGATCCTAGGCGCCCACAAGGATTGCGCTACCCGCTTCGCTCAGTGGTTGTGATTGCTCTGATGTCGATGGTTTGCAGTTGCGACAACGCCGAATCGATGGAGCTGTGGGGCGAGCTAAACGAAGAATGGTTGGGTGAGATCCTGGAGTTGCCCCATGGGGTGCCAAGCCAAGAAGTGTATTTGTCAGTGTATGCATCTCTCAATCTCTCAGCATTCTCTGAAGTGTTTCGCACGTGGAGTGCATGGGTTGCGCTCAAACTCGGCAAGAAGAATTCGCACATCGCCATGGATGGCAAAAACAGTCGCCGCACAAAGGATGTCGCCAATGAAATCCCTGCCCTGCATACGGTGAGGCCCCTGTGCCAGGGTAGTTGTCGCCTCTCCTGATTGAATAAACCCTTTGGGGGCGCCGGTAAAGAAAGTAGGGCCGTCTGCGGAGGGGCAGGAACTAAAGAAGGTCAAGCGCGAGCTTAGGCGCAAGGAGAAGGCTCTCGCAGAAGCCGCCGCTCTCTTGGTGCAAAAGGAAA
>JAAEPE010000611.1 GCA_024222395.1 Myxococcales bacterium
GAGATGAAAGCACTGCCGGCCGCACCCCGAAAAACGATCTTGGCCTTCGCGTTTCAAGACGTGACAAAAGAAACGCAAGAAGCCTGGCGCCAGTATGCCATTCCTCTGGCACTCGAGATCGACCTTGAGCAAGACCCGCAAATTTTTCTGCTATCAACACTTACTGCCGGTTTCGCCGAGATGATGCGCAAGGCCGGATTCGACGATGATCTCAAACTTCCCCTGCCACTGATGCGACGTATCGCGAAACAGTCGGAGTTCGACTTCTTTCTTACGGGCACGGTGCAAACAACAGACACCGGATTTCGAGTTGCCGTCGACTTACACGACACTACGATTGGAACCGTAGCGAAGCATTACGAATTCAGCGACGGCTCCTTCTTCGCGCTAACCGACACGATCTCCAGCGAATTCCGCACAATGGTTGGCATCGACGAATCCGCCGCCTCGAGTACGCCCGATCTTCGTATTGAGGAACTCACGACAAGTCATGAAACCGCCTATCGAGCACTCATCGAAGGACTGCGTGCGAGTATCTTTGATGATGACATCGAGGGTGCACTCGCGAATATCGAGTTGGCAATCACTAGAGATCCTACCTTCGCCGTTGCCCACTACCGCAAGGCGATGTTGCTAACTCAGCACTCTCGGTGGGCTGAAGTGCCAGCGGCTCTTGAAGCCATCCGCCCACATAACTATCGGCTAACGGAGAAGGCTCGGAATGTCGTGCACGTAATTCAGCTATGGTTCGTCGACAAGAAGCCAGAATTGGCGTTGCAAGCTCTTGAGCAGTGGCTTGCTCGAACGCCAAGAGACGTCTACGCACTACAACTGTCTCTAAATCTGCAAATGGGTCAAGGGGAGTACAAAGCTGCCCTAGCCACCCTAGACGTAATTGAGACCATGGAGACAAAGCTCAGGTACATCGGGCTCCGAGCGCAGCTACTGCTCGCTGATGGTCGATACGAGGAGTCACTGGTGGTCTACACCGCATACGTCGAGGCCTCTCCCAAGACATTGGCAGCACACCTCGGTATGGCCAGGGCGGCGCAATTCCTCGGCGAGCACCAGGCTGCTCTCGACGCGTATAACAGAGCACTGGCAGAAGACCCGAGTTCTCCAAGCGTACATCGAATGCTCGCACGCCAACTGTATGTCATGGGCCGCTACAAAGAAGCAGAGCGGCAGTTCCAATCGATGGTTAAGCACAGCAAAACACCACTCGAAGTATCAGCATCACACAGTGCGATCGCGAGTTACCGATTCACTCGCGGACGAGTGGAGCTGGCGATGGAGTCGCTGCAGAGCAAATGGACACTTCTGGCTGCGAGTAGCAACGACTTGGAGATGCACGGAGTCCGCATGCTAGATGCCCCAATGATCGCTCAAGCCGGCCGCCGCAGCGAGGCCCTGCAAATTGTGGAAGGCGCCCGAGGCCCATTGATGGCTGGTGACGACGATCTCGGTGGCTATAATTTTCACGGTCGAAGCGCAATAACGTATTCGGAACTTGGGGAAATCGCACTTGCAAAGGACGCAATGAAGAAAGCGGAAGCCATCGGTGGTGCCTTATCCCTGGACATGCGGTGGAACCTCCCGGTCAAAGCCCGCATCGAACAGGGCGAGGGGCGGCTAGAAAGCGCCCGGGCGTTGTTTAGAGAATTCCTTGTGGCAAACCCTTCCGACGCGCAGACCAGGCGCCTACTCGCAGAAGTAGAGCTCGCTCTTGGCAACACGGGCGGGGCGCTGCGCGAACTCAACCAATGCTTGAGTTTCGCCCCGTTTGACCCACATACGCATTGCATGATGAGCCGAATTCTCGCGAGCCAGGATCATATGGAGAAAGCTCGCTGGCACCAGTCCACTGCAATGACCGTTTGGAGTGATGCCGACGAGGACTTCTCGCCAAAGAAGCTCTGTGCAGGAGTCCCGAATCCTATGTCGGGAGCAGCACGCGAGATCGAATATCCACGCTGACAGGCCGGCGGCCTCGATGACCCCCGACTCGTAGCCAGAACTACTCTTAGTGGCTGCTAGCCTCCACTGGCGACAGCAGCGAAGACCCGGGCGACGTCGGTATTGGATCCGTGAAGCTCCGCGACTTCGTCTCGGTGCAAGAGCCAGCCAGCAATGGATGCCGCTGCTTTATCTGGAGACTTCCACTTGTGGCCCTTCTCGGCCATGTACTCGGTGAGAGCGGCAATCAGAGGAGCAAGCAAGAGCGGATCCTCGAGTTCAAGGAGTTCGGTTTCGAGAAGCTTGGCGAGCAAACCTTCGGCCAGGGCCTGAAAGGCCTGGTTCGCTTGAGGCTAGGTAGAATAAACCTGTGTTTCTGATTTGCGCCTTGGTACCCAAGCCTTCCAGTGTTTCCATATCCTGTTTGAATCTGAGGCTAGCCCCTGAGCATCTTCGTAGGTCTCGGCTTGAGCATCTTCGTAGGTCTAGGCTGTGACAGCAGCGACCCAGCAGGCTCAGGCGTCGATGCCGATATAGGCGGGGAACAAGTGGCAAGCGTTTGCCAGCAAGACGACGAAGGC
>JAAEPE010000612.1 GCA_024222395.1 Myxococcales bacterium
CTTTCACCACGTCGTCGGGCGCGAACGTTCTGGGTTTGCCGTGCTTTTCATAGGCCATCGGACCTTCGGGATGCTCAAGTGGAATGCCTAACTTCAGCAAGCGAGCCTGCAGCGATTTAGCATCAACCGCCTGCACCGATTTCCCTGACTTGGCTGCCATCGCTGCAGCGATTCCAGCCGCCTCGCCGAGTTGCATCCACGTCGGTTCCAATCGGATGGTGCAGAAGGCGACGTGACTGGCAGAGGCGCATACTGGCACCAATAAATTGGAACACTCGCCAGCCTTTGGCGTAAGAGCGCGATAGGGAATATCAAACCGCGCCCCCTGCTTCCAAATCCGTCCCTCGTTGATGATGTGACCCAAGTCGACCGCGTAGCGTGCCGCGTGGTGGCAGTCGATGAAGTGAGAACCGATGTGAATCACATCTTCTTTATCTCGGTCTTCAATGATGTCTGCTTCGGTGAGCACGACTTCTCCCTGCATCCGCCGGGCCGCGCGGATGTAGAGATAGTAGGGCCAATGGTTGTTGTCAGCCCACTCGTCTTTGCAGAACCCGTACGGTGCCATCTCGTCGCGAATGTGTTTGGGCACCCGAGGATCTGTTTTCAGGAACCAAAGCATGCCGTGAGTATAGTCCCGGTATTGTTGGTGAATCGCTTCCCGCTCTTCGAAACTGGCCTCTGCCCATGAGGTTTGTGCGCCCGGGATGCTCATGGACACGATTGAAAACTGGCGGTTGTTCAGTTCCCGCTTGCTGCTTTCACCCATCGAGTAGGTACCGATAATGGACGAAAGATTTTTGAGCAAGCCGGCCTCGAGCGCGCGTGCCAGCAATTCGTGCTGCATCGGGTCATAGCTACTCGGTTTCTCGATCGGGACTCTATTGGCTTCATCTGTCGTAATATTCAGGCGGACGTTGTAACAGATCGGCACCTCGTTGGCAGAGCCGGCTGCCGGCGGCTCACCTGGCATCACTCCAAAGAGCAGATTGCCCTCGTCATCGAAAGGCGAGATGGCGACCTTCTCGCCGAGGTACCCCACACCCGCAATCGACTCGCCATACTGCTCCGCAGACTCACGCCCAACGGAGTAGGA
>JAAEPE010000613.1 GCA_024222395.1 Myxococcales bacterium
AAACAGTGCTAAGCAGCAGCGGCTGCCTACAAGGAAAGGGCGCGCGAGTAGCCTCGCTACCGGCGAGTTTCCTCGCTACTAAAGCGCACCTGCGCGCGGGTTTCCCCGCCAGCTCGGGAGGCAGGGCCGTCCTGAGACGACCTGCCCGCCCTATACGGAGTATGTTTCTTCAGCTCGTGCTTGAAGGATTGCTGGCCGGCCATTACTTGTAGGAGCAACGCGCGGTCAATACTACCTTTGGTATGACCATCGGCAGTCATATCCCGCGTGTCACACCATTGAACGCTTTCAACGATTCCGCGCTCCATCATCTGGCGGATCCAGCTAATGTGCCCAAGCAGAGTACATTCTGTGGGCTTCTTCAGATCTTTGCTAGACAAAGACTTGAAGACAGACTCGGCATCAATAGTCAGAGTGACTTTGATACATAGACCACCCATTTCCAATATGTTCTTCAACTGTGTGGGGGTCAATGGTCGCGAGTGTAGCTCGTGGTGCGTTACAACGGTCGGGTAGCAGTCTTCCGAGTTG
>JAAEPE010000614.1 GCA_024222395.1 Myxococcales bacterium
GCGAACGCGCGGCCCGATATTCCACTGGAGCGCCAGCGGCGCACCGTTTCAAGCCGAGAAACATCGTCTCGGCCGTTTCTCTTTCGTCCCATGCATTGGCTCTACACCTTCTAGATGCACAGCGCAGGAGGGCGATTGGTGAGGGGTTCACTCGTTTACGACCATGGAGTATCGCCAGCTTCGGTAGCCGAAGCCGAGGTTGGCCTTCTCGACCAGCATGCCAATTTTGCGGGTGAACTCAGCGTTTCCGTCGGGCAGGAGTTGGACGTTCTTGTTGCCCAGGTCTTGGCCCCACTTGAACATGGTGAAGGCGTCGTTAACTGATAGGCAGATGACTTCATCCAGGCCGTGAGAGGTGATTTCCTCGCCCTTGGCGTCGTAGCCTGGAAGGTGGCTTGTCGAGCAGGTGGGCGTGAAGGCGCCGGGTAGAGCAAAGAGCACAACTCGCTTGCTGGCAAAGAGCTCCTTGCTGGAGACATCCTGCCAGCGAAAGGGGCTATCTCCGACGGATGCGCCGCAAACGCGGGTCTTGAAGACTGTCTCGGGTACTTGGTGTTTCATAGGCTTACCATGCGGTCCAACCTTCGATATGTGAAATCGATAATATCTATCCGGTAATAGGTTTCTTCTATGACTCAGGGTCAGCGCCAAACGAGTAGAGCATTGTAGGGTGCACGTGTGTGTCGCACGCGGTGATAGGCTTGCCTCGGAAGGGGAACTACTCCCTTCATCTTCGTCGTGCAGTATCCGCAATGCAGAAGTCCTCTAGCTCATTTCAGGTCATGGTCAAGCCTCGTGGACCGATCTGCAACTTGGCCTGTGAGTACTGTTACTTCCGATCGAAAGTAGAACTCTACGAAGACAGCTCATTTCGCATGAGCGATGCACTGCTTGAGCAGTACACCCGCGACCTGATTAAGGCACAGGACCTGCCGGAGGTGAGCTTTGCTTGGCAGGGAGGTGAGCCAACGCTCATGGGCTTGGATTTCTTTCGCCGCGCTCGCTCGCTGCAAGAGAAGTACGGTCGGCCTGGTGTGCGGATGACGAACTCCCTGCAAACCAATGGAGTTCTGCTGGATGATGAGTGGTGTCGATTCCTCAAGAGAGAGGGCTTTCTCGTCGGCATTAGCTTGGATGGTCCACGAGCATTGCACGACGCATATCGGGTAGATGGGGCCGGCCGTCCAACGTTCTCGAGAGTCATGCGTGCCATTGCGCTGCTGCAGAAGCACGGAGTTGAGTTCAATGTCCTGACTACTGTCAACGCCGAGAACGTCGAGCATGCTCTCGAGGTCTACGAATTTCTCCGAGACCAAGTTGGCGCTCCGTTTTTGCAGTTCATCCCAATTGTCGAGCGACGTGACACCGGGGAAGGGGCGGACGGGATCCGGGTGTCAGAGCGCTCGGTGACTGGGGCGGGGTATGGCGCGTTCTTGAACACCATCTTCGATGCATGGGTGCGCCGCGACGTGGGTCGAGTCTTCGTTCAGATCTTCGACGTCTCGCTGGCCGCATGGTCGGGACACAACCCAGGGCTGTGCACGTTCGCAGAGCGCTGTGGCAACGCCCTTGTTCTCGAACACAATGGCGACCTCTACTCGTGCGATCACTTTGTGGATCCGGACAACATGCTCGGCAACACTTCGCAAGAGTCTCTGAGCGCGTTGGCATGGAGCGAGCAACAAGAACGATTCGGTTCGGCAAAGGCCGACGCCCTCAGCGCAAAATGCCAAAGGTGCCAGTATCGCTTTGTCTGCAACGGAGGGTGCCCAAAGAATCGATTCGTCGCCGAGACAGAAGAGCCACATGCTGAGAACTATTTGTGCGATGGCTACCAGTCGTTCTTCGGACACATCGACGCGCCAATGCGCTTCATGGCAGCTGAGCTTAGCGCCAAGAGGCCGCCGGCGAACATCATGGCTGCCCTCGCACCATCAGCAAAGGGACAAGCAGCTACGCCCCGCATCGGCCGCAACGAAGCCTGCCCATGCGGCACTGGCCGCAAGTACAAACGCTGCCACGGGGCCTAAGGGGCGCAGGTTGCCAGGGTGCTACTACAGCCCTTGTAGCTGCGCCGCACGCTCGGGCCCGAAGGTAATGACAACCGGGCTGCGATCCATACAACTGCCGTCGTCGCCATCGAGGGTCGCCCAGGCCAAGACTTCTTCGCCTTGGCCAAGAGGTACAGAGCGGTCGACATCGTCACCGTACGTAAAGGACTCTCCATGCAAACCATCGATGACCGGGTGGTCTGTGTCCGTGAACGTCACGCGATACTTGCCGCCGTTGTTGTTGTCGATGCCAACTCCGCAGAAGCGCGCTCCGTTGTCGATGTTCTCGAGATAGGTGAGTGGGGAGAGGCTGAGGTTCGATTGCGAGGTCCACGTCATGTCATCGCCCTGGAGCACCACACCGCCGCCAGACTGGGAGAAGGCAACGAGCGTGTTGAAGGTCAGACGATCATCTAGTGGCCAACCGGGATTGGAGAACCAGACAACCTCGTAGTCTTCAATGTCACTTGTCTCGATTCCACCCGGCGGCTCTTCCATGTAGTCCACCTCGTAGCCCTGGCCACGTAGTAGCTCCACTACGAATTGGGTGTCCATGGATGATTCCCCGCTATGCGCGTCGTCTCGAATCACTATGACTCGCGAGGGAGATCGTGGTGACGTCCAGTTGACCGCCTGCCTAGCCAGGGTGGCTGCAATCGACTCGGGAATTCCCGGGTTGGAGAATGTCATGAGAATCGTCGTGAGCCGGGCACCGACGTTGTTGACGTTGTAGTCGAGGAGTTTTACGCCGCCACGGCCGTCGGCGAGGGCGATAAGATCGTGGCGAACAGCGATGGCGTTGGCACTGCCTGAATCGCTTGGCATGTCATAGCTGGCAAGCACGTTCGCGTTAGCGACGTTTTGAGAGTCGATGGCCACAAGGCCCTCTTGTCCATTCGCGAGGATGGCAATTCGACGGTCTGGAGTAGGCGCGAGGCCATTGGCATCTCCCTGTGTCGGCAGGACGCCGATGGGAGCAATGCCGCCGTCATCGAGTGAGAAGGTTGCTAGCCCACCGATGTCGGCGCTGATGTAGAGGTCGTTGCCAAAGAGGTTTCCCCAAGAGGGAGCGCCGATGGTTACGCCATCAACGCTTGCCGTGGTCGATGGGCCCAACCACTGGCCGGGGGCCTCGGGCAGATTGTAGCGGGCGAGCTCTGCCTCTGTTCCGCCGGCAAGAACAATGAACTCATCCGATCCCAGCCCTGCGACATAGCGCGCATCAGGCAATTCTAGAAAGTCGGCGGCATGAGGCTCTGCCGGATTCGAGAGATCGAGCACGGTCACGCCGCCGGGATCACCTGATGTCGCGTAGCCTCGGTCGTCATCCACCTGCAGCATCGTGGTTTGGTACCCGAGGAGTGCGACGGTTGAGAGATGCTCGAGCGCGCCGGCCGTGAGCTGAAACGTGTAGAGACTGGCGCCCACCGCGTTGTCGCCGCCGGCCACGTATATGTAGTCGCCTTGAACCTGTACCCGATTTGCTTCCGAATTGTAGAGGCGTGCTTCTTGGAGCAGGACCGGCACTTCGGGATCGCTAATGTCGATGAGCTGGAGAGCACCGCGAAAAGACTCGCCAGCTGTGTTGTACGTTGCGTAGACAATGTTGTCGGCGATGAGTATATCCGTCGCCTGAACGCTTTGCCCGTCGATGATTGGAGAGCTGATTCGACTGAGCCCGCGAAGCTCCATTCCATTGCTCACTACGACCGAGCCCGTCTCGTCGAGCATTGAAAAGACCTCGAATTGGGCCTCGTCTTCGCCCTCCGTGATGGATGCGGTGGACTCGCCAATCTCCATGACTTCGGGTTCTGCAATGCAAGCCGTGAGGCTCAGTGATAGAAGACCCGAGTATAGTGCCCGATTCATCTAAGAAGTATACCGCTGGCTTCTGAAGCGCTCCAAGAAAATTCCCTACGTCTTCCTCCAATAGGAGCCCTGCGCTACCCCGATTCGTATCCTCAACCGCGATTGGAGTGAAGAAGAGGTGTCGGTGCGAGGAGGCACATGTAATGCGCGAGACCACCGAGATCCTTACATCGAATCCCGCCTGATCTACAGCTCGTCTTCTAGGTCCATGAGTTGGTCCTCAATTTCATAGCTCGCGTCTGCTGCTGGGCTTGGTGCAATCTCATAGCTCGCGTCTGCTGCTGGGCTCGGTGCATTGCTGTTCCTTCGCGATCGGCGCTTCATGTCGCGCTTGCGCCTAGCCTCGAGTACCAGCTCTGTTGGGTACTCGATTTCGTAGCTAATTCGAAACTTGCGGACCTCCTTGGGGTTGAGTACAAGCTCCCAGTGCAAGATGCCTCGCGAGTCTGGCTTGCCGCCGTCACTGATTCGAATATTCTCGATCTTGATATCTTTGTTCTCTGATACGGGGATGCGGTCTGCGAGAGTTACGGCGGAACTCTTGCCGGAGAGATTCTCAACGGTCACGTTGAACGCGACCTTCATGCGATTGCGTCGCCTGTGCGTAATGGAGCTGTGTTTGCGGTCGAGCTTGCGCGAGAGTTTGAGATGATCGGCGACACTCACAAAGAGGGCAAAGCTCTCTCCTTGGGCGATGAAGTCGATGTCGGTCATGCCTAAGAAAGAACCGTCTTGGTAGAGGGCAACTTGGCCGGGTAAGAACGATTGCTTGGTGGAGTTGCTCATCTCTAGCGTGCGCGCAGCGTTTAGGGATTGTTCTGGTACGGCGACGATCTTCTGTGAGGATTTGAGTTCGCTGCGTCCAATGCGCATGCGCACGGGATGGCCATCGCCGCGCACCGTGGGAGCCGCGGTGGCCTTGTAGTGAGCGGTCGTGCCTCGCTTCTGCAGGGTCTCGAAGATCTTGACGGTCTTGCTCTGAATAACTTGGAGATACTCCATGTTGCTCTGATAGGCCTTCTCGAAGCTCATGCGCTCGTTATGCCGTGGTGATTTCTGATGCACTTTGTTCCAAAGCTGGTTCTGGCTCTGATACGCCTGCTGTGCGCGGCTGAAGGAGGACATGGTGCGTGTGAGTCTCTTCGTTGCCTTGTGTGTATCTCCAAGCGTGAGCGCTTCGAGCTCGGGAATACGCACCGATTGCACAGAGGATTGGGTGGAGAATGAGATTTCGGCGTCGCCCCAATCTTCGCCGCTGGTCTGTGTGACCACAGCAAAGGAGATTACTTCGACCTTCTTTGAGTCGGCCGTGTTGACGCGAAGCTCGTGCTTGGGCTCCCATGTCGCGCCAGGCAGCATATATGCGACATCAATTGTGCCCTGCGCCTTCTGACTACTCTGCAGTGTGACGAGCACTGTCGTCTCTTCGAGGCGCCTGAGGCTCTTGAGTTCTTCGAGCTGGCGTCGGCTAGCCTCGAACACCGGCATGATGGCATCACGCTTGTGTTGGGTGTCGCGGCGTGCCTTCGCGGTGGCGCGAAGGGAGTCGCTAATGAACGAGAGCACATCCGCATAGCTCTCAACGCTGATGTCCCCAATCATCGTGTCCTTTGTGATCTTGTCCAGGGAGAAGGCCTTGATGGACTCGATCTGAGCCCGCTGTGCGTTGAGGACCGTGACTTCGTCGTCCAAGACCTTGATCTTGTCTGTGAGCGTCTTGTGATGTGCCTCGGCGCGGAGCCATTTCTCATCGGTAGCCTCGGCCAGGAAGCTGCGTTCCACACGAACATCGACAATGCGGCCGGCGCTCGCCGATACTCGAACCGATCCATCATCGACCCAGCCTGGTAGCTTGCGAAACGCAAAGACCGTGGGCTCGGTCGTGACTTCAGCTGTGGCTTGTCTCGTTACCCGCGCCCGGTCCGAATACACTGTGACCTTGCGAACGGCAGAGATTAGCTCCTCGGCGTGCGCATCGCCAGGGGCATCGGTCGCTCCCGGCACGTCGGCAAAGGCCGGAGCCAGGGCTGTTCCTGTTGTCGTGGGCGCCCTGGTGGCGTCGGTAGGGCTAGGAGCCTGTGGGCCGGATTGTTGCTGGCCCGCGCAGCTCATGAGCAAGGCGAATAAGCCCCATAACAAAAACCACCGAGAAGAACGGTTCGAAGATCCCATGCCTTCCCGTACGGGCGGCGATGCAAAAGGATCTAACTAAATCCGACTATTGCTCTTCGAGCACGATGCTCTTGCTCTCGAGAAGGCTCCCGGTCGCCAGATCTAGTGCGCTCTTGGCCTTGAGAAAGGCAATGCGCGCAGAGATCTCAGCAGTGCGAGCCTGCGAGAGCTCTTCCTCTCGGCGACTGACCTCGAGGTTGCGAGACTTGCCGTTGAGGAAACGCTTTCGCTCGGCCTCGAGGCTTCGATTTGCCAAGTCGCGAAAGCGCTCGCTCGCCGCAACTTGCCTCTCGGCCGTCTCCAATGTTCGCAGCGCTGCCCGGATTTCACTGCGAAGCTCTATGAGGAACTGCTCGTGCCGCAATCGGCGAATCCGAGAGGATGCCTGTAGTGAGTCTGCGTTGGCCCTGGCGACCTTGCCCATTGGCGACCAACTAAGGTTGGCAAAGACGCCCCAGTCACGAACTCCGAGCCCCTGGAGCTGATCCAGAGATCCGCTGTAGGCGTCGCTCTGGCCAGCAAGGCCGTAGCTTATGCCCACGTCGAGCTCTGGAAGGCGATTATTGTCGGCGATGCGCTTGTCGATATCGGCGCTTCTCTCTGCGAGCTGATTTTGGCGGATCTCAGGTCGCCGCACGAGCGCGAGCTTCATGGCGTCGTCCAAACTCAAGTTCTGTCTCTGAATTTGGGGCATGTCGACGGCGATGAGTGTGTCGTTCCACTCGCCCTTAGGTAGGTTGAGCGCAAGTCTGAGGAGGTCCATCGCTCCCGCAAGTCGCGCCTCGGATTGAACGAGTGCGAGCTCACGCCTGGCGACAGAACTCTCGGAGGAAATGCGATCAGCAGGGGCGAGGATACCCGCGGCGATTTGTTTCTCCGTCAAGGCGAGCTGATCTTCCGCCAGCGCGAGAGAGGCCTCTTGTACTCCATAGGACCGCGCGGCCTCGGCAAGATTCCAATAGGCATTCTCGGTAGCGAGCACTTGGTTTGCCATGACGATCCGTTTGGCTTCCATGTCGTGCTTGCTGGCGAATCTCGCCTTTAGAATCGAGGCTCTGGGAATATCCCGGTCGAGGGAAAAACCACGGAGGAGTGGTTGGGATATTGAGAGATCGAGCTTGGTTCCGTAGAAAAGTGGTTCAACGGCACTTCCCGAATTGTTCTTATTACGAGAGCTGGATAGGTTAAGCCCGAGATTGGTGCCGGTGCTCAGCCGCTGATTGATGCTGGCTGTCCACAATTGGCTCTGGGCCTTGAAGACCTCGCCAAGCATTCCATCGACAGAGCTTGCCGGCGGAGCGACGCTATCGTTGTGGTTCACTCTCGCTGAAACTGTGGGTTCGAAGCTGCCCTCGCTTGCCCGTACCGAAGCTCTTCCAATTGCCACCTGCTCACTCTGGATTTGAATGCCCAGGTTGTTCTGTATCGCCAGGGAGAGAGCGTCTTGTAGCGAGAGCTGACGCTTGGCCACCTTCGCCATGGATGCTGGCAGCCCTTCCGAGGCACCGTCTGCGTGGACTGTGCTGTAGGTTGACAAGAGAAGAGCACCTGCCGCAGCAGCCATGATTGGGGTGAGAAGTCGATGTCTACTCATGATGCAATGCCTCGATAGGTTCGAGCCGGGCGGCGCGGATAGCGGGGTAGAGGCCCGAGAGCAGGCCTACGATGACGGATACGCCTGTCGAGACGACGATAGAAGAGACGGTGACGAGTGTTGGCCAGCCGGCGTACGCCGCAACGACCTTGGCTATGGTGATTCCTACAGCAATGCCGATGAGACCTCCGAGAACCGAGAGAGCGAAGGCGCTCACCAAGAACTGGAAACGCACGTCACGGCGCCTCGCACCGACCGCGCGGCGAATGCCTATTTCCCTAGTTTGCTCGAGTACAGAGGCGAGCATGATATTCATGATGCCGATCCCGCCAACAAAGAGGGAGATTCCGGCAATACAACCCATGACGATATTGAAGATGTTCTGGGTTTGTTGGCTCTGGCGCAAGAGAGCTTCGGGAACTACGAGATCGTAGTCTTTGACTCCGCTGTGAAGCCTATCTAGAAGCGTTTTGGCGACGACTGCCGTATCACTAGGCGAGCCCGCGGGCGTAAGACGGAGCACGATTTCATCGAGGGGGGATGCCAGAGGGTCGTGGTCGAATTTTCGTAGGAGTGTGGGGTAGGGCAGGTAGATGGCATTCGACGCTGTGCTCAATTGCACCCCCTCGACCGATGACGAGGTAGGGGCCAAATCGGCCGACACACCGATGACTTCTAGCCACTGGCCATCGACGGTTATGTACTGTCCTATTGCTGCTTTGGCCCCAAAGAGATCTCGGCGCGCGGAGACCCCCAGTACAGCAACCTGTGCGTGAGTGCGCTCATCCAGAGAATCGAAGAATCGACCTTCGGCGAGCACGAGATTGCTCAGCTTGGCGTGATGCTGACCCACGCCGTAGATCTTTGCCTCACTCTTGCCATGGGCGCTGCGAACGTTGAATGGGGAGAGCAATGCCCTGGGGGCAACGATTTCCAAATTGGGAATCGCCTCCTTCATGGCGACGATGTCTCGCTCCGAGAGACCCGCACTCTGCTTCCTGATTTCTTTGAGCTCTTCCGTATCGAAGGTGCGAGCGCGAATCACAACGTTGCGAACTCCGAGTTGATCGATAAGTTCGAGCGCTTGCTGCTCGGCGCCTGCGCCGATGGAGAGCATCGCGATGACTGCTCCAACTCCAAACATCATGCCGAGCATGGTGAGCCCGGAGCGCAGCTTGTGCTCGCCCAGGTCTTCTAGTGCGCAGCGTATGGCATCTCCTACTCTCATGGGCTTTGTGCCTCTGCAGGGTCGGCGGACTCACTCTCCTTGTCGCCGGAATCTGTCGCCTCTCCGAATGGATCTCGAGATGCGATGTTATCCCCGGCGGAGAGGCCTTCCTCAATGACTACGAGACCAGGGGTACCGGAGCCAAGTTTTACCTTCACGGTGTCGAACGACCCCGCATTCTCTCGAAACACCACCATATCGCCGTCAATTTGGAAGACGTACTGGCGAGGCACCACCAGACCTTCGAGCGCGGGTAGGGTTATCTCGGCGCGAACGCGCTGACCGGGTTTCATAACCTTGGTGTCTGTGGCTTCTAGGGCAAGGGTGATCGTGAAGTACTGAATGGGCACGTCTTGGTGCCGAGGTTTGGCGAGTGTGTCGATCTTCTTGATGGTCGCGGAGTACGGAGTATGTGGTTGAGACTCGATGATGAAGCTTGCCTGCGAACCCTCTTCTAGACCTTTCACGTCAGCCTCTAGAACAAAAACCTCGGCCTCCATCGCGGCTGTTAGGGGCAGCTTCGCGATGGTTTGCCCTCGATAGACCGTTGCTCCAACTTGGGTGCGCGTGCTCTCGTAAACGAAGATACCGTCGTGGGGTGCTTTGACCTCCATGCGTGAGAGCCCATCTTGCGCTCGGCCAATCGCGAGTTTGGCCGCCTCATTCTCCAGCTCTAAGAGTTTTACCTTTGACTGAGAGATGGAGCGGTCCAGCTTGCTCGACACTCCTGCGTGCTTGACCCGAGCTTCGGAAAGCTGCCTGTCGATCTTTGATGTGATAAGCTCATTGCGCGAGAAGATCTCATCGTCAACATCGCTGCGTCTGTCTTGGGCGACCTTCAAGTCGAGGCGTGCTAGCTCGGCGTTGCGCTCTCGGGTTCGTTGCGACTCGCGATTTCGCGTTCGCTCGATGGCGAGCTTGTATTCGGCGCTCTTCTGCGCGTCCTTGCCATTGGTGAGATTGCGCTCAAACTCCTCGCGGTCGAAGCGGATTACGATATCTCCCTCCTTGACCTGGCTGCCATTCTCTTGAATCCACGCAATGCGGAGCCGTCGGTGACGGCCGCGGGGCGTCATGATGGGAGTCGCCGTCTCAGCCTTGAGCACACCCTCCGCGGGTACTTTGCGTTCGATGGTCTGCATGGTCACCGCGACCGTTGGAATGCTCTTCTTTGTTTCCTTGGAGAACTGGTTGCGAGCTGTGAGCCCGGCTGCGCCGAGACCACCGAGCAAGGCAATTGAGAGTGCGAGCTTGCCTAGCTTCATCGCTCCACCCTCGTTCCTTGTTGTCTGGCAAGATCGATGCGCGAAACCTGGTCTCCTGGTTCTAGACCTTCCCGAACCTCAACGCCCCGCTTGCCTTGCAAACCGAGTACGAGCTTGCGTCTCTCCACACCCTCGCCCGTTTTCACATACGCAATTGGCCCCTGAGAGGAGGGAAATACCGCTGCCAGGGGAATGATGGTTGCATCTTCGAGGCGCCGCGTCTCGACGTCACCACGAAAGCGCATGCCGGGACGCAGTTTGAGATCACCCGAAGACTCGATCGTGAGCTTTACCGAGACGACCTTCGTTGGCACCGTGTCTGACTTCTGATGCAGCGTTTTTGCTATTTCCGTGAGCACACCCGCAATTTCCTGATCGGGTTGAGACTCTAGCCGCAAGTGAATTCGCTGCCCGAGGGTGAGTTTTGCGGAGTCTGCTTCGTCGACAATGCCCTCGGCCATCATCGAGTCGAGGGTGGCGACTTCGACGGCGGTTCCAAGGCGCCACATCGTATCTCCCACCTTGGTCTTTTCTCCCCAGTTGTCCCCGTAGATGACTGTGCCTTCGTTCTCGGCATTGACGGTCATGCTCGCGATGTCTTTGTCGAGTTGCTCTACTTGCCTGATCGCCAAGTCGAATTGTCCCTTGAGGGTGGCGAGTGCTCCGGCATCGCTCGCTCTTCGCCGACGCCTCTGCGCACGCAAGTGCTCGACATTCTCTATGGCCGCAGCCAGGTCCACCTTGGCCTTCTCGATTGCGATGCTTGCTGTGAGCTCGGCCGATTGCTCCGCTGCCATCGAGGCTTTGCGAACTGCAGCCTCCGCCTCCTCTAGCTTCAGGCCTTCGTCTTGGCTCGCGAGCCGTATTTCGACCCGTCGCTTGTCGAGAGCGACCCTAGCGCTTTCGCGTTCATTGGCGCGGGCAACGCGCTGCTCGTCGAGATCGCTGGAATCGAAGAGCACGAGCATGTCGCCCTTCTTGACGGCCTCTCCTTCGGGGGCCAACGCGGCCACTTTGAAGCTCCAAACGCTCTCAATGGGAGGCGGCCCCACGGAGATGCTATCTGTGGCTCTCAGGGAACCGGAAATCTCCACCCCGACGATCAGGGAATCCTGCGATACAACGACCCAGTCGACACTGCCTTCTTCTCCGCACGATGCAGTGGGCACGAGAAGTGCCGCGAGGAGCAACAGTCGCCTCATTGCGAGCCACCTTCCTGCAAGCGAGAGCCCTCTGATAGGCCCGACTGCACCACGCACTCACTAGGATTGCATGGGCCAAGGGTGACTTCTTGCTGCTTTCCCGATTCGAGGCGAGCTGTGACATTACCTTGGTCAAAGCGAAGAGCTTTGCGAGGGGCGACTAAGACATTTTCTCTGGTACTCCCCAAAATCTCAACTCGAGCCGACATTCCTGGCCTCATGAGCGCGGCGTCGGTAGAGTCGAGCTTGACCGTGACGTTGAAGACTTGCCGGAGGGAGTTTCTGCGGGCCTTGCGCGCGACCGGACTTATTGAAACGACCCTTCCGGTAAAGACGTCGTCCGGGTAGGCGTCGAGTCTGCATTCTGTCTTCATGCCGACCTTCACCTGCCCGTCGTCCACATCGCTGAGGTTAGCCTCGACGTTCATGACGGAGAGGTCGGGTATTTCGACCACGGGCTGCCCAGGCCATGTCTTATCGCCGAGGCGGTAGGCCCTGCCTTCGCGCCAATTGTCGCTCGCGGCAAGCACTCCGTCTCTGGGGGCATGCAAGACGTATCCTTCGAGCTTCTCGTAGACTCGTGCCAGATCTCGCTCGCTGCGGGCAAGGTCGATACGTTTTTGATCCATCCCGTTCTTGCCGACCTTCTTCTCCATGGCGAGAGCGAGGGTGGCACCCTTGTGGGCCGCCTTGGCTCGTTCCAGAGCGAGTTGCATATCTTCGTAGACGCGACGTGGGTAGGCATCGGCTGGAACGTTGGCGTCGACTTGAGCCTTCTTTCGTGCGAACTCGGCTTGGCGCAAGAGATGGGTCTTCTCGGCCCTGCCCATCTGATCCTTGTTCTGCTCGCTAGCCAAGGCATTGTTGGCCTTGATAACAGCGCTCTTGAGAGACTCGATCTGTGAGACTACCGCCGAGGTGTCGATTTCCAGAACCTTGTCACCCTTCTTTACCTCTGAGCCATCTGGTGCCATCCAACGAATGACTAGGCCATAGCCATCTCCCGGGGCATTGATCGATATGGAAGTCTCTGCAAC
Organism: Myxococcales bacterium; assembly: GCA_024222395.1. Taxonomy (GTDB): domain Bacteria; phylum Myxococcota_A; class Polyangia; order Haliangiales; family Haliangiaceae; genus NORP324. The sequence continues at coordinate 12,419 of JAAEPE010000614.1, forward strand.
CAACGAGCCACTGAGTGCTAGGCGCGATTGAAAAGTTGCCTTCTTGACGATGAGAGGAACCCTTGGCTCGGGGGCGAGGTCGCTCGCGCCGCTGGAACACGCTACCATAGCTGTCCCCGCCATAAGAATGGTTCCGAGACCCCTCATGCTCGAATCGCCGCCACTTTCTCTCCGGGACCATCGGCTTCGATTACACCATCACGCATGCGAATGGCACGCGGGCATTGGACCGCTATCGATGGCTCGTGCGTCACGATTACCAAGGTGTTGCCCTGATCGTGCAAGCGTGAGAACAGAGCGAGGATGTCCTTTGCGGTAGCCGAGTCGAGGTTGCCCGTGGGCTCATCTGCGAGAATCAAAGATGGTGAGGTGACGAGAGCTCGAGCGATGGCTACTCGTTGCCTTTGCCCACCGGAGAGTTCGTTCGGACGGTGGCTCATACGTTCGCGCAGCCCGACAACGTCAAGGGCCTTGGCGGCGTGCTTGCGACGCTCACCTCGGGGCACCCCTTGGTACACTAGGGGAAGGGCGACGTTCTTGATGGCACTCGAACGGGGCAGGAGTTGGAAGTTCTGAAAGACGAAGCCTATCTTCTCGCTACGAACCGCGGAAAGTTCGTCGTCTGCCAAGTCTGCCACCATGTGACCGTCGAGTTTGTACGTGCCATCCGAGGGCTGGGCCAGGCAGCCAAGCATGTTCATGAGCGTTGTCTTACCCGACCCAGAGCTGCCGACGATGGCTACGTATTCGCCCTTGCGAATATCGAAGCTCACCCCATCGACCGCCTTAACCGTGGTGTCACCCATGGTGTAGTGGCGTTTGAGATTCTTGATCTGAATTAGCGGCATGCAGGTTTGAAGGGAGTCGGAGTCATGTAATATACAAGATCATGGCCAAATGCCTAGGGGACGGTTGGCTGTGATTCTGGGGGGAAGCCCCGCAGTGGTTGTCGCGAAGGCACGCAGGGGGGACGTCTTATGCCACTCTTACACCCAGGTACCGGAGTCGTTGCGAGATTATTCCGGATTCTGCGTGGCGGCGAACCATCGGAGGCTAAGCTTCACGCGACTTTGGGCGAAGTTGATGAGGCTATCGAGGTGGCCACCTGTGAGCTGGACCGCCCGGCGGAGCTTGTGGCGAGTGGCTGAGAGCAGGGCTTCGCGGGCCTTGGCAATGCGCCGGGCCGCCGTCACTCGGTGAATGCGATAGACCGAGGCCAACTGATCGATGGTGAGCCCATCGATGAGGTGCTGCTGTAAGACCAGTCGAGTCTCACTATCGAGTTCCCGAAGAGAGTCGCGGAGAGCGGTTTCTACCATAGCCCCGCTGCTCTCTTTGAGCAACGCCAATTCCGGATCGTCGTCTACGGCTGGAACTTGCAGCGCAGCGTCTTCATCCTCGGAGACTCCCATCTGAGAATTCTTCCGAGATGCAGAGATTGCGGCGCGAACGGTCACTGAACGCAGCCAGCGCTCGAGCTTGCTGCGCCCGCGATAACTCGCAAGGGTGCCGGTCTTATCCGCAGTGCCTACGATGAGCTTCTTCAGGACTTCCTGAACGACATCTTCGGCCAGATCTTCGTCCTTGGTGACCGATAGGGCCGCTCTTCGTGCCGTTGGGACACACGCTGTCCAGAAGTGCTCTAGTGCAGCGCCACAGCCACGCGAGCAGCACCACGCTACGTAGAGGTCGGCACCGCGAATCTCCTCTAGTGGAGCTTCTTCACTATCTAGGCTGAGCAGGTAGGTTGCGTAGCTCTCGGCGCTCTCGCTCAACGTCGGATGGGCCGACATAGCCCCCGCGGCGATCTGCTGAGCGCTGTCTGCAGGAGTTGCTTGCAATGCGAGTGCACCATAGCAGTGCGAAGCATCCCCTGGCTACATGATAACGTGGGCTCCGATGGCTTCTCCGACCCACGCCTTGGCGGGCACTTGCCTCGGAGATGAGATCATGGCCGGCTTCCTGGAGGCTACGCTATCCGATGCTGCACGCGATGCCGCAACACTTCATCTCTCAACCTGCAAGTCATGCCGAGAGCAATTCTCGGAGTTGGCTCGCCTTGAATCTGACTATACTGAGAGTTATCGCTCGCTCGTCTTCGACGAGCAAGGCCAGGCGCTTCACGCAAGTGGCGATGATGTCGATGATTTGGAGGTCGGATCTAGCCTGGGCCGCTATGTCCTGCTCGGCAAAGTTGGTGAGGGAGGTATGGGGGTCGTGTATTCGGCATTTGACCCGGAACTAGATCGACGCATCGCAGTGAAAGTGCTGCGTTCCGAAGTCGCGGCAGCCAGCGAGGAAGCTAAGAGACAACTTCGGCAAGAAGCTCGCGCGATGGCTCGTCTAACTCATCCTAACGTTGTTCGAGTGTACGACGTTGGTCGGCAGGGTGGCATGGTCTACATTGCCATGGAGTACGTCGATGGCATCGACCTGGGTCGCTTTGCGGCGCGCCACGGGGACGATTGGCGGCGCGTATTTGACTGACGCATGTCTTCAGGCTGGCCGCGGACTGATCGCTGCTCATGAAGCCGGCTTGGTTCACCGCGATTTCAAGCCGAGCAACGTGCTCTGCGCGGCAGACGGCCGAGTTCTAGTCGCCGACTTTGGGCTCACGAAGCTCTTGAGGCCAGGGCCCAGTGGCGGGGATGGAGCTAAGACCCGCGCCTCTGGCACGCCCGGGTACGCGGCTCCAGAGCAAGCGAGGGGGGAGGCCAGCACCGCGAAGAGCGATCAATTCAGCTACTGCGTGACCCTGTATCAGTGCCTCCTTGGGCGGCCTCCGTACGGCTCCGGGGCGAGCGAAGCGGAGACTGCTTCGACACAGAAGTCAGAGAAGAGCGGAGCGCTGGGGATGGAGAATCGCTCTGGCGCCAATGCCCCCAAAGGCATGGGAGCCATTGTCAGTCGCGGCATGTCGACCCGGGCAGGTGAGCGTTATCCGAGTATGCAGGTTCTGCTCGGCCAGCTTGAGCGTATTGCGCATCGCCGCCGTCGGCTTGGTGTTATTCTCGTCTCGGTCGCCTGTGCCGCCGCCATCGGAATCTCAATGTTCTCACTTGGCCAGCGAGCGAAAGACGAAGAGAACGTCTGTGCCAAGAGCACAGCATCAGTGCACGACGTTTGGAATAGCGAGCGCCAGGCCCAAATGGCTCGTGTGCTTGTGACGAGCCCATACCAGGGGCACGCCAGGCACTTCATGACCAGTCTAGGAAATGCGACGCAAGGGCTCTCTCGCGAGCACGCTGCAGCATGTGAAGCGACCTTTGGCGATCACGCGCAGTCCGCGGAACTCTACGACCGACAGATGCTCTGCTTGGGGCGTTTGGTAACCGAACTTTCCGTAATCGTCCAACTGGTAGAGGGGGGCGGCTCCGTAGAGATGGCACAGCTTTCTCTTGGGAGGTTGGGCTCACCTTCTGATTGCCATCCAAGTGAGCTAATGCTCAATGCCCAGGCACCACCCAAAGATCCTGCCGTACGCCAACGAATAAGGGTGGTCGAGGCAACGATGGCCGAGTCGAGAATGCTCGCTCGCAAAAATAAGAGTGAAGGGGCCGTTCGACGAATGGAGCTAGCCGTCGAAAGTGCCGAGAGCATCGATTACGGGCCATTTCGGGCGCGAACACTGCTCTCGTACTCACAGGTGCTCGTGGGGCTAGAGAGGTTCGATGACGCGAGATCCGCTTCGGAAGGAGCGCGGGATGCGGCGGCGAAGAGCCGCGATACGGTGCTCTTAGTTCGAGCGCTGCTTCAGCTCGCAGAACATGTCAGCACGCATGGGGACAATGCAGTAGAAGGCGCTGCTTTCGTTGATACGGCGAAGGCAATCTCGTCGGGCATCTCACTGCCAACCTACTTTCAAGCGACGATGCATCGCAGCGCTGCGATCGTTGCCCGGAGTGCGGAGGAGGGCGAAACGGCGTCGGCGGAAGCTGCGCTTGCTCTAAGAATCCTGGACTCTGTCACAGAAGATTTGGCCTCGCCTCGAGGAATGGAGATGCGCGTCTCGCTTCTCAGCATTATTGCGTCCGCGCAGTTTGACGCAGGTGACTACGAGTCGGCCCTGCATGGGTTTGAAGAGATAGCAGTCTTGCAGCGCAAACGCTTGGGCCCCAAGCACTCGGGTGCGGCGTCCCCCTTGGTCAACCTTGCGACCTTGCAGTACAAGTTGGGCAAGCTAGTCGAGGCTCACACGACTCTCCTCGATGCGAAGGAGCGGTTGTCGGGCCCCGAAGCATCTCAAGCTGCGCTCGCCCGGTGTCCAAATTTGGAGGGGCTCATCCTCACGCGCTCGGATCGAGTCGATGATGCCATCACGGTCTATCGCGAGGCTATCAAGGTGCAGACCAAGGTCTATGGAACGGACCATCGAATGATCTGGTCGACGAGAAACAACCTTGCCAATGCCTTGGTGGAAAAGGAAGAGTGGGACGAGGCCATCGCCCTGCACGAAGCCCAGGTTGCGTGGTCCTCAGCGCGAGCAGGTGAGAAGAGTTCTAAGTCCATTATTGCGAAGATCAATCACGCAAACACTTTGGCACAAGCAAGCGATTCGAACGAAAATCTGCTCCGGGCATCCGAGCTTATCCGAGAACTCTTGCCGCTCATGGAGGCGGACGATAGGCGTCGAATCAATGTGCTCTCGGTCCAGGCGCAAGTGGCGTTTCGCCGTGAGGAGTTTCGCGAGGCCGCAGACGCGTACGCAAAGGCAATCGACCTTGCCGACTCCATGGAGAATGTGCGCGAGAGTCTCAAAGCCTACCTACTGGTTAGCCTGTCGCAAACCTACTGGCGCTTGGGAGAGAAGCGTCGCTCTCTGAACACCGCTGCTCGCGCGCTTGAGATCTACAAAGGCATCCCAGAAAAGGTCGCGGCACGTGCCGAGCTGGAGGAGTGGATTGCCGAACGAGAATGAACTCTGGCCGACAATGCCACTGCAGAACCTGCTCTCCTCATCTCGGATTGCTATCCTCTTCTCCCAGCATGCGTACCGTACCTAACCGCTATCCACAAGCCCGGCTGGAGCTTTCGGATTGAAACGCGAGACTCGTCGTTGGCTGATTCTCGGGATAGGAGCCGCGATATCGGGCGCCTTGCTCTTCTTGAGCCTTCGCAAGATTGAGTTCTCAGAACTCGCCCAGCACATCGGCAAGGTTACCCTGCCGATCTTGGCCCTCGGCCTTGTCGCACGCTTCTCGAATTTCTGTCTCGTTGCAGCCAGGTCGGCCTTTCTCTTCGCGCCACTGCATCGCTACCCGTTCTGGGTTCTATTCAAGTCTGCACTGCTCGCCAACGCGGTCAACAACGTGGTTCCCTTTCGGGCCGGAGACGTTGCACGCATTGGTTACCTCTCGCGTGAAGGCAAGTTGCCCGCTAGCAGTTGCCTTGCGGTTGTTGCAGTAGAACGCCTGCTTGATCTCATGGCGGTCTCCGTGGTGATTGTCTGCACCTTGCCAGCGATGGCCATCGATATGCCTTTGGGAACCCCCTTCTACATCGCTGCTGCCGGCATGCTGACGTTTGTCGGAGGGGCTATCTGGGCTAGCCGCCGTCCGGAATTGTTCGTCGCCCTGTTGGCACGCGTGGCAGGCGTCTTTGGCAAGGCCGTCAAGGCCTTCGTCGAGGGCAAAAGCAAAACGTTTGCCGACGGTCTCTCAGCCCTCTCCTCGCCAGTCACCGTTCTCGCAGTCACAGCCATAAGTCTGTTGTTCTGGACTCTGGCGACTGTGGGTGTCCAGATTTGGATCTGGGCATTCGGCTTCGATTTGCCCTGGTATACGCCAGTGGTTGTGCTGACCTTTCTCACCTTTGGACTCGCCGTACCCTCCACTCCAGGTCACATCGGCAGCTTTCACTTCTTCGCGGCGGCGGCGATGATGGCGGTTGGTCTACCCGAAGCTGAGTCTGTGTCCTTTGCTGTGGTCGGCCACGCGATGGCAGTTGTGCCCTTCACACTGCTCGCCCTGCCAGTGCTCTTCCGTGACTTCGCCAAGCGCGAGCGCGCGGAAGGCACTCAAGAGCAAGAGACGCCTTAGAGATCGAGAGGCATGCTACCCAACGAGTTGGCTGGTCATGCTGCGCCACACCTCAACGGAGCGGGCCCCGTCGAGCGAGTCGAGTAATTCACCGTCGAATTCCTCATCGCTCTTCCCCAGCTCCTGGGCCGCGAGTACAGAGGCGAGATGCGTAACTGCGACGAGCCCGAGTCCTTTGCCCCGACTCCGCATGGGATCGCAGTGATGTGCGACGGCCTCCACCAAGTCTTGTGGCAGGCCCCAGATACCAAGGAGGTAGCCCCCAACCTCGGCATAGCTAGTTTGAAAATGCTCGTACTCAACGTCCGCGAGTGGGCGCTTGTTACGCCGTGCCTCGGAGAAGGCATCGCCCCAGCGAGCGGGCATTCGGTCGACAAATATGAGCTTTCCAAGGCTGTGTAGAAGACCCGCGCTGAGCGCCTTGTCCTTGTCTGTCGTAGCCAATCGCGATGCGATCTTCGCCGTTAGCAGTGCGTGCTGCTGTATCTCGGCGAGCGAGCATCCACTGGGGAGGGCCGACTCATCGAAAGTGCTGAAGATCTCAGATGTTAGTAGCAGACTCTTGAGCAGCGAAGTTCCCAGATAGCGAATCGTATCGCTCGCGCTGTGCAGTGGTCTCGGGGCAGCAAAGAATGCAGAGTTGACGATGTGCAGGAGGCGAGCGACGACAGCGGGATCCCGCTCGACCACAGAGACAACATCGGCGAGGCGGCTTGTCGGGTTCTCCAGGGTTGCGCATAGGTCCGTGTAGACGACTGGGATGACGGGTAGGCTCGATATGCCACCGACGACCGTTCGAACTGCAACCGAGTCCATGAGCGAGCGCAGCTCGAATGCCCCCGCCAGCTCGGCAAGTAGCGCTTTGACATCCCAGGGCTTACTGAGAAAGCGGTGTGCCACTGGAACCGAGCGCATGATCACGTCACTCTGAGCCGTTCCGCTCATAAGAATTCTCACCGTATCCGGGTATTGATTTCGCACTTGCCGCAGAAGCTCGACTCCGTCGGTCTTTGGCATTGTGATGTCGGACACAACGATGTCGTAGGGGTGCTCGGCCAATTTCGCCAGCGCATCCTCGGCATGCTCTGCGAAACTCATGTTCCACTCACTGCTGTGCCGTCGCAAGCCGCGTTTGATCGCCCGCAGAACCCGTGGCTCGTCATCCACAAAGAGGATGTTTCTTTCTGCTGAATTGTGCATACGAGGCTTCTCGGGACACTTCCCTGCCTTCCTATGCTTCGGTCAGAAACCCTGCTCCTTGAGGGGTTAGGTGCCGAGAACCCAAAGAGACTCTACGGATTTTCGCTAATTAGGTGCGACGCGATCTCGGATGCGCTCGGCCAGATGTGTCCAGCGCTCCTTGCTACTCTGATTGCCCACGGCCATCTTCACAGCTCGGCTCGAGCCGACCATGACCACGAGCTCCTTGCCACGAGTGAGTGCGGTGTAGAGCAGGTTTCGCTGCAGCATCATGTAGTGCTGGGTGAGAAGTGGAAGAACAACACAGGGATACTCTGATCCCTGGCTCTTGTGCACGCTGATTGCGAAGGCGTGCATGAGGTCATCGAGCTCGTTTCGCTGGAAGAGCACCATTCGCCCGCCAAGGAGCTCGACTTTCAAGATTGATGCCTTCGGCTCTACGACCCGAACAATTCCGACATCGCCATTGAAGACTTCCTTGTCGTAGTTGTTGCGAATCTGCATGACCTTATCGCCCACTCGGTAGCAGCGCGTGCCGCGTTTGATTTCCGGGTTGCCCGCCTTGCCACCAATGCACTCTTGCATCGCCGCGTTGAGTGCGGTGGTGCCGAGCTCTCCTCGGTGCATAGGAGTGAGCACCTGCACATCGGTTAGCGGATCGTAGCCAAAGCGTTTTGGGATGCGGTCGGAGATGAGCTCGATTACGGTGTCGCGGGCAGCGATAGGATTCTCTCGCTCGATGAAGTAGAAGTCGCTTCTGCCCGGATCGTCTCCAGGGGGCGGTGCGAGGCTGGGCAGCTGCCCTGCGTTGATCTGGTGGGCGCTGACCACGATTTGGCTCTTTGCCGCCTGCCGGAAGATCTCGGTCAGTTTGACGACCGTGGGGACACCGCTCTCGATTAGATCTGCGAGCACCGAACCTGGGCCGACCGAGGGTAGCTGATCCACATCGCCGACAACGATGAAGGTTGCCTCGTGGGGAAGCGAAGCCACCAATCCTCGGAAGAGTGCGATGTCCACCATCGAAGCTTCGTCGACGATGACGACATCTGCCTCGAGTTGGTTGCCGAGGCCTCGCTCAAAGCCGCCGGTCTGCGGCTGGAACTCGAGAAGCCGGTGTAACGTGCTCGCGGGGCGTCCTGTACTTTCGGCCAATCGCTTGGCGGCACGACCTGTCGGGGCTGCTAGGGCTATTTCTAGACCCGCCAGGTCGTAGATGTCGACAAGCGCGCGAATGATGGTCGTCTTTCCCACGCCGGGACCGCCGGTGATAACGATGCACTTGTCCTCGACTCCCGCTTCGATGGCTTCGCGCTGCTGAGGTGCGAGAGTAATCTCGTTTTCTTTTTCGTAGTGGTATAAGAATTTCTCTAGTTTGATGTCTATCGCACACGCTTGTGTGGTCGCGATTTCGACAAAGAACTCGGCGGACTCGACCTCGAATCCGTGAAGATTGGTGAGCGATAGGCACACGCCATACGGGTCAAGCTCCTCGCGCACCAGGAGCCTCGAGACGAGTAGACGAGAAATAGCCGGGCCGATGAGCGCCGCGTGCACGCCGAGTAGGCTCTCACCCGCGTCGATGGCATGTTGCTGAGGGACGACTACGTGACCGTCCTCGCTGAGCTGACCTAGGACGTGCAATAGGCCCGCTTCGATACGCTCGCCGGCATCCTTGGCGATACCGAGGTTCTGCGCGATGGCATCGGCGCTCTTGAAGCCGATACCCCAAATGTCGAGAGCGAGGCGGTAGGGGTTGCTCTGGACGACCTCAATCGAATCGGCGCCGTAGTGCTTGTAGATTCTTGCGGCAAAGGCTGCGCTAACGCCGTGGCCGCGGAGAAAGACCATGACATCTTGGATCTGCTTCTGGTCCTTCCATGCCTCGGCAATCTTCTTAGTCCGCGAAGGGCCAATGCCTTCCACTGCTGTGAGGGCCCCGGGTGAAGAGCCGATGATTTCGAAGGTGCGCATGCCAAACTCGCCAACAATGCGCTTGGCCAGCTCGTCACCGATCCCCGGGATGATGCCCGAGCTGAGATATCGCTCAATGCCAAGCAGAGTCTGGGGAGAGCGCACCTGGAACGACTCCACCTTGAACTGTCGTCCAAAGCGCTTATCGTCTACCCAGCTACCTTCGATGTAGAGCGGAGCACCTTTTTGCAGCCCCACCAGAGGCCCGACGACCGTTACCTCTTCGCCATTTTCGAGGCTCAGCTTTGCGACAGTGAAAGCGTTCTCTGCGTTCTGAAAGACGATTCGATCGAGGGTGCCCTCGATCGAAGGTTTGGGTGTGGTTGTCGCCACGGAGCGCGCACTATACGCAAAATTATCTGCCCCCGGTGGACCCTATGACGCCGCGCTAGCAGCCTCTCTGTGGCGGCGAAGGTATCGAGCAAGTTGATCGCGGATCCCCTCAGGCCAGGTGGAGCTCAGAGTCTCAACCAAGGTGATATTGGCCGCATAGAGGGCTCTAGAAAGCTCCTCGAAGTTCGGCTGATCTCCCGCGATGTCCCACAAGAAGCGATGGGCGGCATCGACCACTCGTCGCTGTCTTGACTCCGTGCTCTCGTTCTTCTTTGCCATCTCCACCAAGCGCCGCAGGGAGGCGGAAGCACCTCCTTGCTGCTCCGAGAGCCAACTCCAGTGCCGGGGCAGGAGCGAGATCTCCCGGCTCACGACCCCGAGCTTCGGCCGTCCAGGGCCCCGCTTGGCTTGGCCTGCTCGGAGCCCATTTGAGACTGACGGAGTCTTGGTGGCCTCTGGGATCTTGTCATCGGTAGGCTCGCTCAGCCGGGCCAAGACCTCCTCCTCGGTTCCTGAGAGATTCAGGTCTCGAACCCTGCCCGATTCGTCTTCGTAGACCGCTATCCGGGTGCGGAGATCTTCCCAATTGCTTTCAAAACAGAGGGTTGCGACCTCAGCCAGTGGCCCTCGGCCGAGTAGTTTCTCACCATGAAACGCAACGTAGAGTGACTTATCGTTCGACATGCTCTATGTATTATCCGGGTAATAGATGAAGTTCAAGTGTTTTACCCGGGTATTATCATCATGTCTCGACAGCAGAAGCTCAGAAGGCGCCTGAGAGGCTTAAGCCCATCCCCCTTTTCCCGTAGGGCTCTTCATGGGTAGGTTGGAAACGCTCTCTGCCTTCTTACGCTTGGTGATGCGCCCAGCATCTTGATAGGCGTCGATAGCAAAGCCCGATGTGCCACCGAGTGCTTCAGAGTGCTCGATTTCGAGTATTGGGTCCATTTCTCATCGTCCAAGGTTTGTGTCCATTCGTCCGACAGATGAGAGTCTCGCAATTGTCAAAGAAGCAGAGTAACGGCGCATATAGGCCCGACGAGTGTTCTTGGCGAAACGTCCACTTATGTCCTAACGTCTTTGGATAGACACATGGATGCCCTCGCCAACATACTCAGAAGTCTGCGCATGCGGACCCACGTTTTTAGCCGGGCAGAAATGTGTGCGCCCTATGGCGTGCGCTCCGAGCAAGCCGCCACGGGCATCTTTCACGCTGCGGTGCACGGTCGCGTCTATCTCAAGTGTAGACGTCGATAGAGAGACCTGCTGCCTCGCACGCGGTGACGTGGCGTTGTTGCCGAAGGGTAGTGCCCACACGCTTTGCGACACTCCGACGTCGAAGGTCAA
>JAAEPE010000615.1 GCA_024222395.1 Myxococcales bacterium
CCTAGCCGCCATCTTCATCGTCGACCATGCCGGGGCTCACCGGGTTGGGCCCTTGCGCCTCAAGCCGATATTCGTCGAAAATCGCGAGCGATTTTTGCCCCCGCGCGACAGAGCGCGAGGGCGCTGGGCATCGAATTTGAGGTTTGGGGACCCACAACGCCGCAAAAGAGCGATTTCCGGCCGGGCACTAGCTAGCGCCAGCGACGAGTGCGCTCTCGCGCCGTGGTAAGTGCAAGGCCTGCAAGTTCGCGAGGCCCTTCGACGAGGAGGGCCTTCACAAGAAGCTGTCGATACCTCAGAAGGTGAATCTCGCTCGCTAGTTCCTCTGCGCTCGGCACCGGATATGGATACGCTCTGCCGCCACAGCCCCTCGTGAGCACGTCGAGCATTGCAAAGACGATTCGTGCACCACGGCCGATTCGGGCTGAGCGGCATTGCTCCATGAGCGCACCTCGCTCGATCCCACCTTGGCGTAGCAGCATGGTCAGATCGACGAAGGATGCCAGTGGGATCATGAGTTCACTGCGAATCATGTGAGCCAGGTGCAGAACGATTTCGTCTGCGACAGCGGGGCGATGATTGGTCAGGTCGGCTCGGCGCCAGATTCCCTGAATGTCAATCTTGCTCCGTCCCGCCTGCATGATGTGGCGATGCAGGTCGACGGTGAGGGAGGCTCGGTCAAATGTCAGTGCGTGGTGGCTAGGCGCATATGCAAACTCCTTTGTGGTGCGCGGCACAAAGCCGAGTTGCTTCAGCACATGCCCAGCCGTGTCAAACGACTCAGGGCGCACAAGTATGTCCATATCCCCCATGAGCCGGTGCGCGGGATCTTTATAGAGTGAGTCGAAGTAGGCGCAGCCCTTGAGCCGGCACGCATCGATACCAGCATCATCGAATGCCGTCAGGACTTGGGCCAGCCCTTGCTTCCAGAGCTCGGCAGCTAGGGCTGCATGAATGAAGTCGTCTCGATATCCTGCCAGGCCAGCCGAATGCGCTAGGGGGGCCAGCCTGTGTGCGCGCACTCTCTTGGCGGGCAGGGCGGAGCCGACTTCGTTCGGCACATCGCCGGATTCCCCGCGCAGGATCCAGCCCAGGAACTGGAGCAGGGGGCCTTCGTTCGTAGGGGACATGCGAGGAGAGTATGCCTGGGATTTGGGAGGGCTAGGTATTGGCGGCGTGCTAGATCATCGGTCAATGCGCATCGCACGGAAACCGAGGAACTCTATGTGAGCAATCTTGTGTATTTTGGCTTTGGTGGCCGCGTGTCATCAGCCGCCCGAATTGGGCCCCGAAGATCACACTGACGATCCGGTGCCCCCGCTCCCGTCGAGCACGTCGCGAAGATTCAGTTCGCCGAGAGCTCAGCCGACGCAAACGCTCGCGATTTCAAAGAGGCCTTCACTCTCTTGGGGCTGCGAGACATCCACGTTGTTATCGACGTCGATACCACAGGGGGCGAATCAGTCTCTGGCGTCTACTTCATGCGCTTTGATGTGCTGAATACTCGGGACGTTCCGATGCAGATCAAGTACCAAGTCTTCTCTTTTGATGCAGCTGCACTAGAACGGATCATTCATGCGACTACGCAGAAAAGTCTGCGAGTTCTCAAAGTCACAAGTGACGAGGGCTGGGTTCGACTTCGCTCGGTCGTACGCGTCGCCGGCTCTTCGTCTTCGTTCACTCGGCATCGCCAAAGGGATTTCCTAGAAGCAAACAGGTTAGAAGAATCGCCCACGGTGATCTGCCCGTGATCTTGAGGGTTGGAGCTTCGGCGCTCAGCTCCCCCGAGCCGCACCAGACGCTTGGCTCTACCGTGGTGACAGCCGGCGGAATTGTTCACATTCGCAATCTCTCCGACCACTCGGCTGATGGCACCAGCCTCTCTGGTTCTACTGGCCGGGTCGCCCCGGGTCGTTACCTCCCCGGGGCTCCCACAGATTCCGTACGTGCGGAACTACCGCATACGGCTCCTCGGATCAGGAGTTCGCTACATGATGAGGACGGAGTGGACCGGAGTGGGCTTTGGGAGTGGAAAGCGCAAAAGCAGCGCCCGATACCATTCCCAGGTTCTACGAGCCTTATGCGAGCGTCTCCGAAGCCACTTGAACCACATATGCATC
>JAAEPE010000616.1 GCA_024222395.1 Myxococcales bacterium
AATTCTAGCGAAGAGACGCTGTGTTTACGAGCAGGCCAAGCGGCAGCACCCAGAACGATGGTCGGGCAGCACACGGTCTTGGCAAGCCCCAGAGGTCGTCTATCTCAACCCTGACAAGCATACGTTGGAGATGTTAAGAAAGTAGTGAATTGATGCGACAACTACCATGATACCTATCGGTACCCCTTCGAAAGACTCGTTGACCGTACGCGCCATAAACAGCCGTTTCGCGTAGCCTTTGAGGCCTCCAGCAGTCTCTTGAAGAAAGTTCTTTCGTTCGTCGTGTTCGAACATACCTACTCAAGAGCACGAGTAGGTCACCGCGGGCAACTTTTCTGACCTATTTGTTTCTGGGAAATCCCCCAAGTTGCAAAGGTGTTCTTTCCCAGGATGGGAAAGAGCACAGCGACCACGGTGCACATGATCGATGAGAAGGCCATGAACTGGCGATTTCACTCGACCTATTGAAGCAACATCGCATCGTGTGGCGACGCAATGGTTGTCGAAGATACGGTGTAGAGGCCGCTCGAAGAAACCTTGCCTGCGGGGAGCTCATCATCCGCAACGGTGCTCTTGCCGCCAGCCGAAGAATCTTGCAACCCGACTTTCGGCTCGGATGAGACCAGTACCGTAGCAACGGGCGGCTCACTATCGGGCTCAACCACTGTAGACTTGGAATCGTCCATTCCCTATTTCCTAGCGCCGCCGTGTTCCTTGCAACTCGGGATCAGAGATTGAATCACCAGGGCGATTTCCTCCATTTGCTCAGTTTCAAAATCACTCACCTTGAGGCCCCTAATCGCGGAGAAGAACGGTGCCCACTCGTTGCCACAGGCTTTGTAGAGCGCAGCGAACTCCTCCTGCCCCGTATTGTACACCTTGAAGCCCAAGAGCGATGCGTTGTTCGGTCGCCAGGAGAGGTCGAGGTCGTATTGGAGTGCCTTGGTAATACGTTCCTTCTCTGCCAGCTTCACTTTGTCGCTGGCTTCGCTTGTGTAGAGTCTCTCGAGAGCGGCGTGCGCGGCCACAAACCGCGGCCCGCGCTCTTTGGAGCGCACCGCCTCTTCTCGGTAAACAACAACTTCTTCGGACTCAGCGCCAAAGCGCCAGACCAAATACTCTTCGGCCATGGTATCGCCAACGAAGTTTGCGATGCTCTCGTTGAGTGTGGCCTGGTCATTGACGAGTAGATTTGCGTGGGTGAGCTCGTGGATAAGAATATTACTCAGATAGCGAAAGGCGTCGTCACCAGGAGAGAGCATTGTTGAGAGAATCGGGTCGTCGAGCCAGCCACCGGTCGAATACGCGTGGACCGGACGCACGTAGACATCAAGCCCACGCTTCTTCAGCCGCTTGCGAATCTGCATCGCCTCGCGCTCATCGAAATAGCCGAGATAGGGGAAGCTACCCACTAGCGGAAAGCTCCAAATCTCAGCCTTCAACTCAAGAGGCTTCGCTGCGGCGAGGAACCACACCACTTGGCCTCGATCAACGTCAACGAATTGTTCGTAGTTGCCTTTGCGCTGAAGCCCGCGCTCTTTGGCGAACGTCATGATGACCTGACTCTCCTCGAGCAGCACTCGCGTCCGCTCATCTGTTTCAGGATCCGCAATCACGTCGCTGATGGGACGCGATAGGCTCCACAGCTCCGCCTGGCCGATGCCCGCTTGGATGACATAACGAGTCTCCATGCAACTGCTCGAGAGCAGCACCAATACCGAGAGAAGAAGCGTGCGCATTAGCAATGATGCTAGCAAGCCGACCGAGCTATGACGCACGCCCACGACACAAAGCTCCTACTACTCTACATGCATCGCCCCTCCTCCACTGGGATCCCCCCAGGGCCTGTTCATTTGGCTCCTCAGCAGAATCTGTGGGTCATCGGCTTCTCCGGTAGCTGCCCCATGGTGTGATAGAAGGCTATTTCGGTGGCTTTGAGGGTTCTAAAGCCGTAGCCTTTCCAAAAGGTCAGTTTCAACCGGTTGTTTTGCCCCTCGACGGCCCCCAGCGATACGCTGTCTCTGGCCTTGATCCAGTTGAGCAGCAACTGCCGGTGTCGTCGTAGTTGGCGAGCCATCTTCTTCATGGGCTCGAAGCGCGAGCGCATGGCCCGGGTGCACCACTGGTCTAAGGAGGAGGCTAGCTACACATATCAACTGCATCCGCCAAGCCAACGGCGCCACGGATCTTTGCTGTTACATCGAACGTCATGCCGTCCCCCAGCCCAGCAGAGATGTCGCCGGCACGGTACATGGCCACGGTGATCGCAAAGTCGTCAGGTCGGACGCGGCGGGAACAAGTGACCAGCTAAGTAGTTAGAATGCGATCATGTTTGACGAGGGATCGTTTTCTTGATCTACCTGTGTGGTGTCAAGTCTCGCTCAATCCAGTGAAAGCCCAAATCCGCAAGTCGCTGAGCTTCTCGCGTGCCTGTCAGTGGTTACAGATCCTCG
>JAAEPE010000617.1 GCA_024222395.1 Myxococcales bacterium
ATGCCATTGGCCGCGAGCTCTTCGCCAGTCAAGTCACAGAAGGGACGGTCGGGGTCGGTGCAGGGCGTATCGTCGTCGCAGTAGAGCGTATCGGGACTGGTGCAGGCCGCGGCAACTAGGGGAACGAGGCTAAGAAGGATCAGTTTTCCGTCTTCCTGTCGATCGCTAACGGCAATCAAATTCACCGACGACGGCCCACACTTCGCTAACTCCTCGAAATGATCTAGCTCCTTAGAACTCGACCGCACTGCCTTCTGGCTGTGTTCCCCTTGTTTTCATAGGAGTTTTGAGATTGCTGCGTCTTTTCTTGTCATGTCTGTGCCGTCACCGGTTACTAGCATTTTGAGATGAGCAGCACGCAACCAAGCTAGGGCGACCCTCGACTGGCCGGCGACGCCGTCACGACTCAATTCGAGGCGCTCGTCGAAGAGCACAAGAACGCGGTCTATGCCGTTGCCTACTGCACTACCGGTGACGGCCAAATCAGTGAGGATGTGGCCCAGGAGGCGTTCCTGCAGGCCTGGCGTTCTCGAGACAACCTGCGCGAGGCACACCGCTTTCGCGCCTGGGTTTGCGGTATCGCTCGCAACATCGCGCGCAATGAGAATCGTCGTCGCAAGCGTCACCCTGAGGATTCTCTCGAAGTGAGCGACACAGGCGCCGAGCCCGCTGTTCTCGACGAGATGCTGAGGAGCGAACGCCTGGCAGTGCTCTGGCAAGCACTCGGCAAAGTGCAGGAGCCCTATCGCGAAGTGCTCAGCCTGTACTACCAGCAGGGCAAGAGTGCCAGGGTGGTGGCCAAATCTCTGGGCATCAGTGATGGGCTGGTCCATCAACGACTCAAGCGCGGACGAGAGCAGCTCAAGGAGCAAATCAACCACGCGCTGCTCGAAGACCTCCGTGCCCTGCAGCCATCGAAAGGGTTCTCAGCCCGCGTCATGG
>JAAEPE010000618.1 GCA_024222395.1 Myxococcales bacterium
GAAAGCAGCATCTCTCGAGCGAGATCTTCGGTCAATCGACAATCAGCAGCGGGAAACCAGCTCGGCTTCGATTTCTTCTGAATCATCCATGATCTTTAACCACGCCAAGCGCAGGCGACGCCAGATGGGTGGTGTCGGGCGAGTACGTAGCGGCGATGGATACGATCTCAGTTTATGACTGCAAAGCCTGGGTGACCCATGCGGGATATACCATCAATTAATTTGCTCGACGGTCTAGCCTGTAGAGCATCGCCACAGGTGTCGGATTCTCCTGCACTCCGCGGATACCCACTTACGTTATCCCACACTTAGATAGTCGGCAGGAATTACCGCCGAGGTGTATCGCCAACGCTGCCATTGGACGAATAGCCGGGGTACCCTGCCGCCAGAGAATCAGCCATGACAATGATCGATCATTACAAGAGCAACGTTCGCGACATCTTCTTTAACCTCTTCGAGGTTCTGGACATTAGCGAGACGACCCTTAGCAAAGAGCCCTTCACTGGGATGGATGAAGAGTCGGTTCGCGAGGCCATTGCCGGATTGGATACTTTTGTCAAGGGAGAACTCGCTCCGAGTTTTGCCGAGTCAGACAGGGTTCCGCTCAAGCTCGACGAAGACGGCAACGTCACCTTGCCGCCTGGATTGCGCAAGAGCATTGATGCCTACTACCGAGACGAGTGGGGACAGCTGGAGTTGCCAGAGCACCTCGGTGGCTTTGGTGCTCCGCCTTCCGTGAGCTGGGCGGCGTTCGAACTTGTGACCGGTGCCAATCCCTGCGTCGGCTTCTACTTGCTCGGCAACTTCATGGCCAAGATTATCGATGCACTTGGAACCGATGCTCAGAAGAAGCGCTACGTGAAGCCAATGCTCGACAGGCACTGGGGCGGCACCATGGCACTCACCGAGTCGGATGCGGGCAGCAACGTAGGTGTTGGCCGTAGCAAGGCTGTGCACGTCGAAGGCGACGAGTACCACTTAGAGGGCAGCAAGATCTTCATCACCAACGGCGACTTCGATCAGCCTGAGAACATCGTGCACTTGGTTCTCGCTAGGCCAGAGGGGGCGGGGCCGGGCACGAAAGGTCTCTCGATGTTTATCGTGCCCAAATTCTGGGTCGAAGAGGACGGCTCTCTCGGCGCACGCAATGGAGCGGTGGTCACCAACATCGAGAAGAAGATGGGGATCAAAGGCTCGGCGACATGTGAACTAACCTTGGGAGCACAGGCCCCGTGTCGCGCACTATTGGTTGGTGAAGCACACGATGGCATTCGGCAGATGTTCAATGTGATCGAATATGCCCGTATGGCGGTTGGCACAAAGTCGATGGCTACCCTCTCGACCGCATACCTAAACGCACTGGCCTACACCAAGGAGCGCGTGCAGGGGCCGGACCTGCTGAAAGCGTCTGACAAGACGGCTCCAAGCCTCGAGGTCATCGGCCATCCCGATGTGCGTCGCATGCTCATGAGTCAGAAGTCGTATTCCGAGGGCATGCGCGCGCTGGTCATCTACACGGCTTGGATACAGGATCAGGTTGCTATCGTTGGTGGTCCGAGCACTCCAGAGGGCAAGACTCTTGAGAAGCGCAACGATCTGCTGCTGCCACTTGTGAAGGGCTACTGCTCGGACAAGGGCTGGGAAGTGCTTTCCACTTCGCTTCAGTGCTTCGGCGGCGCGGGCTTCTTGCAGGACTATCCAATAGAGCAGTACATCCGAGATCAGAAGATCGATACTCTCTACGAGGGCACGACACACATCCAAGCGCTTGACCTATTCTTCCGAAAAATTGGCCGAGACCAGGGGACGGCGCTCAAGGGGCTCTTTGGCGACATCCAGAATACGCTAGAGAGTCTCGCCAGCAACGATGGCCTCTCCGTCGAGCGCGATGCGCTGGC
>JAAEPE010000619.1 GCA_024222395.1 Myxococcales bacterium
GCCAGCGCATCGCGCTCGACGGAGAGGCCATCGTTGCTGGCGAGACTCTCTAGCGTATTCTGGATGTCGCCAAAGAGCCCCTTGAGCGCCGTCCCCTGGTCTCGGCCAATTTTTCGGAAGAATAGGTCAAGCGCTTGGATGGAGGCTAGGTGCCCGGCACTATCTAAGGGATGCGACGAATCCTTGTATTGCTCATCCCTCTGCTAGTCCTCAGCTGTCGCTCGGGTGGAACTCCCCGTCTTGAAGAGCAGGTCGCAAGACTGCGCATCGAGGTCGACGAGCTGAAGGCAAAGAACGCTGAGGCAGAGCAACGCGCAGCCAGCGATGCCACTAGTGCCCGCGCTCCGATGGGTGACGACCGTATGCACGAGGAGATGCTTGCGGAGTTGGCCGCTCTCAGAGAGGCGCAAGCACAGCTCGAAGCGACCGTGGACGCTCGCCCGAGCGCACCAGCTGCTAGGCCCGCACGTCCTCGCCCCGATCCAGCGGCGGTCTACTCCCAAGAAATTGCCGATGCACCGTTCTTGGGCGTGAGGAATGCCAAGGTAACGATCGTGAAGAACTTCGAGTTCGACTGTCGCTTCTGCAACAAGGCGGACGCGACGATGGCGCAGCTGCTCAAGGACTACAAGGGCGAGCTCAAGATTGCGTACAAGCACTTCATCGTTCACCCATCCACTGCAACGGAGCCCGCGCACGCATCTTGCGCGGCCGGGATGCAAGGCAAGTTCAAGAAGATGAAGAAGCTCATTTGGGAGCACGCATTTGGTCCGAAGGATTTCTCTCGCAAGAACCTAGACCTAGAAGGCCTGGCCAGAAAGGCAAATCTCCGCATGGCGCGTTTCCGCGCAGACCGAGACGGCGCATGTGTGGCACGGGTCAAGCAAGACCAGGAGCAGGCACGCGCAGTCGGCGTCACCGGCACCCCAGCCTTCTACATCAATGGACGGTTCCTCTCGGGAGCACGCCCGCTTGATCAATTTAAGAAGCTTATCGACGAAGAGTTGGCCAAGGCGAGGGCACGCATTAGCGGAGGCGAGGCCACCGCAGCCAACTACTATCAGCGCTTCGTTCTCGATGCGGGGCTCAAGAAGCTAGCGACACCATAGCCGCGCGCACCAGCCAAGGGAGAGCGGCTAGCGCCGGCGACCGCCACCGCCACCGGCTACGTGTGGGCGGCCTTGCTGGCGCCTGGGGCCATTGCGCTCGAAGGCTTCTCGAGCTAGGCGCTGCAGCCCTGGATGCACCTGCGCCTTGGGAGCGATGAACCGGCCCAAGAGATTGGGATCGACTGCGGCGAGGTCGCCCAGCGCCGCACGGGTAAGCCCCTTCTTTCCGGCCCCGAAGCGAGCAAAGACGCGAGCGCTCAGGAGAAGAGTTGCAGCCTCGCTCTCGGCAGCTTCCTTGGGATCGATCGAGTCTAGGAGCTTGTTTGCTTCTTCGGCAGAGCCTGTGCGAGCCCAGGTTTCTCCGACGATTGCGGCCATAAGGGGACGCATTTCTTTGCGCTGTGGATTGTCTAGATTGACGTAGTCGACCAGCGGCCGCGCTTGCTTGGCTCGGCCGAAGCTCAGGAGTAGTTGAGATTTGAGAAGCGCAAAATCGTCCTGCATCTGCGGAGGCACGCTCTTGATTTCGACAGGCTCGAGAAGCTCGAGCGCCTTGGATGGCTCGTCGCTGGCGAGCAGCTGCGCGCGTGCGATCACGTTGATCATGTCGTTGGCCTTCTTGTCTCCTTCGAGAGCGGCCAGTGCCTTCTTCCTCGCTTCGGGTGACTCTCCGGCTGCCTGAAGCACGCTTGCAAGGCCCTTGTGACGCCGCACTTGTCGCCATGCCCAGAATGCAATGGCCCCAGCGATAAGGGTGAGCACGCCGGCGATGCTCATGAAGATGATGCTCTCGGACGCGATAGCCATCGCCCAAAGGCCCGCGAAAACCAGCGCAATGATGACGAGGTTCTTCTTGCGAAAGCCGGTCTGAGGCTGGGCGGATTCTTTCGAGGGGTTCTCTTTGCTCATCGGTTGCTGCCCCTTTTGCCAAATGCCGCCGCACAAGTCGACTCATTCCCGCTTTCAAGGCGCATTTCGCAGGACAGCACGGCCCGTTAGCGCCTTGAGACACTCTCTCCCCGCCGCATTCCCCGTATGGAGTCCTCGCACCTCCGCCCTCGCTTGGGCAGCCTCCAGCTGCACCGCTGCTCAGTCCTCGGCTAGAATCGCCACGTGACCGACCTGCTTGCAGCATTCCCCGTTCAGATCGAATTCCCGGAGGCTAGGCCACCTCCACGCTGCTTTGGTGCACAAATGCCCACAATCAGCCGATGATAGGAGGATGAGCAGTTTCAAACGGAGCCAGGCCAAGTATGAGGCTAGGCCGCCTCGAAGTCGTAGCGCTGCTGGGCAGCGTCCAAACGAGCTTCTATGCCCACTCGATCTGGTGGGAGTGAGACGAGCTCTCCAAAGAGCTCAAGCATCGCTGTATCGGTGACGTCCTCGGGATCTTCGGAGGCTAGACAGCGAGGTTCTTCTAGCCTCCCCAGTCGTGCCTGAGAGAATTGGTGAATTTCGGCATCGCCACGGGGCTGGACTATCTTGCTCCCCCGAAAACACCACCCGACGAGCCTGTCACATCAGTGGGATTGCTAAACAATGTTACGCGGACGGCTCTGCTTCGTCGTAGCCGATGTCGTCCCGCATCGACTCGACTGGACCTTTGTAAACCCTCCGTTTCTCACGCCATGCCAAGAACAAGACCATTACGCCTCCTGCGCACAGCAGGAAGTGGTACCAACTTGCTGGTTTTGCGCCCTTGTCGATGACGACTAGATTCTCTCTGTCTATCCAGTCTTCCTGGAATCCGCCCCACAGACTAATGTCGTTGATATCCCGCGCAGCCCATCCTTGAATTTCTACGTTCGCGTACCTTGGCTGAATGGCATCAATCTGTGCGAGCCCTGCCTCGGACTGCTTCCGGTGCTTCGCCCGCAGTGCCTGGTCTTCTTCGGGAACTTGGCCTCCAAAGTACTCGTCGTCCTGCTTGTCATTTTCAATGGCACTTGCCAGTCGCATTGCTTTCGCCAATTCTGAGTCTGTGAGGCGCATTAATAACCGAACCTTGAGTGAGGCTTCCGCCTTGACGGGAAGAGCGGGAACCCAAACATCTTGAATCGGGCGGTCTTCCATCGCTAAATCCAAATCCAAATAGCAGTTCTTAATGAGAAGCCAGCGCTTCGACGTTCCATTTCGATAGAACTCGTCACATGTGAGCACGGTAGGCTCTGTCTCACTCACTAAGCCCATGACTGCGGGTACGCCGATAGCGAACATGAA
>JAAEPE010000620.1 GCA_024222395.1 Myxococcales bacterium
AATTCTAGCGAAGAGACGCTGTGTTTACGAGCAGGCCAAGCGGCAGCACCCAGAACGATGGTCGGGCAGCACACGGTCTTGGCAAGCCCCAGAGGTCGTCTATCTCAACCCTGACAAGCATACGTTGGAGATGTTAAGAAAATAGTGAATTGATGCGACAACTACCTTGATACCTATCGCCAGCGAGTCGTGTCCTCAGTGAGTTCGTGATTGTCGACAGTGGATAAGAATGGAATGTCGAGATGTGCGCCCCCCCCTTTTCTGAATAATTCGTACTCTGCGGGAGCTCCGGTCTGAACTACGTCGCCGGTGCTCATAACGAAGCGCAAATCCGGATTCTGAGAGATCGCCTCGAAGACTTCGTGCACCCGATCCATGGCGGTCTGAATGTCGCCCATATCAGCGAAGAGGAATGCCTCCTCGTCTTGCCACTCCGGCGGAGCGATGAGCAATGAACTCTTGCCCGCTGGCAGCTGCAACTCAGAAATGCACTGCGTCGGGCTGGGCTGAGAGGACGGACTCTGACGTTGCTGAGCGATCCAGAGCTCTGCCGTGGGCATGCAGTTATGCAGCTTCTGCGTGACGGCTCGCTCGCTCGCACTACTGAGTTGAATCTCGAGGGCCGGAGCTTGGGCCCAAAGCAGCATGTGCTCCGCGGTCATGTTCCGGACGGCGGCTTGCCCATCTTCAGCGCCGCCGTGGCGAGCGCGCTACGTATCGCTATCATCCGCAAAACTGAGGGCAGCGGAGTTGATGCAGTAGCGTTGGCCCGTCTCTGTCGGGCCGTCGTCAAAGACGTGGCCGAGATGAGCGTCACACCCGGCACAACGGACCTCTGTGCGAACCATGCCCCGACTTGCGTCTTCCAAGAAGCGTAGATTCTCGTTGTCCATATGGTCGGCGAAGCTTGGCCAACCACATCCCGATTCAAACTTATTGCCCGAGGCGAAGAGTTCGGCGTGGCAGCAAACGCACTTGTACACACCTTCTTTGTCGTGGGCGTTGTAGATGCCGGTGAAGGGCCTTTCTGTACCGCCTTCGCGGGCCACCCAGTACTGCATTTCACTGAGTTCGGCTTTGTACTCTTCGTCCGATTTCTTCGCCATCGTGAGAGTAGTATAGTGCCTTCGATGGATTCAGGAAGTTCCAATGATCGTCTTGGACACTGATATCGAGCAGTGCCGTGCCTACTGCTATCGGTGCATGCGGGTCGAGTCCATGTGCCTCTGCGACGCGTTTCCCTGTTGTGACAACCGCACGGAAATTCACGTGCTTCAGCACGATCGTGAACGGCGTCACGCGTTTGGCACAGTGCGTCTGCTCAAGATTGGTCTGGAGGGCCTGGTGGTGCATCGAATGCCCGCAGACAGCGGGGCCGAGTTTCCAAAGCCCGCAGGCTTTCCTGATGACGCTGGAGTGCTCTACCCGGGGCCAGGTAGTCTCGATTTGGCACATTTGAGCCCAGATCAGCGCCCAAAGAAGCTCGTGGTAATCGACGGCACATGGAGCCAGGCACATCGAATGTACCGGGATAGCCCGTGGCTCCAACGCTTACCTCGTTACGCTCTGCATCCGGTCGAGCCCAGTCGATACCGGATCCGCAAGGAGCCAAGGCAGGAGTGTCTCTCTACATTGGAATCCACGGCCATGGCGCTGCGTCTGATTGAGCCCGAGACCGTTGGCGTCGAGAATCTCTTGCATACCTTTGAGCGCATGGTCGATAGGCAGCTCGTTTGTATCGAGGAAAACGCAGCAGGCAAGCGGCGCATGAAGCGCTCACGAGTGCGGCCGATGCGCGCGGTTCCGACGACTCTATGGCAAGAACCGGAACGCATCGTCGTGGTCTATGCGGAGAGCGCTTTGCCGAGATCGAGGCGCGAGAAGCAAAATCGAGAGATCGCCCAATGGTGTGCTGTTCGGCTAAGTGACTCGGAACAAGCGGCTTCAAAGCTGACCTTCGAGTCTGTCGTGGCGAGTGAGGCGGAAATGCCATCGGGTTTCTTCCTGCAGGAACTCGGATGGGAGCAGGGCGATCTAGATCGCGCCGAACCACTCGCCAGTGCGCTCAAAAGGTGGCGAGAATTCTTGCGGCCCAACGACGTGCTTGTTGGCTGGAATAAGGGCTCAGCGAATCTCGCTCGCGAGCACGGCTTCGGGGCCGAAGTGGTGGTGCTAAAGGAGGTCTACCGCAACACTGTTGTTGGCAATTTCGGGACGCTGGAAGACGTGGTGCAGCGGGAGAAACTCGAACCTGGGCTTGGTGTCGCTATGGCTGGTCGGGCGCGCAAGCGATTGGCGAACGCTAGGGCCGCTGCGCACTACCTTGGTCTTTGGGCTCGCGAGCGACTTGAACTCGAGTAGCACCATGGAGATTCTCTATCGCGACGAGCACGTTGTTGCCGTTAACAAGCCCTCCGGCGTGTTGGTGCACCGAGGTTGGGACAACGACAAGGTGGTCCTCATGACCGAGGTCCGCGATGCGATTGATCAATGGGTATATCCTGTACATCGTCTCGATCGCGGAAGCAGCGGCGTGGTGCTCTTCGCACTAAGCTCCGAGGTCGCTGCAACTCTTGGAGCAGAGTTTGCCGGGCAGCGAGTCGAAAAGCGCTATCTCGCCCTCGTCCGTGGGGTTCCAGAAGAGAGTGGTGTGATTGACCACGACATCCCAAAGAAGGAAAAGGGAGAGCGAGTCCCCGCTGTGAGTGAGTACCGACGCTTGGCGGTGGCTGGGCGCTACAGCCTGGTTGAGGTGCGGCCGCGAACTGGTCGCTTGCATCAGATACGGCGTCACATGAAGCACATTTCCTGCCCTCTTATTGGTGATGTCCGTTACGGCAAGGGCGAGCATAATCGCCATTTTCGCGACAATTACGGTCTGCATCGTCTTGCGTTGCACAGTCACGGACTCGCTGTGCAGCATCCCCGGGGTGCGGGTACCTTGGAAATCCGGGCTCCGCTGCCAGAAGAACTTGCACGTGCCTTCGTACAGTTGGGGGTCATAGAAAGTGCCGACGCTGTTCGCGCCTTCTTTGACGACTAGCGGCACGGCCCGGACTCAATGGCGTATAGTCCCGCCATGAGTTTCGCTCGCATCGCCGTCCTCGTAATACTCTTTGGTGGTGCATGCGACGAACCGTGGGAGTTTGATGATTTGGTTGATCAGGGCATGAGCCCTCAGAGTTCAGAGGAACTCTATGCGGACAATCATGTGTGGCACGTGAACATACAACTCTCGGATGCGAGCTATGATTCTCTGCGAGACTCTCCTAGATTCTACGTAACCGGCGGCGTTCGCATAGGTGACACGGTGCTCGAGGATGTCGGGATTCGCTTGAAAGGGGCCTTCTCGTTTCAGGGGCTCGGAGGCAAGTCATCCTTCAAGATCAAGTTCAACAAATATGTTGAGGGCCAACGTTTCGTCGGATTGGAGAAACTCACGCTTAACAACATGCGTCAAGACCGCTCTCAAATGCACGAGTGGCTGGCATATCAGATCTTTCGAGGGGCAGAGGTGCCTGCACCTCGCAGTGGCTTCGCACGTGTCTCGGTCAACGGCGAGAACTATGGTCTCTATGCCAACGTCGAATCAATCGACGATAGGTTCCTCAACGACCGCTTTGCTGGGGACGAAGGCAACCTCTATGAAGCTCCCTGGGGTGCAGACCTCGATGTTGAATCTGTCGACCTCTATGAGCAAGATGAGGGACAAGACATGTCTCGAGCGGATCTCGCCGCGCTCGTACTTGAGGTGCAATCTCCCGGAGGCTCCGTGTTCTTCGGGGACGATTCTCTCCTCGATACCGAGGAGTTTTTGCGCTTTGTAGCAAGCGAGGCAATTAGTGGGCATTGGGACGGCTACTGGAAGTCGAACAATCACTTCCTCTTTCACGAGGCGCCGATTGCGGGGGCGGAGCAGGGGCTATGGCGCTTCATGCCCTGGGGGCTCGATCAGAGCTTTGGGCAAGAATTGGATCCCTTTGCTAGCCGCGGAGTCCTAGCGGAGAAGTGCTTCTCGTTGCCCACTTGTATGGCGGAATACACGCGAGTCGGTCTGGAGGTTGTAGAGGCCGTAGAGTCGCTGGAGCTCGAGAGCTCAATGCAGCCGGCGGCGGAGCTTATTTCAGACTATGTCGAAGAGGATCCGCGTTCTCCACATCCACCTGCGAAGGCTGCTCGCTATCAAGCGATCGCCAAAGCACGACTAGAGGCGGTACCTGCGGTCATGCGTAGGCACTTCTCTTGTATGGACGACGGTGAAGAGCGAGACGAAGACGAAGACGGTTTTGGCGCATGTTTCGACGATTGCGACGACGATGACGAGGATAGTCGCCCCGGAGCCGCGGAGGTGTGTGATGGGCGTGATAACGATTGTGACGGGCAGGTGGACGAGTCCCTATGCCCTTGCGATGAGGTGCGCATCGGTGGGCGCGACTATCTCTTCTGCGACGTCTTGGTTCCATGGAATGCTGCGAAGAATCAATGCGAGCAGCGCGGTGGGCGGCTAGCGGTGTTTCCCGATCGCTTGAGCACCGAGGAGGCGTTCACGAAGGCGCGCGAATTGGATGGTTCTCGCTCTTGGTACCTGGGAGCCACGGATTCGGCAGAAGAAGGCACTTGGCTGGCAGCAAGCGGAGAGCCCACTGTGGCGACCTTCTTTGCCCCAGGAGAGCCAGACGACTTTGGTGGCGAGCACTGTGCTGCTCTTGCCTCGTTCGCCGGTGGCGAGTGGGAAGATGTTCGATGTGGAACGCTCCTGCCCTACATTTGTGAGCTCACCCCATGATTCGCGCCCTCTTCTGTGTCGCACTCTTGGCGTGCGGTTCGCCACCCGTCGATGCGGACGTAAAATTGCCACAGGCGTCCGGGCAACTTGCCCTCGCGCGCCAAGTCGTATGGCCAGGCGGTGGTAGCGAACTGACGATCAAGCTCACCAGTTCAGAGGGGCTACCACTGCAGAGGGTCGACGCCTCCGACATTCGAATAACTCTCGCCGGTGAGTTCGCCGATACCACTGTATCTGCGGTGGAGCCTCTGGCAATGTCGGTTGGTATTTCAGCATTGCTCGTCGTCCCAGCGGAGACCGCCAGTCTTCGTGCAAACCAGGCCGAGACGCTCAAGAGCTTCATTCGCGAGCGGCCCGCGGAAGAAGCGATTGGCGTGTTCCTCTGGCGCGATGACGTTGCGCAGTTGGCAAATTTTACGACAGATCGAGAGCATCTCGATTCTCAACTCAGCAAGCTACCCTCTATGGAGTCCGCCTCGGAGATTCTAGCGACAGAGGACGCTATCGTCGCAGTTGAGGCGATTGTCATGTCCGCGGGCGGTAGGGCACCACGAGGCCTGCGCTCTCTGGTGATCGCCGGCAGTGCAGTCACCGAAGTGCCTCCGACGCGAGTTGCCGTCGCAGTGGGCCTGGAACACGCTTCTGAGACCATTGAGGCATTTGCGAATTCCTCTTACTATCGGGTCAGTGTCTGTGGAAGTGTGGCGGGCGGAGAGGCGCAGCTTGACGTGGTAGATCTCGAAGGCACGCTGCCTGTTGCTCTTGCACCCTCTCTGCCAGAGAGTGCGACGGCACCATGTAACATCGCCGCCATGGGAGAGGGACTCAGAAGCTATCCAGAGGCTCTGGAGCTTGTCTTCAGTGAGTCCCAGCGCCAAGTCTACAATGAACGAGTCGCAGCTCTGAGCAAGGCCGACTTTGGGCTATCGGTCCGCTTGGACGATGGCGTAGAGATATCGGCTAGCGCCCACCTGCGCGGCAAGGGGACTCTGGGGTGCGAGCGCAAGAGCTACACCCTCGAACTCTATGGCCCTGGGAGGCACTTGATGCCCGCTTCTCGCACGGATGAATTCTATCTTCTTTCGATGTGCGCGGACGATCGCTACGTTCAGCAGTACACTGCAAATCAACTCATGAAGGAGCTGGGGCTTTTCCCCCTTGGCTTTCGCTTCATCGAAGTCACGCTCGATGGCGACAAGCAGGGTGTGTATCTACTGCTGGAGAAACCTCGAGAAGAACTCGTTAGCGACGGGGCCAATATTCACAACGTAATGCGACGTCGATTCAACACCAATCCTCCAGAGGATTTCTTCGAAAGTAAGTTCGACTCGGGAGTCTTCGACGCCGCAGATTTGTACGCAAGGGCTAGCTCAAACGTTACTCTCCTTGCCGAGCAAATCGACGTAGAGCAGTACCTTCGCTTCCTTGCCCTGATGACCGCATATCAAAACGGAGACTTCATCGACGAGATCTGGGTGACAGCGAGTGAGCAACGCCTGAGCGACGACACCGCTGGGCTCTGGTTTGAGACCATGGCTTGGGACAATGACGATCTCTTCTCCGAGTGTCACTACAACGGAAGATTCGCCTTTGCAGATAGCAACGAACTTGTCTACTGCGCGGAGGCGGCCATCGATTACTCTCTGCTGGGGGATGCGGAGGTCTATGCTCACTATGTGGACGTACTGGAAGCGGTGCTGCAAGAGGTAACCCCAGAGCGATTTGACGCTGCTGTCGGCAATACCGAGCAGGCCATCATGCCGATCCTATCCAGGCCTGGAGTCAGTGCCGCTATGGTGAGACTAGTTGCAGACAACCCAGAGGCAATCGAACCAGGAGAGGCGCAGCGAGACGTCGCTGTCAAACTCGGTGAGTTGAGCTCTCAGTACCGCGCACGCCATGCAGTCTTGCTCGAGCGAATCTCTTCCTATCGAGAAGCGCTGTGAAGAATCGATTACCAGCTGGTGGCGCCGGGGCTTAGGTGCCCTCGAGCTGCGGTAGTCCTCGAGGTTGAGCTGTCGGCATCGCTGCCGCAGCCCGAAACGCAAAGAAGCCCGCGAACGATCGCGGGCTCCTCCGTGCGCAGTAGGTAGCGAGCAGTGTTACTCGAGACCTTCGAATGCCTTCTTGACGGTGTCGTTTTCCATGCAGGTAGCGAGTCCGCCCATCATCTCAGCCATGATGCCTTCGGTGTTCTTGCCGTGGGTCTCGTCGAACCACTTCTTGGCTTCTGGATCCTTGTCAAACTTCTTGGCGGCTTCCATCACGTCCTTACCTCCAGTGATGATAGTGGTGAGTTCGGCACCGATCTTGTCGCAGTCGCCAGCGCCAGCTTTCACGGTCTCGTTCATCTTGGTGAAGAGAGCAATTGTTTTTGCAGCAACTTCGTCACGGTTCATGTCGCCAGCAGGTGCTGCGGCTTTGTCAGCAGCAGGCTTATCGGCAGCAGCTTTGTTAACGGCAGGCTCGGTTGTCTTAGCAGTGGTCTCGGCAGTGTCCTTCTTTTCGTCCTTCTTGCAAGCAGAGAAAGAGACGAGGGAAGCGAGTGCGGCGATGAGAAGAGTGTTCTTGATCATATTGATTTATCCTTACCCCCGCGGCGGATTCGGTGCCCGGGTACCCAATTAGTCTAGCTGCTGGCCTGCAGAATAGGTGTAAGCATACGCCGCAACATTGTCGGTGAAGTGTGGCCACCGCCGATGCAGTTGTCGTGATGCAGTTACAAATCGAATAGATGGGCAACGCTTCGCATACAGGGGTTCAACATAACCCTGACACTTGCACGCGGAAGACCCCTGGTTTTGTTCTAGACCGCCGAGCATATTAATCGATGGTATATCCCGCATGGGTCATCCAGGCTTTGCAGTCATCAACTGAGATCGTATCCATCGCCGCTGCGACAGCCATGTCGAATGCCTCGCGAGTCATGGTGTTGAACTTCCGCATGAGGTCCTTCATTTTCGCCCATGCCTTTTCAATGGGATTGAATTCGGGAGAATACGGTGGGAGGTAGAGGACGTCCGCTCCGGCATCTCGAATGGCATCCACACGTTGCGTTCTTGTGAACGTTGAGATTGTCCATGACGACGATGTCGCTTGGTCGAAGAGTGGGAACCAGTTGTTTTGTCACGTACGCCTCAAAGACATCAGTAGTCGTTCCCGAGTTGATCGTGATCAGATTGCGAATCCCGTCGATCTCAATCGCACCAATCATGCTGATGGTCTACCAATGCCCTCCAACCACGGGACCGGGGGCAACTTGACCGATGGGTGCCCAACCGTATCGCGGAGATAAGCCCAGACGAAACC
>JAAEPE010000621.1 GCA_024222395.1 Myxococcales bacterium
AAGGTCGCGACCGGCGTCCAGTGCAGCTCTCCCCCAGAAGGCACTCATGTCCATTATTTCGAAGATTTTCGGTAGCAAGAATGACCGCGAGCTGAAGAAGCTCAATCCTCTCGTCAGTCACATCGCCTCCTTTGGTGATGCGATGGAGGCCAGGAGCGATGACGAACTGAAGGCCCTCACGCCGATGTTCAAGGAGAAGCTCGACAACGGGGCAAGCCTCGACGACATCTTGCCCGAAGCGTTCGCGATGACCCGCGAGGTCGCTTGGCGCGTCATGCAAATGCGTCACTACGACGTGCAAATGGTTGGAGGAATCTTCCTCCACAGGGGTGTGATTGCGGAAATGCGTACCGGTGAGGGCAAGACACTCACCGCCACCAGCCCCGTGTACCTGAACGCTCTCGAAGGTCGCGGAGTACACGTTGTCACCGTGAACGACTACCTTGCTGCTCGCGATGCAGAGTGGATGGGGCAAATCTACAAATGGATGGGGCTCTCGGTCGGTGTCATCGTGCACGGCATTGACGAGCAAGAGCGCCAAGCTGCCTACCAGGCCGACGTGACGTACGGCCAGAACAGCGAATTTGGTTTCGACTACCTGCGCGACAACATGAAGATGTCGCCAGACAAGATGGCGCAGCGGGGCCTGCGCTACGCGGTCATCGATGAAGTCGACTCCATCCTTATCGATGAAGCCCGTACTCCTCTCATCATCTCTGGCCCTGCAGAGCAAAGCGCCCAATCGTACGAGAAGGTCGACAAGATTGTTCCAAGGCTCAAGCGCGACATCGACTACACCGTCGACGAGAAGGCCCACTCAGCTATGCTCACCGACTCAGGTGTCGAGACTGTACAGGAACTGCTCGAGCTAGAAAACCTCTACGACCCAAACAACATACAGCTCAATCACCACGTGGGACAGGCGCTCAGAGCACACACGCTCTACAAGCGCGACGTCAATTACCTCATCGACGAAGGCAAGGTCGTCATCATCGATGACAACACGGGACGCAAGATGGAGGGTCGTCGCTGGTCCGACGGTCTGCACCAGGCGATCGAGGCCAAAGAGGGTGTGACGATCGAAGAGGAGAATCAGACTCTCGCTACGGTGACATACCAGAATTTCTTCCGCATGTACGACAAGCTCTCGGGCATGACGGGCACGGCCGATACTGAGGCCGCGGAATTCCATCACATCTACAAGCTTGAAGTTCTCGTCATTCCTACGAACAAGCCGCTTGTTCGCGATGACCAGCGCGACCTCATCTATAAGAACGAGAAGGGCAAATTCAAAGCCGTCTTCAAGGACATCACCAAGTGCCACGAGAAGGGCCAGCCCGTACTCGTCGGTACTACTTCTGTCGAGAAGTCGGAAGTCATCGCGACCCTACTCCGCAAGCAGGAGATTCCCTTTGAGGTTCTCAACGCCAAGCAGCACGAGCGAGAAGCTCTGGTGGTCGCCCAGGCGGGGCGCAAAGGCTCTATCACCATTTCGACCAACATGGCTGGCCGCGGTACCGACATCGTTCTCGGTGGTAACGCCGAGGTCCTGGCAGAGCAGGCTCTCAAAGACGAGGGCGAAGAGGGAAACGAAGAGCGACTCGCCGAACTCATCGAGCAATACGAGACTGAGTGTACAGCCGAACGAGAAGAGGTACTGGATGCAGGTGGACTTCGCGTCATCGGCACTGAGCGCCACGAATCGCGCCGTATCGACAATCAGCTTCGCGGCCGTGCCGGTCGTCAAGGCGACGTCGGTGCCTCGCGTTTCTACTTGAGCCTTGAGGATGATCTTCTGCGCATCTTCATGGGTGAGAAGGTCGCGGCCATGATGGAGCGTCTCGGATTTGAAGAGGACATCCCAATAGAGAGCGGCATGGTCACCAAGTCCATCGAGAACGCTCAGAAGAAAGTCGAGGGACACAACTTCGACCAGCGCAAGAGCGTACTTGAGTACGACGACGTGATGAACCAGCAGCGCAAGACCATCTACGGCCTTCGCAATCAGGTTCTTCGCGGTCAGTACATTCCCAACTCAACTGACGATGATGGCAATCCTCTTCCAGAGGAAGAAATCGAAGAGCCACCTACGGTTTCCGGAGAGTGGACCATCGAAGGCCTCTCGAAGGACCTGCACGACGAAATCGCCAAGATGGTCAACGGGGCTCTCGCGAAGAAAAACGAGCGCGCTGAGCTCAAGGAGAACAATCCCTACGCGGACATTCCTGAGATTTGGTACCTCATGCGCTCGGAGCTCTGGCGCCAGACCGGAACCTGGATTGGTGAGCTGGAGAAGCAGTATGACCGTCTGGAGAAGGACAAAATTGACAAAGAGGAGTTACTCGCCTGGGTCATCGATCTCGTAGCTCGCTCTCTTATTCAACAACGCGAGCGTCTCTTCGACCTCAGCGATACGCTCATCGGTGCGATCGTCGAAGACCAATGCCCGGCCGACTCACACATCGACGATTGGGACTTCAACGCGCTCAACGAAGCTCTGAGCAGTCAGTTCAACGTCAAGATAGAAATCGAGCGCAAGAACGTCGATCAGCAGGTCATCGCGGAGAGCGCATGGGCGCAAGTCGAAACGCAGCTTGAAAGCCGCATGAAGGAACTCGGCCGTCCCTGGCTCATGTACTTCGCCCGGCACTTCTACCTTAAAGAGACAGATAGCCAGTGGATCGAACATCTCAAGAACATGGATACGCTCCGAGAGGGCATCGGTCTTCGAAGCTATGGTCAGAAGGATCCCAAGAAAGAGTACAAGCGCGAGGGCTTTGAGCTCTTCTCGCTGATGATGACCAACATCCAGCACAACACTGGAGAGAACATCTTCCGCGTACAGATTCGACAGGAAGAAGAGGTCATTCCCAGTCTGCAGCAGAGCCAGTCTCGGGAGACCCACGAGAATCACGCGGGAGACGACGACTACGATCCCGAACAGGATGAGGAGGCCTCCGCACAGAGCGCAGAGCCAGCTCCAGTGCGACAGATACGCCGTGACCGGCCAAAGATCGGTCGAAACGACCCTTGCCACTGCGGCAGCGGTAAGAAATACAAGAAGTGCCACGGCCGCGAAGGAAGTAGCGCGAGTCTCTAGAAAACAAGGGCCCCATCGAGCCATTGCTCTCTAAAGCGCTCGGCTACGCCAAGCGCCATCGTTTCGCGCCTTTGGTGCTGTAGTCCGGTGCCGAGCACCGGACATTCGAGTGCACGCGACGGCGGTCTGTTATTGGTCCCGCAGCTTCGTTTCCGCAATTAGGCCCCCCACTCGGCCCGGGGCCGATAGGTATCAAGGTAGTTGTCGCATCAATTCACCATTTTCTTAACATCTCCAACGTATGCTTGTCAGGGTTGAGATAGACGACCTCTGGGGCTTGCCAAGACCGGGTGCTGCCCGACCATCGTTCTGGGTGCTGCCGCTTGGCCTGCTCGTAAACACAGCGTCTCTTCGCTAGAATTTCGTCGCCCTCGCCGTCATGACGCTGGCTGGGAGTCACGTAGCCGATAGCGCTATGCCGATGCTCATTG
>JAAEPE010000622.1 GCA_024222395.1 Myxococcales bacterium
TGCAGCCCCAGACGAACCAGCGGATCATGCTCTGGGGCGCTCCAGAGGGGGATTTGCTACGAAGATCCATGTTCTGTGTGACGCCGACGGAAATCCGATCCATTTCCATCTCAGTCCTGGCCAAGCACACGACTCCACGATGCTCGACACCGTGTTGGAAGGAGCCGATGCCGAACTTCATGACGAAGACGGCGTCGCCCTCGCGTGGCCACTGAAGCTCGCCGGTGATAGAGGATACCGCTCCAACTGGATCGACGACTACCTGCTGGATGAGTTGGGCATCACCCCAGTCATCCCAAGCAAAACCAACGAAGCTCGCGACGTTAGACCGGTAGCATTCGACAAGCGATCCTATCGCAGGCGAAGCATTGTCGAGTGCCTGATAGGTTGGCTCAAAGAGTCGCGACGATTCGCAACCAGATTTGAGAAGACCGCGTTCAACTTTGGAGGCATGGTCAAGCTTGCCTTCATTCACCGCCATTGGGGGATCCTAGGCCTTTGAAGGGAAACCGGACGGAGCCTAGAGGCAGCATCCCCACACAGCCGCCTGAGCCCCATACCTGCGGACCACCCCGGCCTCTCGCCGCCTCAAATGGACGTAGGGCAGCAGAGGACGAGGTCAGCATTGGGGAGTTCTCTACTCTGGCCGCTCTCGGCCGCCGGCGGACTTCCACTCGTCTTTGCCGTCTTGTACTGGCGAAGAAGCAACCGTAGTTAGCGAAGCGCGATTTGGTGGCGCACATTTCCAGAACGGTGGGTTCACGCCAACTCTCGCTCACCGCTGGGTACGCCCTCGACCTCAGAGGGCGGCCCTCTCAGCCCCCGTATTGCGATCGGACCTCCTCCGCCACTAGCGTCTGTAGCTGCTCTAGCCCAAAACTCGACATGGTCTTGCCATTTACGAAGAACCCCGGCGTCTTGTGAACGCCGAGGGCCTCAGCATCTGCGATGTCCTGCGCGACGATTGCGAGAATTCTTGGATCATTAGCGTCCTTGCGAAGTCGCTCCATGTCCAAGCCGAGGCTGCCGACGAGCTGCCAAACCATGTCGGGGTTTGGACTGTGGTGGTCGGCCCATCGGTGCTGGCCTTCAAACAAGAGCCCCAGTGTCTCCCAGTATTTCCCCTGCAGCCGTGCGGCTTCGAGAATCTGTACGACCTTATCGGCACCATGATGAAAGGGTGCGTACCGTTTCACTAGGCGGACCTTGCCAGGATACGAGTCCATCAGCTTCTTCACGGGCTCTGCGAACATCCGGCACGTCTCACACCCTGGGTCAAAGAACTCGACAATGACGACTTTGGCGTCTGCCGGCCCCAGCGTTTGCGCGTAGGCCCTCGAGAGGGGCGACTCAGCTTGTTTCGCCATCTCCTGGGTCTTCTCTGCGCGCTGTTGTTTGTAGATGTAGCCGCCTACCGCGAATACGATGAAAAGCCCAGCCGCCACTAGGATTACCAGTTGATTCTTCTTCATCGTGACAACCTCTTCCTCAGAACTATTAGTAGCGCAATTACAGCAGAGAACGCGAGCAGTGACAGGAGCGGAATTGACACAAAGCCAAGTAGGTCGAGGTACTTGGTCTTGCACGAAACGCCCTGGCTACACGGAGAGACACTTTCGGGAATAATCCCTACGTGGAGCAGCAGGTGGTAGGCGGCGACCGCCCATCCTGCGATGGCCATCGGGAGCGCATATCGAACTGCCTTCGTATCAAACGGGAAGAGCCCCATGAAGATGACGATGGGCAGCGGGAACATGAAGATCCTCTGGTACCAACAAAGAGTGCAAGGTGGCAGCTCCATGACCTCGCTAAAGAAGAGGCTACCGAGGCTTGCGCCGGTGACGAGCAGCCAGCAGACGAAGAGAAGCGCCCAGTTCGCATCGACGCTATCGCTGGCATCGGCCATGGCGATTTGTAGCACGATTGCCTAGGAATGAGACCATCTAGGGTGTGAGATCGATCTGAGATCTAGGTGGCGCGGCGGATCGCGTCGTAGAACTTTCGAGGACCCGCCTACCGTTTGTTGCCGCTTGGCCAGCTCGGCAATGAGCGCCTCTGTGCTCAAACTCGACAGGTCTTTCTCTGATT
Source organism: Myxococcales bacterium (assembly GCA_024222395.1). Classification (GTDB taxonomy): domain Bacteria; phylum Myxococcota_A; class Polyangia; order Haliangiales; family Haliangiaceae; genus NORP324. The sequence continues at coordinate 2,089 of JAAEPE010000622.1, forward strand.
CCATGCCAGCATCAGATAAGAGAATCGACGAAATCTCAAATCGAGTGCAGACCCGACCA
>JAAEPE010000623.1 GCA_024222395.1 Myxococcales bacterium
CTTAGTTCCGAGCTGAGTCGGGCGTTTGCAGAACGGCCAGACTTGAGGTTGGTCGCAGTCGCCGATGGAGCAAAAGACAACTGGAGCTACTTGCAAGATGAGATGCTCGGCCTTCTCGATGACCCAGCGCATGAAGAACAGCGGTATGCGATGGGGGCAAGAAGGCGGACAGGCAGTCCTTACCCTCCGGAGCTGGGCGCAAAGTGAGCGCTTCGATCGTGCTTGGGCACTGATCGCTGCCAAGTACCGCCTGGAGGTCACTACTCTAGCCAACGTGGTTCGGCTGCCACTCGGGCGCTAAGGTGTCATAGTCAGAGCTACACCCATACCTATCTCCCTCGGCTCACCAAGCGTATGTCCGCCGGGGACATGACCTACGCCCCGATGTTCGGCCCGCGGCACAGCCGCCACTCACAGGGAATCTTCGCATCGACGGCGAACTCAACACCCAAGGCCGCTGCGAATCCGAGATCATTGATATGGCGCGATACGAAGAACTCCAACCTCTGCGAGACTGCGCCCGCCTGTACGACGGAACCGGAACCTGCGTCGCTACTGAGAGCGGGGTTGGATGTGATTGTGATGCGGGTACCACGGCCCGACGTTTCATCGACCTCGATGGCCAAACCTCAACCACCTGCGTTCCCGACACCTCACCGGTAGATCTCTCAGCCGGCGGCCTAGAAGTCCCCTACCCATGCGCGACAATCGACTGTGGTGACGGCATCCGCCTCGACATCGGCGGGTTTCCGACCTGCCAGTGCGGCTCCGGGTACGCAGGAGCCCAATCTGGCCTGGAGGCAGCACCCGTGTGCGAGGCGATTATTGCTCGCTCTACAGGGAGCGGTGCCCACAACTCAAGCGCGCCGCTGGCAGACCTTCAGGTCTGCGCACCGGCGCCTCCCAATTGCGGGGTCTACGGTTGGAACGTGCCGGCCTCAATCAGCAGCGGCAAGCGCGGCTTTGATTGTACTTTTTCCAACCCTTCCGCGCAGACAGAGAGCCTGTTGCGGGACCCAGTTGTGCTGACCCAAGAAATGCTAGTGCCCAACAAGGCAAACAAGGCAAACAAGGCAAACAAGGCAAACGAGGCAGTCGAGGCAGACGAGGCAGACGAGGCAGGATGCGTCTCAGAACATCGCTCAATCGAGTGCAGAAATTCAAGTCCTTTGTGTACAAGGATGTACGATTCTCCGAGGGGGACGAGCCGGCGCTACTCATCACGGTAGTTCCGCGAGCCAACGGCCGAGCAAGGTTTGCGTGCCGTGCCGTTTGTACTCATATTCGTAACGAACAGAACCATCGCGAGGATCCACGCGCGTTGGGTGCTTGCACTCGAGTACCTGCATGGGCTTTTCGTCAACGCACACAACGACAGCATTCTTCGGCGGGCGAATGTACAAGTTGCAGATTCGTTTCGCCTTTGGCAGGAAATTTGGATCCGAGCTCTTGAGCCATTGCCGAATGCGATGTGGTCTGATCTTTTCGAACCGCACGATCCGACCGACGTCACTCACGCTCAGCCGGTACCCGGTTGGCGCCTCAAGGGAGCGAGCAAGCGACTTGTTATGTCCATATGTCACGGAATGGCGCGGGAGGCTCTTGAGCCGCTGGTCGCTCGCAGGCAATCGGCACAAGCTTGCAGCGCATCTCAAAAGGAACTTGCGCCGCTCGCCCACTACGCTTTTGATCCTCCAGAGTTCTCACCGAAGGGTTCGCGATAAAACGAGCCTTCCATTTGCGAACGTTCCGAGACGAACAGCTCAACTGCCTTGCGCTTTGCTCTATGCCCAGTCCTTGATGTGCAAGCAGGATGATTCGCGCTCGTTGCACGATCGTATGCGATGCACGATGTCGACGCACCAGCAGCATTTAGCTTGCGCCGCTTGCGTCGAGGGATGTTGAGTCGATTCGGGCCCGGTCCTCTGTTCATGCGGACTGAACCGCCCGAAGGCTCAGATTATTTCCGGAATCCGGATCGAATTTCCGGCATCCGGTACTAGATACGGAGGCCGTGGCACGAAACCAGCACGAAGGTTCACTGCGAAGCAGTCTCGGTGTCCCCGTGCGTATGACAAGAACCGGCCTGCGCCGCCAAAGGGCACCCTGTTCCCACTTCGCGCGGCCATCTCACTAGCCCCCTATGGCGATAGTCTCAGACCTCGGAATTCGCAGTACGAGTTTTACCAAAGTGAGCGGATCGCCGGACTTCCTAAATGCCTGCTGATTCGCTTCCACTCGGTCCGAGCATTCGCCACCCAAGAGTGGCGTCATTGTAGTGACAAGCCGACTTCGCTGCGCGCTTGTTCCGCGCGAGATTCATGGCTTGCGACAAACTATCGACTCTCCAAGTGTGCGGCAGCGGGGCTCATGGTCTACAGGGACAAATGCAATTCCGGTGCACCAAGAAGCTTGGCAAAGTCGAGGCAGATGCCCATGCCCCTTCTTTTGTACTCGGTCCGAGGCTTACACTCGCCCCATGAGCGCCACCATCGATGCAGAAGCCGCAGTAGCCCTTGTCGACAGAGTCTTCGACGACTCCATCGTCCCGACCCTAGTCGAGTACATCAAGATTCCCTGCAAATCCCCCGACTTCGATCCCGATTGGGAGGCGAACGGCCACTTGCAGAAGGCCATGGACCTCATTGTCTCCTGGTGCAAGGAGCATCCACTCAAAGACATGAAGCCCGAAGTGTTGCAGCTTCCCGGTCGCACTCCCCTGCTCTTCATCGACATCCCAGGAGAAGTCGACGACACGGTAATGATGTACGGCCACATGGACAAGCAGCCCGAGATGACCGGCTGGGACGACGACAAGGGCCCATGGATTCCGGTGATAGAAGGCGACAAGCTCTACGGTCGCGGCAGCGCCGACGATGGCTATGCAGTCTTCGCGTCGTTCACCGCGCTTTCAATCCTGCAGGAACAGGGCATTCCTCACGCTCGCTGCGTTGTACTCATCGAAGGCTGCGAAGAGAGCGGCAGCCCAGACTTGCCCGCCTACATCGATCACCTGGCCGACCGCATCGGCACGCCAAGCCTCGTCGTCTGTCTCGATTCGGGTGCTGGTAACTACGAACAAATGTGGTGTACGACCTCGCTCCGCGGCATGGTAGTTGGCAATCTCAGTGTAGAGATTCTGCGCGATGGTGTGCACTCCGGCGATGCCAGCGGCATCATTCCATCAGGCTTCAGAGTTCTTCGCATGCTCCTCGACAGGCTTGAGATCTCCGAGACGGGTGTAATCGTGCCCAAAGAACTCTACGGGAAAATCCCAAGCCAACGCAAAGAGCAGGCAGCGAAGGTCGCCGAGGTACTCGGCGACAAAGTGTGGGACCACTTCCCAATGCACGAGGGCGCGCAGACTGTCGCTCTGAATAATGCAGAACTCGTGCTGGAGCGAACCTGGAAGCCGCAACTTGCCATTACCGGAGCTTCAGGCCTCCCCGAAGTTGGCGTCGCCGGCAATGTCATGCGCCCCGTCACCACTGTACGCATCAGCCTGCGCTTGCCACCTGGCGTCGCCGGCGAAGCGGCTCGGGAAGTTGTGACAAAGCTACTCACCGAGAGCCCTCCCTACGGCGCCAAGGTGACTTTTGACTGCGAAGAGGGCAACGACGGCTGGAATGCCCCTCCGCTAGCGCCATGGCTCGAGAAGGCTCTGGGGGATGCCTCCAATACCTACTTCGGCGCGGACACTATCTACATGGGTGAAGGAGGAACCATCCCCTTTATGGGTATGCTCGGAGAGAAGTTTCCCGAGGCCCAGTTCATGATTACCGGAGTGCTTGGACCGGAATCAAATGCCCACGGGCCCAACGAATTCTTGCACATTCCCACGACGAAGAAGCTCTGTTGCTGCGTCGCTGAGACTCTTCGCCAGCACGCATTGCGCTAAACCGCCGGGTGCAAAGCTACCGACTCACCAAGCACGGCTTGCAAAGCTCCGAGTAAATCCTGCATTCGAAACGGCTTGGCCAAGTACTGGGTGGGTGCATCGAGTTCTGGCAGCGCCCCTCGCTCGAGAAGTCCGGATACAAAGACCACGGGAGTGCGGCGGTCGCCACGATTGCAGGCCTTGGCGATTTCCGCACCTCCGACTCTTGGCATCACAAGGTCCGTGACAACTGCGTCAACGCCAACGCCCCCTTCGATAAGCTCAAGGCCTCGGCACCCGTCAGACGACCCTACAACCTCGTATCCATGCTCGCTTAGGCTGCGCTGGATAACGTCACGAAGTACAGGCTCGTTTTCGCACAATAGAACGACTTTGCCCTCGCCGCGCTTGCTTCGATCGTAGCCGGGCGTCGGGCTCTTTTCGAACATCACCGTCTCCTCCGAAGCCAGAGTGAAGCTGACATCGAAGCGGGCGCCTTTGCCTGGCGAACTCTGCACTTCGATCTGACCGCCCACCTGAGCGACCAGCCCCTGCACGACAGCCAACCCCTTGGCACTTCCGTGCGGCTCCTTGGCCGCATAGAGTGGCTCGAATACCCGTTGCAGGGTTGCCTCGTCGATCCCCTGCCCCTGGTCGGAGACAGAGAGAATGAATCGGTTACCCTCGATCCCGGTGGCCACAGAGATCGCGCCCTGCTCTGGCATCACCTCGCTCGCATTCACAAGAAGACTGAGGAGGATTTGCTCAAGCGCACCCGCAGGAAGTGCGACGCAAGCCCCAGAGGCCATCAGCGAAAGGGAAAACTCTGAGTCATCAGGAACCGTGCGCTCCATGAGTTTGCGAATGCCGGCTATGGTGGGATCTGGCTGCACCACCCGAACGCGCCCATGACGACGACGCCCCATCGTGAGTAGTTGGCGGCACAGTGACTCACAGCGTCGAACCGCTTCGTGGGCGTCTGAGAGCATCTCGGGAAATGAGCTGTGATCGGGATCCCTCTCGGCACCCTCCAGAGCCGCTACGATAACCGTCAACAGGTTGTTGAGGTCGTGCACAACACCAGAGCTAAGTCGCCCCACCAAGCGGTGGCGCTGGAGTTGTTCCAATTGGCCCTCTAGAGCAGTGTAGTCGGTACAATCAATGAGTTGAAAAAGAGTGAGCGTATCGTCGAGGCAGAGAATCTGGCTCTGTGTGATGTCGACCGAACGCCCCTCTCCATTGCCGTTGCCAAGTTGGCCTTTCCAAGAGGCGTTTGCGGTGTTGCTCATCGTAATGTCCAAGGGCGCGGGCAACCATTCGCGGGCCGCAAGACAAGTCATTTCCTTCTCTGGACGTCCCACAAGCCGACTCGCAGCGCTGTTGGCGCGAAGGCAGGCTCCGTCTGCAGATACTAGTATCAGCCCCTGCTTCGAGCGCTGCCATACTGCAGTTTCAAGGGCGCGGCTGTGGTCAAGATCCCGAGCCAAGAAGCTCGTTTCCAGAATCTCGCAAAGCCTACTGCCGAGGCTAGAAAAACTCCTACAACCGAACTCATCGAGTTCATCGCCTGCGCCATCCGATTGCAATCCGAGAATCCAATCTCGGCCGGCACGCCCGACGAGTCGAAGGCGCACTTCTCGACCGAGACTCTCTCCTGATACCAGCCGCCTCGTATGGTGAGAAGCGGCCCCATCAAGTCGAGTCTGCTGTATTCGATACGCAACTTCGTCCCCGAGGATGAGTTTCTCGCGGCCTTGGCCGTCGACTCCAGCGGCGTGCACGCTCCAATAGCTCGTGGTCTCAATCTCGTCCAAAGCGGATACCTCGAATGGCCCGAGAAGCCACGACGAGTGCCAAGAGAAACTCTTGCACATCGCACGAAGCAACGAGTCCACAATCGAGTCAACAGACGATTGCGAGTCTGACGAAAGCTGCGCGCAATTGGCAAATCTCTCATGCGCAGCCAATAGCCACTCCACAGTTCCCTCCACCACCACTCCTCGCCCCTCATCCATAGCGCACAGAAGGTAGCAGCCCTAGATCGCCGAGAACAGTCAACCGGGCGACACTTGAGCGGAAACAAGAAGAACCAGAAAATTACCTAAATGGCCGATACACCAAGTCCATTGCGACTCAGTGTATCTTTACAGCATTACTCCCAACGTACTCTGGCCATTGAGTTCGATTCCCATGCGCTTCGAAATCTCTTCAGCCTCGTCGAGCCAAGTCTTTACGCTGCCTTCGATGCCGTTCTTCCAGAAGTTTGGGTCACGAGGGTCCAAATCGAATGGCTTCATGAGTTCCACGGCATTTCGACTCCCGCCCGCGCGTAAGAGATCGAGATACATACCTTCGAATTTGTCCCCAAAATCGCTCTGAACCGCAAAAAGACTCTGAGTGAAGAGTTCACCAAAGGCGTAGGCATATACGTAGAAAGGTCGAGTGAAATGCGACACATAGGACCAGAGGTTGTCGACATTCTCATACTGGAAGAGCTCGCCGGGCTCACCGTAGAAGTCACGGGTAACCTGCATCCAAGCCTCGCTGTAGTTGCCCACAGTGAGCTTTCCAGACTTGCGTTGATTGTGAATGTTTCGTTCGAAGTTTGAGAAGCTGATCTGTCGGACCACGGTGTTCATGTGATCCGAACTCTTGTCCATCAGTAGCGCCAGTCGCTGCTCGTCTGTCTCGGCTTTGCCGAGCAAGTATTTAAACGTAGTCATCTCGCCAAAGATCGAAGCGGTTTCAGCATAGGCCATAGGGGCCCGAAACATGAGTGCTCCCTGTGCTTGCGCTGCCAGGATTCCGTGAGCTCCGTGGCCCGCTTCGTGAGCTACGGTCATCACGTCGCGCGTGGAGCCGAGATAGTTGAGAGAATTGTAGGCACGAGCTTCGCCGTTGGGGAGCAAGATGGCGTAGTTGAACGCTCCCCCACCCTTGCCTTCCGCGGGCGGTGCGTCAACCCACTTCGACTCCCCCATCTTTGCGACGAGGTCTCGCAGAGTGGGAGAGAAGGAGCCATACGCGGCGAGCACCGTGTCCAGACACTCCTCCCAAGGAATGATGCACTCGTCGACGAAGGGAAGCGGAGCGTTGCGATCAGACCACCGCAGAGTCTTGCGGCCCAGGTGGGCGGCCAAGAGCCGGTAGTACCGTCGCCCTTGCTCGGCGCCGTGCTTCGCCACGGCATCGTGCAGCGCTTCGACCGTCTCATCATCGATCTGATTGCCAATGTTGCGCGAGCTCATAGGCCCGGCATAACCGCGCTCCTCATCCTCGGTTGCCTTGGCACCAAGGATGACGTTAAGCGTACGAGCCGTAAGCCGATCGTGGCGTTGCTCGGTAAGCCCTTTGCTGAAGACTTCGAGGGCGCTGGCTCGCCTATCGCCATCGGCATCGTTGTTCACCACGTGCAAAATCTCGGGCAGCGTCATGCTCTTCTCATCGAAATCGAAACGTAACTCCGATTCCATCTCGTCGAGATAGTCGCTCCACTCCGAAGCACCAAGAGGTGAACGCAACGTGAGAGCCCTCTCCACGGGCTCGTCGAGCAAGTACTTCCGATTTGCGCGAATAAGGTCGAGCAGAGGCTTGTGACGCCTCGCAACCTCATCTCGCCCCAGGATAGCTTCATAGTCGTCGTCGGAAATCGCAACGAGCTCGTGCTCAAAGAACGTCATGTGGTTTGCTGAGGCTCGACTCCAGGCCTCGTGCACTTGCCCCATCCGCTGCTGAAGCGTTTCGTTGGTCGCATCGGTACTTCGCATCAGGAAGAGATAGACCATGAGCTTGCCAGCCAAGCAGGTCATCTTGGAATCAAGCTCTAGAGCGTCACCGAGGGTATCGCCTAGCTTGCCTCGGTGCGCCTCCTCAAAACTCTTAGCCATCGCCAAGAGTTCCTCCAGATCGGCATCAAGGGAAGGGTCATCGACTCCGGCGTAGAGGTCCCCGAGGTCCCATCGCACATCTTCTGCGCCGGTTTCACTCTTGCTGCTGCTACCTTGGCTATTGTTGTCTTGGCTCATTACAGGGGCGAGTCTTTCACTCCCCCCTGGCACTTTCAAGAGCCGGCGTGTTTCTGCAAACAACCTCGCACTCCGGATCCGGCGGGAGAGTAAATCAGATCACCCTCTGCCCCCTTCGAAAGCTCTGCGGCATTGGCCTCATCCGTATCGATGTGCATTTCGAGCAGATAGCTCGACTTCACGCGCACAAGTACATCGCCAAAGGTGAGGTCTCTCGGGCCACCATTCACGGCAACTTCCACTTCGTCGCCCGCTTTGACGCCAAATTGCTCGGCGTCTTCGGGGGTCATGTGAATATGGCGCCTTGCACAAACCAGCCCTTCCGAGAGTTCTACCGTTCCCATCGGGCCCTCGAGCACGATCGGAGCTGATCCTTCGACTTTTCCAGAACCCCGGATTGGCGCATCGACTCCCAGCTTGTACTCATCGGTACGCGAAACCTCGATCTGATTCTTCGGTCGCAGCGGCCCCAAGACGCGCACCCCATCGATGCGGTTGCGAGGGCCCACCAGGTTGACCTTCTGCTTGGCGGCAAACTGGCCTGGCTGAGAGATCTCCCGATACACCTCAAGCTCTGCTCCTTTTCCAAAGAGCAGATCCATGGTCTCTCGATCTAGATGCAAGTGGCGCCCACTGATGGCGATGGGAATTGCCAGATCGGCGATAGGTTCGTCGGGCGTAGCTAGGCACGAGGTTTCGCGAGCAATGGTGAGTTCCTCATTGGTGGCGACGACGAGCGCCCTGGCGCTTGCGTTCGGCGCGCTAATATCCACGACCTGCGTTGCTTCGGAGGGCCTGGCGTCGTTGTTGGCGAAGATCTCAATCTTCACACCGAGAAACTCAAGGCGCTGCAGAATTCGCTGCCGCATTGATGCGCTGTTCTGGCCTATGCCGCCGGTGAGAATGACCGCATCCACTCCCCCCATGACGGCGGCATAGGCGCCGATGTATTTCCTCACGCGATGCGCGAAAACCTTGATGGCCAAGCGCGCCCCATCATGCCCCTCCGCGGCCTTGGCCTCGAGATCCCTCATGTCGTTGCCAAGCCCAGAAACGCCGGCAAGCCCACTCTTGCGATTGAGCAAGCTATCGGTCTCTTCTACGCCAAGGGTGCCGCAGAGTTTGAGAACCGCCCCGGGATCGAGATCGCCGCAGCGAGTTCCCATGACGAGACCTTCCAATGGAGTCATTCCCATGCTGGTCTCAACCGACGTGCCGTATTCGATGGCGCAGACGCTCGCCCCATTGCCAAGGTGGCAACTCACAATGCGCAATTCGCTTAGGGGGCGGCCAAGGTAAGTAGCGGCCCGCTCCGCTACGCAGGCGTGAGAGCTTCCGTGAAAGCCGTAGCGAACAATGCCGTGCTCGGAGGCGAGTTCTCGGGGGATCGCGTAGGAGCGAGCCCGATTGGGCATTCGAGCGTGAAACGCGGTATCGAAAACCGCAACCTGAGGCAGGCCAGGAAGAGCTTCGCGAGCCGCCTGTATGCCAGCGAGATTTGCCGGGTTATGAAGCGGAGCCAGCGGTATGCAGTTTCGAATAGCCTCTTCCACCGTAGCGTCTATGAGGGCAGCGGCGGAGAAGGCAAGACCTCCGTGAACCACTCGGTGGCCGACGGCCTGAGGCTCGTGCTTCGAGGCCTCCTTGAGAATCCCAGCGAGGGCCTCGGCGTGTCCTCCTGCCAGGGTATCGACCCGCTCGGTCACACCTCCCAGCAGCACCTCGCCACCCTCACTATCCACGACCTGGTACTTAATGCTCGATGATCCGCAGTTGATGACCAGAATTCTCACGTTTTCAGCTCCCTTTCGATGCTCGCGCCTGCCCGCGAGGCCAGAACATAGCGGCCCCCGCTCCGGATTGCCTTGCACCTGGGCCGGGAATTGATGGTAAGGAGGGCCGTGCCCGCAACAGGCGGCCCCGCAGCATTCAGGACCTAATTAGTGACTTCATTCAAAGATCTGCCACTCATCCAGCCTCTTCAGGAGGCGCTTGTGGCCCAGGGCTACACCGAGCCCACCCCTATCCAACTCCAGGCAATCCCTCCGCTTCTCGAAGGAAGGGACGTCTTGGGATGTGCCCAAACCGGCACTGGCAAGACCGCCGCGTTCTCGCTACCGGTGCTCCAGCACCTGGCACAGCATACGAAAGGCCGTGGTCGCACGTCGATCAAGGCTCTGGTCCTGACTCCGACTCGCGAGTTGGCAGCACAAATCGGCGCTAGCCTTCAGGCCTATGGCGCCAAACTGCGCTCCAAGCACCTCGTCATTTTTGGCGGCGTCAATGAGAACCCGCAGATCAAGGAATTGCGCCGCGGCATCGACATTCTCGTGGCAACGCCTGGGCGTCTGCTCGATCTTACCGGGCGCGACTTCATCGACTTGAGCAAAGTGGAGTTCTTCGTCCTAGACGAGGCCGACCGCATGCTGGACATGGGCTTTGTGCACGACGTTCGACGTGTAATGAAA
>JAAEPE010000624.1 GCA_024222395.1 Myxococcales bacterium
GACAGCGTATCGCTGGGGGCCGTCGAGGGGCAAAACAACCGGTTGAAACTGACCTTCAGAAAAAGCTACTGCTTTAGAACCCTCAAAGCCACCGAAATCGCCCTCTATCACACCATGGGCCAGCTACCGGAGAAGCCAATGACCCACAGATTCTGCTGAGGAGCCTTTTCCAAGTAGGCATCCTCGGATGGGAATTTCTTGCGCGCAGTCTTCTCCTTTGTTTCGCGGGGTATCTTTCTCCGGTCGTTGCCGGGTGGTTTTGCAGAATTCCGGATACCCCGCATTTCCACGCAACCAAAGTTCTCCACCCGTAGTTACAGTCCCACGATCCTCTTCCGTTCACGCTGTGTGAAGTCGCTGTGCTCTAAGCCCTCAGCCCCCACTTTCAGGATCTGCACCCCATGCTGTCCAAGGGACTTGTCCTATTCCAGCAACTGCGTATCATGCCTCGCTTTCCCTCTCACCAAAGTCTGCACGGATGAAACCTGAAGTCACTACAACCGAACCCTTTGGGCTGGCGCGCTTTGCCATCTGGGGAGCACTTGTTGGCTTCGCTATCGGCATCTGTGATCTTCTAGACACAACCGTGAATGGATTCACGGGGAGCCTCAGCGGCAGTGCCGTGTTGGGTACCTTGCTCATAGCGGCTCTGATTCATGCTGCCTTTGGCAGCCTTGTGGGAGTTGCTTGGGGTGGACTGGTTCGCAAGGCGTACAAGCATGGCGCCAAATGGCAGATCGCTACAGGATTGACCTCGGGCAGGTTCCGAATGAGTCACCAGCGAATCTTTCTGTTTATTGGTGCCTGGGTCCTCGTGCAGCTCTGCGGGTTCACGCATCTGTGCCTGGGCGCATATCCGTTTGGCTACTCCTTCTTGCATCTGATGGCTGTCGTTAGCGCGGCTTTCTGCCTTGTGGTTGCAATAGGAGTGAAGCTTGCTCCCATTTCTCGAGCGGCGAGAGTGTTGCTGTGGGTTCTCTATTTGGCGTGTTTGTACTGGATGCAGGCTCGTCTCATTTTTCAATTCTCCAAGAACCCACCGCTCTCCTACGTGCACCTAATCGGTTTTCTGCATTTCTACGTTCTTTCTCTGTTGGCTCTGTCTAGTGAGTGGACGAGCTGCAAGATCACCTTGCGTGGGTGGTCACCAAGCCGTCGCACCATCGGCTTTGCATCTCTGGCTGCCATTGTCGTGCTCGCAGTGGCACGTCCTTCCATGTCTCTTCTTTCTCATCAAACGAGACTGGTCCTTCATGAGCGAACGTCGATGACGTATCGTCTCTTGTGGTTCTTGCCTGACACGGATCACAACGTCTCTAGTGAAGAGCGACTGGAGCTATGCCCAGCTCCAGTGGATGTGCTCAGTCCTGCTCCTACTCCTCAGGCCCCCGCAGCTCGCGGGGTACTCATGCTCTTTGTCGATAGCCTGCGAGCCGACCGGGTCGGCCGAAGCAACGGCGACACACCGCTCACACCTAGTTTGAGCGACTTTGCAGCAGAATCCACACACTTCACTACAGCCTACACCACCTCTCCTTCGACCCGCAGGGTCGCACGCTCCCTCGTAACCGGTCGATTCAATGGTGGTATGGGCAAAGACCTGCCTGGAAAGGACACCCTTGGCTACGTCTTGCAAGAAGCTGGGGTCAAGACGATAGCCGTATCGGCCCACAAGAACCTTCGCTACTCCTTGCACATGTTCGATACCTATCGCCAGTTTGAGCAAGAGGTCTCCAATCGAAGCTCCATAACATCTGAATCGAGCACCCGTAACGCTATTAAGGAGCTGGAAAAGATCGATACCAGCGATCCCTTCTTTATGCTCGTTCACTACTACGACCCTCACGCTCATTACGTGCCAAACGACATGTTTGATTTTGGAGGTTCGGAGCTACAGCGATATGACGCGGAGGTTGCATACACAGACCACTGGATTGGCAAACTGCTTGATGAGCTCGAGCAGAATCCCAACTACAACGATGTTGCTGTGATCCTGGTTGGAGACCATGGAGATGAGTTTTGGGAACACCGCTATCGTCGCCACCTATTGCGCATCTATGACGAGACGATGAGAGTTCCCTTGATGATTAGACTTCCTGGTGACACCTCGGGCAAGAGCCTTGATATGCCTGTCTCCGTGGCTGACCTATACCCGACCATCCTCGGACTCTTTGCTCTTAGCACCCCAACCAAGACCTTAGGTCGCTCACTTGTAGACACCCTGCAAACGGGAACCCCGCCTCCCAAACGTCCAATCTACATGATTTCCCATTTTGAACGTGCCGTGGCAGCAGTTGCAAACGGCAAGAAGGTCATCATCAACCGATTGATCGGTGCCAGCGAGTTCTATGATCTTGAGAAGGATCCCAACGAAAGAAACAACCTCGCTGACAAGAATCCCACTGAATTCCACAAGCTCTACTGTGAGCTCTTGGCCTGGATGGAGAAGCAGCCTTTCTAGGCTCATAGATATGACTCACGAGCACATCATCCGTCAGGCCATCCTCTTTGCAGATGCTCTTGAGCCTCTTGAGAAGGTTGGCGGCCTCTCCATCTTGAAGCGGAATATTCTCAGTCTTGCACGAACCGGTATTTCCGAGGTCTTCGTTGTACATTCGTCAGACTCATTAATGGAGACTGCTCTGAGTGATGTAGACCTCGTCGAGAGCGAAATCCAAATTGAAGCCGTCATCACAGACATTCCTGGACAGCTGAAAGGAGAAACCCTCACCAACCTGCAAGAGAAGCTCGATGAGCATGTTCTCCTGTTGCGCTGCCAGCATATTTGGGATGTCCAAGCCCTCACATCCGTCACAACACAGAATCCAAGTTCCAAGCTTGTCATGGTCGTGGATTCTCAAGACAGAGAGCTTGGCGAACCACTTCCTGGATATCTGCGTGTCCAACTAGACGATCAAGAAGTCAGCGGTCTCAATGGAGCGGTTGCCGATGCCATCGACACAGGACTCTGGCTTGTTCCCACAGCCCTTCTTGGTGAGCTGGCAACTGGCTATGACGAAGACCTCTCCTTTGCAGGACTCGACTCTCTGGTGGAGACGGAAAACGTCTGCATCGCTGAGTTTGCTGGTGAGTACTGGCATTTTGTGGGCACCACAACATCCATGCGACGTGCAGAGCGAGCTCTTCTCATCAGCCTAACAAAGCCAACCGATGGCCCTGTCGTTCGACACATCAGTCGTCGTGTCTCCAGGTTGGTCACCAACGTCTTGATGAATACCAATGCGACCCCCAATCAGGTGACGCTTCTGTCAACCATGGTGGGTGTCTTGGGTGTCATCCTGATCTTTCAAGCCACGTGGAGCTACCTCATCCTTGGTGCGACGGTCCTTGAGCTTCAGCATATGCTGGACTGCTGCGATGGCGAGCTCGCCCGCCTGAAATTCAAGGGGTCTGCAATAGGTGAGTGGATGGACACCATCGCTGATGGCCTGCTGAACATGGGCTATGCATTGGCTCTTGGCTGGTTTTGCAAGGAGATGTTCGACACGACCTTCTACTGGCATCTAGCCTTGGCATCGGTTGCTGGCTATGCTCTCTATGATGGCGTTGTCTATGGACAGCTCTTTTTCGTGCATCGTCGTGGCAGCGGCATTCACTTTCGATGGTGGTTCCAGAAGAAGGACCTTTACATCAAGAACTCTCTTGATGGTGGCTCCCCTCTCTCTCGTATCTTTGGTGCAGCACACGCCCTAACGCGACGAGAGGTGTTCTTGTGGGGCTTTCTTGGACTCGCGATCCTTCACCTGCCCCACATTGCTGTGATCTGGTATGCAGTCCTCGCTGCTGGGCACGCAAGCATCACAGCGACACACGTCTTGGCTGGCGGCATGCGCCGCGCAGCCTAGGCTCGATCTCACCCAACAGGAACGATGCGCTACGCCAATGTTGGTAGATCGGATATTCGAACTACGACAAGTAGCGCCTGGGTGTCTTGAGATGCAACAGGATGGGTGCCAAGAGAAGCGCTGCCGTCACACAGGCAAATTCGCCCAAGATCGACGCAAATCCAAAGGAGCGAATACCACCGTTCTCCGAGAGCAAGAGCGATCCATATCCAACGATCGTAGTGAATGAGCAAAGAAGCACCGCACCACCCGTTGTGGCCAACAAGTCACGCGGACCTTGTAGCTCGTGCCCTCTGTCTCTGGCGGCCAGATTGACCGCATAGTCGATGCCGATTCCAATCGTGATGGGAAGCGCAATGAGATCAATGAAGTGCACTTTCAGTCCGAAGGTGGCACACAACGCGATCATGGCCAGAATTCCAGAAGCACCACAGGCCAAAGTGACAAGCCCATGCCGCCTGAGCCCAACGACGAGCCACACCACAAACACAGCCCCCACGAGCGCTACGATGATCGCAAGAGGTGCGTCTCGTTCCATCGTCTCGATAATGTCTGCGACAACAAACGACTGTCCTCCGACAACTGCACCTTGTGGCAACTCAAGAGCACGAACAGATTCTGCAAACTCAACTCGGTTCTGAACATTCCAGGTCTTGAACCGAGGATGCCCAGTCAAGAGAATCAGCTTTCCTTTGGATCCATCCTTCTCGATAAAGGGCCACGCAAGAGCTGGTGGGATGTCATCGATAGACATGACAGCAAGATCTTCAGGTGGACGAACGAACTCAAGCTCTTCGAGCTCCTCTGCAGAAAACTCATCTGTGATGTCATCATTGAGCATCGTGCGAATATCCGTGAGGAGTGCAAGCTTCTCCTCCTGATCGCTTGGTAAGAAGTCGTACATTCCGCGGATTGCGGCAAATAGCTTCTCCTCCTCTGGACGTGCACCATCCTCATCTCGAATACGCTTAGCCAGATCTCTGGCAACATCAGGATGATCCACACCCATCACGATCTTGCTTGTTTGCCCACTGAAGATGCGTGGATCAAATTCGTTGCGTAGCTTCTTCTCCAATGCGCGTGCCTGTCGAAGTAATGCACTTGAGGGGCGCAAGACTCGCCAGTCCTTGAGGAACGGATCATCAGCCAGATAGCGATAGGTTGTGACGGCACAGACCAATGTGACAAGGACCGAGAGAATCAGCACAGGAGTCTGTGAAGGAGCCAATCTTGCCAACCATCGCCCAATGGCTGGTGCCTTGTGGACTCGAATCCAGCCTCTCTTCTCCAAGAAGGCCAGCCCTGCTGGAAGCACGACAAAAGCCGAAAGCCAGCACAGAACCATTCCAACTCCAGCGATCAGTCCAAAGTGCCGAAACCCTCGGAAGTCCGTCACAATGAGAGAGCCATACGCCACACTGGCGGTGAGCGCTGCTGCAAGAGTTCCTCGTGCAGCACCACTCATCGCATTGGCAAGAGCTTCTGACCCTTTCCGGCCCGCTCTCAGTTCTTCAGAGTAGCGAGCCAAGAGAATCAGTCCAGAGTTGATTCCATTGCCAACAACGATCGCGGCGAGAAATGCCGTCATGAGATTGAGGTGCCCAATGGCGATCTTGGTGAAGGCAAAGGTGGCGGACACACCGACTGCAAGAGACCAGAGCGATGCGAGTACCATCAATATCGAGCGGTAGTACAAGATCAGAGCAATTGACACGAGAACGATGGTGACAAATGCTGCGATCACCATGCCGCGCAATATGGACTTCTGCTCATAGAGTGTTGCTGTGACCGGCCCCGCGATTCCAAAGCTCACGTTGTTGCCTAGTTGCTTATTGGCATCCTTCATCGCACCTTCGATGATCCGAATCAGCTCTGCTCCTTTCTTCAGGTCTGAGCTGGAGAATGAGGTGCGCAAGATCATGAACTGCAGCTTCTCGTCCTTGGATACAAAGCGGTGTGGTTGCTTCGCGTTGGACTCAGCATCGTTGAGGCGTGCGCGGAGCTTCTCCATCCGATCATCAACGTCTCGGTCCGATGGCTCCTCTAGAGAAATGTAGAGAGGATTGGCGGCTAGCTTTCCCCCATTGATCTTATCGTGAAGTGCATTTCGAGCATCTGTGAGTTCATCGAGCCCAACAAAGAGAAAACGATGTTCCCAGTAGAAGCTGCGTATTGCACTGTCGTCATAGGCCACGTTGGCGAGCAATGAGGGGTCAATCTTCTCGATCTCTTGCTGCAAGAGCTGTGCTCCCGCTGCACGCAGCTCTGGGTCCTCTGCTTCAATGAGCACATAGACTGTTCCGAAGGCACGTGCACGCTTCTGGAGGATCTCGAGATTCTGGACAGAGGATTGAGAAGCCGGGAGAAGATTCTTCACGTTGAAGAGAACAGGCAAGCGTAGGGCAAGAGCTCCTGAAACGATGGCCATGATGAGCGCCACTCCCAGAACCAGCCTATGGTGTCTGGAGATCCACTTGGCGTAGGAACTGATCCCTGCCGATGTCTTGAATGCTGCCATCGTGAAAGCGGCGAATAGTCAGCTATTGGATTCGCTAATACAAGCTTTGAGCTGTGTGGGGGTGCAGTTCCTGAAAGTGGGGGGGGGGATGCCGGGCTATGCCGCCATCTGCGTCCGGATTGTGGCCTCCCAACGTCCGTTAGAGAGATCGGCACGCAGTAGCGCCGTAGCCGCCCGGCACTACCCATCTAGGCGCACCATAGCCAATCGTGGCACAACATCGTGGTGCCGCCCACAGCTTCCAACGCAGCTCCGAAGACTACAGAGGGTGATCTAGCCAGTCTCGCCGCGAGCTTGCTCTTCGGC
>JAAEPE010000625.1 GCA_024222395.1 Myxococcales bacterium
AATCACCACGAATCCAAGAGCAAACGAGGAACCGAAGTCGCTGCGCTCCTTTACTCCCTCATCGGAACGTGCCGAATGCTCGACGTCAATCCCACCGAATATCTGCTCGCCGCCGCGACAGTCGCGATCGAGAGCCCTGGCGAAGTTCTGCTCCCCCACGAATTCAAGCGACAGAAGCGCTAAACATAGCTTCGCGACTCTCGAAAGAGGGGGCAGGGAGAGGTCTTACCGCGCACAAGCGGGATGCCAGCCGCAAGAGGCCGAAGAGTGTTCGAACAATCAAGCCTTTGGTAGGCTGCGGCATGGAGGGCATTTCAGACGGCAGGGCAGTCGATAGCTGCTATTTCTGCGCCCTTCTCTACCCCGATCTCGAGCCTTGCCCCGAGTGCCAGAATCGCTTTCACTATAGGCCCGCGCGGATGCTAGAAGCGGACTCAGCCGAGAGAGAACTCATGGCTGCGATCGCGCGTTACCAGCAAGCCCCAAATATTGAGACGACCACCCAATTGCTCACCCTCTGGCACGAAGTTGGCGAGCTAGCCGTGACCATTCTCGCATCCGCAAACGTCCACCTCTGCGAGCTGCGCAAGCATTTCACCCAACAGTCTGTCCCAGAGCTCGAGAGCGAGTGAGAACCGCCGAATCAGGCAAGAACGCGTTTGCCTTCATTCTCATCATCATAGCGCTTGACGCTATCGGCTTTGGGCTTATCGCGCCCGTCTTACCAGCTCTACTCGAGGAGCTACTGGGTGCGAGCGCCTCCGAGGCCGCCCCATGGGCGGGCGTTCTTGCCTTCACCTATGCCGCGATGAACTTCTTGTTCGCACCGCTCTTCGGCAATCTCATCGATAGGTTTGGGCGACGTCTCGTCCTGCTCTTGTCCCTGGCAACTCTCTGTATCGACTACCTCATCATTGGCTTCGCCTATTCCATCTGGCTCCTTGTGCTCGGTCGAATGCTCTCAGGCATCTCCGGCGCCACCCAGGCGACCGCCAAAGCCTACATCGCCGATGTTACCGACATAGCCGACCGCACTCGCGCCTTCGGGCTAGTTGGAGCAGCATTTGGCCTAGGATTTATTCTAGGACCCTCCTTGGGCTGTAGATGGCCAGTACTTTCCGACGAATTCTGGCCACGAAGTCGACATCTCGCCAGCTGCGCCTAGCGCCTCACTTTGGCCTTCTTCGCCGGTTTGCGCTTAGCACTACTGTGTTGAATCCCCTCGAAACGCGTCGTCTGAAAAGCTAGATCATATCGATCACTTACGAGAACGGTGGAATGTGTGCTTGGCGGGCTCAGCCAAGTCTGATCTTCTCGATGGATGGAAGAGTTCGAGT
>JAAEPE010000626.1 GCA_024222395.1 Myxococcales bacterium
CGAGCTCCTCGCCAAGAAGCTCGCGCTCCACGCCCATGATGCGCTTGTGGAGTTCCTCCTCAAACGCTCCGAAGTCTGCAACCGGCTTCCGTTGCTTGCGCCGCTTGTCCATGAAGTCATGCAAGCTATCAAGCGCACTTTTGGGAGAATCTGTCGAATGTGGAGGGAATACTATGTGAAGGGACGTTGCGCTCGATGCCATGCCCTTCTAACCGACGAGATCACTCCGAAATTCCCAGAAGAGAACTGTCACATTCAGATCTACACCCTCTCGATTGCTCTTGAGAACATGTTCTGTCCTCTCCAAAGCCGGGTCTGCGGCCTCCTGCAAACCCGTTTAGGTCGAATCCGAATCCCTCTGCGGGGTACGCGCCAGCTGCGGCAATCTCCGCAATGCGATCACGCAGGCGCTGCCCCATGCCGCCAACTACACCCGGCGTCCCACAGCCACCAAAGCCGGTATTGCCAACGCCACCAAGGTCGTAGAGCACTCCGCGATTGCTATTGCCGTGAGTTCCGAGCGCAGGATAGTTGTTCTCTACTAATAACTCGTAGGCGCGCACGAACGTGCGCCGCGGCAGATGATCGACTTCCACGAGCATGCCCCGCTGCATCATTTCGAGGAGCAAAGTCTCGCCCAACTCGGTGAGCCCTGTGGCCTGGTAGTAGTCTCCTTCGAGCGCAGGTTCTTGGAGCTGGTTGATGAACGAGATGAGCGTGATGATTGGATTCTGCGCAAAGGCGCTCATATCGTGGGGAACGGCTTCATCGTAGGTATCCCTGGGCACATTGATACCGCCGAAGGTCACGCTTCCTTTGTCAAAAGACCCTCGGCGAGTCGGGGCAAGTTTCGACGAAGTTCGAGTTGTGGCCGCCGTTGATGAAGCTGCCAATCTGCCCAACATTCCGATCGCCATCACCAGCGGAGAAGGCGCTGTCAAACTTGTGGGTGGGAAAGATCGCCCGAGTGCCCATCTCCCAGTAGCGGTCGAGGACGGCACGCACCGACTCCGCCGGGCATGCTTCAAACCCATCCCGAGGTGTTAGAAAACAGTCGAAGAGATCGGAGGTCTCGATACCCAGGATGACCGCGAGCTTGCCATCGGCAATCACCTCTCGTGCCTCGACGGGGGGCTGGACAACGCGAAACCAACCGAGGCCGGGACCGCTATGCTGCGCATCGATGTAGCGCTCTAAGTTGTAGATCTCTTCGATCGTAGAACCTCCCCCTGCCCCCTCTTTCGAGAGTCGCGAAGCTATGTCTAGCGCTTCTGTCGCTTGAATTCGTGGGGGAGCAGAACTTCGCCAGGGCTCTCGATCGCGACAGTCGCGGCGGCGAGCAGATATTCGGTGGGATTGACGTCGAGCATTCGGCACGTTCCGATGAGGGAGTAAAAGAGCGCAGCGACTTCGGTTCCTC
>JAAEPE010000627.1 GCA_024222395.1 Myxococcales bacterium
CAATTCATCCATGTGTTTGTGGCCGCTGATCTGTGGGACAAGCGGGAGTTGTTCGGCGGTACTGGTGCGCATGGGGGCGGTCCTTTCAAGCGAGTTCAATCGATAGAACCGTCGCCCCACCTTCGATATTTCCGGAAGGCAAAAAGACCTCAAAAGAGCAAATTCAGGCTCTAATCGCCCAATTGGACTTTATCGGCCGGGCACTAGCTAGCTGTGACGCCCCTGCTCCGTTGACATCCAATTCTCTCCGCCTTTATCGTGACGCTTCCACATGGGTTTATTGGCTGTCTCGATTCTCGCCGCTGTGGTGCTGGGTTCGCTCCTGCAACCACGCGTCGGCGGTCTTAGACTCGCGCCGCACTTGGCGGCGACGCTCGGGGCCGCGGCCACTCTCGCCTTGGGACTGGTGAGCCCAAGCGAAGCGCTGCGCTCCATGCGCTTCATGGTGATGCCGCTTCTCACCTTGGCAAGCCTCATGAGCATGACCCTTGTCGCGGAGAAGGTAGGGCTCTTCGTCTCATTCACACGTTGGCTCGCCCGGGTATCCAAGGGCAATGCAAAACGACTATTTGCCTATCTCTTCTTTGCCGGCACGATGGTCGGCGCACTTTTCACCAACGACGCCGCCGTTCTAATCCTCACGCCTCTCGTCGGCACACTGCTTGCTGAGATTTCGACCGATGGCTGGTCGCCCCGAGCAAAGCTTCCCTACTTCTTCGCAGTTCTCTATGTTGCCAACTTGGTGGGATTGCTCGTCATTAGCAATCCAATCAATATCGTCGTCGCCGAGACCTTTCAGATTAGCTTCCTCGAGTATGCCCGATGGATGGTGTTGCCCGCCATCGCGAGTTTTACTGTGACGTTTGCGGCGCTGCGCTTCTACTTCCGCCACGACTTGCCCTGTCACTTCGATTTCTCAGAAAAACCCCAAGAGGCGGATGGACACGCTGGGTTTCGCAAGCTAGCCGCCACTATTATCGGCTTCACCTTGGTGGGTTTCTTCACCCAGGGGCTCACCAATGTACCGCTCCACCTCATCGCCGCAGCGGGGGCCGCTGTCTTGCTCCTCTTCTACAGGACCGAGCAAGGTGGTGAGTTGCTCCCTATCGCGACTGGCATTGCCTGGGATGTAATTCTCTTCGTGGTCGCCATCTTCATCGTCGCCAAAGGGGTCGGAAACGCTGGGCTGACGTCGGATTTGGGCAGTCTCTTGGTCGAGTTGCGTAGGTCGAGCGAAGCTGCAAGCGTCTCTGCGACAGGTGGCATTGCCGCAGGCCTCTCTGCGCTTATGAACAACCACCCCGTCGCCTACACGATGTCACTTGCCATCGAAGATATGGGAGTTGAGCCCGGGGCAACAAAGATCCACGTCTTCGCCGCACTCATCGGCGGAGACCTCGGGCCGAAGATGTTGCCAATAGGCAGCCTCGCTGCACTTCTCTGGTTTCGCCTGCTGCGCGACAGAGGAGTTCATGTGTCCTACGGGGAGTACATTCGCCTGGGCGTCCCAGTCACGCTTCTAGCCGTCGCGGCAGCAATTGGCGTATTGCTGCTCGAAGTAGCAATCGCTGGATAGCCGATAGGCTCTGCTCGCTGGTTGCGAGCACACCGCTCGGGCGAGGTTTGAGTGCAGCGCACTATTGTGAATTGGCTTGCGTCTCGCGACGCCGAACTGAGAACACACGAACCTTCTCTGCCGGCCGGAATATCTCCCGCAAGAAGTACTCTTTGAAGTCGTTCGCCCACTCGTCGCGCTCGGCAACTGCATGCCTCATGCACAGCATCCAAGCGTCGCGCTCAGCGTGATCAATAGAGAGGTGCTGGTGAGCGTGGGGTATGCGCATCTTGCCGAACTTCGCGGTATACTCTTTGGGGCCACCAAGCCAGCCGGCCAGAAAAACTCGTAGTTTATCGGCAGACTCGTCGAGATCATGATCGTGCATGTTGCGAATCGTCACGGCCTCGGGAAGCGTATCCATGTGGCGATAGAAGGCCTCCACCAAGTTGGCAATACCTTCATGCAGACCGGCCGCCTGAAACGACGCGTCTCCGTCTCCATACGCCATGCTCTCGCCTACTCCTCCGTCGAGGTGAGATCGCTAGTTTCCTTTGCGATGTCACCCTTCCAATTGTTGTCAGCGCCGCTTTTGCGGTCGAGCTTGGCCTGACGCTGGGCTTCGACCAGTTTGGCGTGAGTTGAGAAGTGCGGAAGGCTGTGACCCACGCAATCGGCGAGGCGCTCAAAGTTGTGGTCGACAGTAAACTTGAGGAGGTCTTCGCAGAGCCCCTCAATCATGCCGTAACCGTTGAGCATGGCGCCTGTGCACACTTGGACTGTGTGAGAGCCGAGCAACATGAACTGCGCTGCGTCCCAACCAGTCTCGATGCCGCCCATGCCCGAGATGGTCACGTCCTTTGGAACGGCCTTGGCGATTTCCATGACGTGTCGGAGCGCGATGGGGCGGACGGCCTGTCCAGAGTAGCCACCGGGAACCGTAGAGCCAGCGACCGTTGGTTGTGGCAAGAGAGTCTTAGGATCGATGCCTACAATCGAGAGAATGGTGTTGATCGCGGCGATGCCATCTGCGCCAGACTCACAAGCAGCGAGAGCCGAGTCTTTGGGATGCGTCACGTTCGGCGTCATCTTTGCCCAGACCGGAATTGTCGAGACTTCTTTGACCCAACCAACGACCTCGCGAACGCAATCGGGGTCCTCTCCCATGGCAAGTCCCATTCGCCGCTCGGGCATTCCGTGTGGGCAGGAGAGGTTCATCTCGAAGGCATCGACACCGGTCTCCTGAACTCGACTGGTAATCTCCTGCCAGTTCTCCTTCTTACCCTCTTCCATGATGCTCGCGACGAGAACCTTGTTCGGGTACTCCTTCTTGAGCTGGGCAAGCTCATCTAGCCAAGTTTCGAACGGCCGGTCGCTGATGAGTTCGATATTCTCGAAACCCACGACTTCGTTAGTCTTGCGGCTCTTGAACTTCCCGTAGCGGGGCGCCACGTTGACCACCAAGGAGGCGTCTAGAGAAATTGTCTTACAGACGACGCCGCCCCAGCCTAGGTCGAACGACTTGGCAATCACCTTCGCGTTGGTGCCTGGAGGGCCCGAACCCAGAAGGAATGGATTTTCGAATTTGATGCCATTTACTTCGATCGATAGGTCTTTTGCCATGTTGTTTCTCGGTTTGAGCCAAATGTGGTGGCGGTTAAGCGCTCTCGCTAGCGAAGAGCTTGGTTCCAATGAAGTGGGATGCGCCCGCGACGAAGAATGACACGAACCAGCCCCAGCTGTAGAGGGACATGAAGAAAGAAGGAGCGGTAATGAAGCCCATGGTCTGCAGCATGCCCGGCAAATTGACGCCAACGCCGATTGCCAGGGCGCAGAGAGCTACGGGGTTGAAGCCGCGCTTGTACTCGTAGCGGCCGCCGCGCTCGTAGAGCTCGTCGACGACCAATTGCGTCTTTCGAATGAGATAGTAGTCGGCGATCATGACGCCACCGACTGCACCGAGTACAGCGCCGTAGGCGCCAAGCCAGTTGCCAATTTTGTCCGCCAACTTCCAAGGAAAGAAGAGGCTCCCGACGATCGTTGCGATGATGGCGCCCTCTTGGAAAGAAACCCTGGAAGGGGAGAGGTTCGAAATATCGTTGGCAGGCGAAACGATGTTCGCCGCAAGATTCGTAGATACGGTTGCCAAGCCGAGCGCGAACATCGAAACTAGCGCCACGATCACAGAAGTCTCGCTGCTGATTCTAGCTGTGAGATCTACCGGGTCAGGAATCGCTTGGCCGTAGAGGACTAGGGTGGCATTGGTAACCGCAGCACCAATGAACGCGTAGAGCGTCATCGTGGGGGGCAACGCAATCGCTTGACCGACAATCTGGTCGCGCTGGCTCTTTGCGTAGCGTGCGAAGTCCGGAATATTGAGAGCAAGAGTGCCCCAAAAAGCAACCGCGTAGTTGATGCCAACGATGAGCGTCGCAGTAGCTGACTGCTTAGCTTCTGGCGGACTAGCCATCATGTCTGAAAGGCTTCCAGTCTTGACCCATGCCCATCCAAAAAGCGCCACACCAATGAGAATCAAGAACGGCGCTGCCAGTGCCTCAAGCTTCCGAATGGACTCCATGCCACGCACGATAATTGCGACTTGAATGCCCCAGAACGCCAAGTAGCAGAGGAACATCCCGGTCTTGATCCCCATGAAATCGGGTAGCACTTCAGGCATGGACCAAGAGCCTGGAACGACGATCAGTGCGAGAACGTACATGGCCTTGCCGCCGATGAAGGTATTGAAACCAAACCAACCACAGGCAACGATTGCCCGCATCATCGCTGGGATATTTGCCCCCATGATGCCAAAACTTGAGCGGAGCACGACGGGAAACGGAATGCCGTATTTGGTCCCCGGATGCGCGTTTAGGATGAGGGGGCCCAAGACAATGAGGTTGCCAATCGCGATGGCCAGAACAGCCATTCCCAATGACGCGCCGCCGGCCATGATCCAGCCGGCCAACAAATAGGTCGGAATGCACACCGCCATGCCCACCCAGAGGGCGGCGATATGCCATTTCGACCACGTGCGCTCAGCATCAGTGGTCGGCCTTAGGTCGTCGTTTATGAGCTGAGGATCGGCCATAGAAGGCGCTATTTTGCTGCCGCCATGGCCTTAGCAAACCGCTCACAGGCCTCATTCATTTCGTCATCGGTGATGAGCATTGGCGGCGCGATACGAATGGTATTGCCGTAGAGGCCACCTTTGCCGAGCAAGATACCGGCGGCCTTGCCGGCTTCCATAATTGCATTGGTCTTGGCGGCGTTTGGCACTTTGCTTGCTTTGTCTTCGACGATTTCTATCGCCTGCATAAGGCCCATGCCCCGTACATCGCCGACCCATTCATACTGCTCCTTGAAGCCCATGAATAGCTCGGTGATCTTCTTACCAAGGCGCTCTGCGCGAGTAGGCATATCCTCTCGCTCCATAACGCCGAGGGTGGCATTGGTCGCCGCCATAGAAACCGGGTTTCCGCCGTAGGTCGCGATGCTTGCGCCTGTCCAGGAGTTTGCCACCTCTTCGGTCGCAATTGTCGCGCCCACCGGCATGCCATTGGCGATGCCCTTGGCAAAGGTCATGATGTCGGGCTCAACGCCCCAGTGCTCAATGCCGAACCACTTGCCGCCCGTGCGACCAAAAGCGGTTTGCACCTCGTCGCAAATAAACACGCCGCCATACTTGCGAACGATGTCGACAGCAACCTTGAAGTACTCCTTGGGCGGCGTAATGAACCCACCAACGCCTTGGATGGGTTCCGCCAAGAACGCAGCTGGCTTGCCACTGGTCGTGGTCTGGATAAGCTCTTCGAGGTCGGATGCGCACTTGACGTCGCAGTTTGGATAGGTCTGGCCGAAGGGACATCGGTAACAGTAGGGCGCAGGAGCGTGCTTGATGCCAGCTACCGGTGTTTGAACTAAGCGGTAGTTCTTGTGCGCAGTCAGTGTCGTATTGAGATGGGTGCGCCCGTGATAGCCATGGCGTAGCGCAATCACCTCGCTGGATCCCGTGTGAATCTTGGCCAGCATCACTGCGGTTTCGTCTGCTTCCGAACCGGAACTTGTGAAGAAGCTCTTCTTTAGCTTGCCCGGTGTTAGGCGAGCTAACGTCTGCGCAGCCTCGATCTGGCCGTGGGTTGGATAGAGCGTGGAAGTATGCCCCAACGTCTTGCTCTGCGCTGTTATCGCATCGACGACCTCTGGTTGGCAGTGGCCAAGAGAAATGGTGAGAATGCCGCCGAAGAAATCGAGGTATTCGACACCATCGATGTCTTTGACCCGCGTGCCACTCGCCTCGATTATGACGACCGGCTCTTCATAATAGTTCGCAACACACGGAAGAAGGAACTCGCCCTGCTTATCGATGGTTTCTTTTCTGTTCATAAGTCGTCTCTACTCGGCGTTTGTGCTCTGTTCCGCACCTGTGCCCTGCTCTTCTTCTTCGACCATGGCACCGAGCTTCGCCTCAAGCTCTGCGATTCTCTCGGATAGCCCCTGCACGTCGCTGTGGATTCCTCGAAATGGTGAGATCCCCTCGACTACCCCACGGATACGATCGTCCATGCGGCGCTGCCAATCGTCGATAGTGCGTTGAGAGGTCACCAGGAACTCGCGAAATTCACGAATGGCCAGCGGCCCTGACTTGCTCTGGGCAAGATCTGTATATTCTGTTCCAACCTCACCGCTCTCCGAAGCGGCCTCGGACTCGCTGGAATTGGGAAGAATGTCCGTGACTTTGCGCTGGGCCTCACCAATCTTGTGCTGGGCCTGCGAGACGAGCTGATTGATCGACTCGCCTCCCGTCTGAATAATATTTCGCATCGCCTGGAGCGGGAGGAAGCTCTTCTGCTTCTTCTCTTCCTCAAAAATTATCTGTGCAAGCGTCACACTCGTCAGATCCTCTTTGCTCTTGTTGTCGATGATCTTGACGTCATCACCCTCTCGGATCATTTCCGAGATTTGGTCGAGGGTCACGTACCGCGAATGCTGGGTGTCGTAGAGTTTCCGATTGGCATACCTCTTAATAACCCGCTCCTCAGACATGCCGGCATCATTACATTGGATGCCTCAGCCAGACAACTTGGGCCCGATTCTTCGGTTCGGTCTCAAGCCGTGGCACACTGATTCGGTGGGGCAACAGGAGCCTAGTGAAATCGAGAATCGTCTCGCCGGCATGCTGACGGCGGTGAAGTCGATTCGCGAAGTGCGCATGCGTCAAGCGGCCATGGCGCAGATTCTCGGTCGGCACTCCGCGCTTGAGACCGTGCAAACCATCCAGGCCTTGATTGCGAAGGCTGGGCGCGGAAATCTGGAGGTGAGCCTCGCCCTCTCGGCGTTGGTGGCAGTACTGGAGCATCCAGATCACATCCACTATGACGACCGGGTCGACCTCTATTCTGCTGCCAATGAGCTGCGAGCCACCGAGGTCTCATACATCCTCTTGGAGGGGACTCGAGACGAAGCCGAGGCACCGGAAGATGCACCACGGCCGGTGACCCCAAACGGTCCTCCCCTTCCTTTGGGGGCGCGAAAGTCGGCCGCTCGTACCCGAGACCGAACGGTTCTCACCCACCTCATGCACGATCCCAATATGCAGGTGGTCGAGGTCTTGCTCAACAATCCCAACCTCATGGAGCCAGATCTCTTGATCATGGCGGCGAAGCGCCCAGCCGATCGCAGATCGCTGCAAAGAATTGCCAATCACCCAAGGTGGTCACAGAGTAGGCGCGTTCGACTCGCCCTCGCTCTCAACCCCGACTGCCCACTACCTCTGGCCTGCCGACTGTGCCTCGACTTTCGAGACAGCGACCTGCGGGAGGTAGCCCGAAACGCAGGCAGCCCACCTTTACTACGTGGGCATGCGACGCGCCTTCTTCGAAGACGCGTGTAAGAAGCAGCAGTCTCGCCTGAGCGATAGTGCTAAGCGTTCTCTTTGCTCTTGGCTGCGCTAAGCACTTCGGCGTCTTCGACGTCGCCTTGGCCTAATTCACCAGAGCTCTTTGCGCTATCGAGCCCGTCCGCTTTGGACACCTCGATTTCATCATTGCCTGTGGCAGTGCGCTTAAAGTTCTTGATGCTGCGTCCGAGTGCATCTCCGATTGCAGGCAACTTGCCGGCGCCGAAGATTAAGAGAACGATGATAAGAATAATGGCGAGTTCGCCCATACCGGGCATGGCTGACTCCTAGGGTCTGAGTTCGCAGCCACTCTAACCGCTTTCGGCGAGGAAAGGCCACTGCATAAGGCTCGCTCGTGCACTGAGATAGTGGTTTTGACAAAAACTCGCGCTCTGGAGCCACTGTCGTAGGCTCGTGGATGGTGCTCATGACTCACGTTCCTGCTCATTTCCCCGCTCGTCGGCTCCTTGGCCTCCTCACCGTCGTCGCCATTACTGCCGGGCAACAATCTATCGCGAGAGCCCAACCGGGACCTACCGTACCGGGTCCCATTCGACCTGGGCCTGGACCAAGCGCCGACAATCCAAGAGTCCTGGTTCAAGACCTCCGCCAACGGCGCGCGATCCGAGGCTGCACAGTCGGCGACTCCTGCCAGGGGGCTATCCAGGAAGCTCTCACAGAATTTGAGCTTGAGGCCTTCCCACAGCGCAACTCGGATAGCCCTTGGGCACCTGCTTCATCGGTTCATGGCCATACCGCTGTGAGAAAACGCGGAAAGCATGGGGACCGGATTGGCGCCCCGGGTGCTCGTAGCAAGGCAGTCTCAGTTCGCAAACCATCCGAGCTTCGTCCAGACCTGCCCTGGCTCGACGATCTAAAGATGCCCGACGTTCCGGTTCACTGGGATGAGCGCATCATTAAGTTCCTGGAGTTCTATCGCTACGATCCTCGGGGCCGCAACATCATGACGGCCTGGTTGCGTGATCAGAACAAGTATAAGGGCATGATGCTGCGCAACTTGCGCAAGCATAAGCTGCCCGAAGCGCTTCTCTATATCAGCATGATTGAGTCGTCCTACTCCCCCCACGAGTACTCTCGAGTCGGGGCCAGTGGCCTATGGCAGTTCATGCCGGCGTCCGGACGAATCTACGGTCTCACGCAAAATCGCTGGCTTGACGAGCGCAACGATCCAGGTCTATCGACCGAAGCTGTGACCTTCTACTTCAAAGATCTCTACGATCGCTTCGGCGACTGGGACCTCGCCATGGCGGCCTTTAACGCCGGCTACGGGGCCGTTATCAAGAGCATCGCAAAGTACAATACCAATAGCTACTGGCAGCTGCTCGAGTATGAAAACGGCCTGCCTTGGGGAACCTCCCACTACGTGCCCAAGTGGCTGGCTACCGCCATTGTTGGCAACAACCTGGAGGTCTTTGGCTTTGCTGATATTAAGGGCGCAGTCACTCTGGAGTGGGAAGAGGCCGTGGTCCCCAAATCCGTTGCCCTCGCCATCGTTGCACAGGCGGCCGGTACAGACAAAGCAACCATAGAGAAGCTTAACCCTCAGCTCAGGCGTGGCCGTACCCCGCCGCACGTCAGCAACTATCGCGTCCGTATTCCTATGGGGAGCAAATCCAAGTTCGGCGAGCGATTCGCCCAGCTACGCGCCGATTGGGATGACGTGGACGCGTATGTGGTCAAACATGGCGAGCGATTCGAAGATGTAGCTACGACACACGGCATCGCTCGCAGCAAACTCCGCAAGCTCAATGGACTGGCCACCGAGTCTGAGGTCCGTGGCGGCATGATCCTCGTCGTTCCCAAGGTTAGCCAAGCAACGAAGACTACCAACGAAACCAAGGCACGAGAGAGTCTCTATAAGTCCGGCGTTCCTGCCGCTTCTGATGGAGAAGCTCTCCTCATGCCCGTTCCCAATATCGACTTCAAGGTGAAGGGCAAGAAGCGCTACTTCCACCGGATTGTATCCGGTGCAACCCTGGGAGGCACAGCAGAGGCGTTCGATGTAAAGACCTCAGACCTGGCATTTTGGAACGGCCTGGATGTCGAGGCGCATCTGCATCCCCGAATGGTGCTACAGGTCTGGGTCTCCAAGAAGTTCTCCCCGACCAAGCACGGCGTTGCGGTCATGGATGAAAGCCGCCTGCGGATCGTCGAATCAGGGTCAGAAGAACACCTAAACGAAGCCGAGCGACGAATTGGCCGCAAACGCGTATCCTACGAACCGAAGCGTCCAGAATCGCTAGAAACCATCGGCGCAAAATACGGCCTAGGTCGCTACGACCTAGCTCGCATCAACCACCTCTCCCCCAGCTCCATCGTCAGCCCTGGCGAGAGCATCCTGGTCTACGAAGTCGTCGATGCCAAGAAATCTCAACGGGCCGCCGACCAATCAAAGACCGCGCGGCGCAATAAGGGCAAGCAGCGCTAGCACCGCCAACGCTGCTCCGGTCTCCCCCGGGGACCGAGAGCGGTCAGCCGACGCCGGGGGCTTCGTAGCCGACTTGCTCTACGTACTCTAGGTAGCCTCCTTCGTAGCGGCGCACGTCGTGGTCTTCGAGTTCTAGGACGCGATTGGAGAGTGCGGCTAGGAATTCGCGGTCGTGGGAGACAAAGAGCATGGTTCCCTCGAATTTTGCGAGGGCTTTGACGAGCATTTCTTTGGTTGCCATGTCGAGGTGGTTCGTTGGCTCGTCTAGCACCAGGAAGTTCGGCGGGTTGTAGAGCATGCGGGCTAGGACTAGCCTTGCCTTCTCTCCTCCGGAGAGCACAGAGCAGGGCTTTTCGACAGAGTCCCCCGAGAACCCAAAGGCACCGGCGAGGGAGCGCAAACTGCCCTGGCTTGCCCTGGGAAAGGCGTTCTCAAGGGTTTCGAAGAGGCTCATGCTCGGATCGAGAAGCTCCATAGCGTGCTGCGCGAAGTACCCCATCTTGACGCTCGGCCCTACCGTCACCTTGCCGGAATCCGCAGAGGTGATGCCCGCTATTAGCTTGAGTAATGTCGACTTGCCGGCGCCGTTGATGCCCATGACACACCAGCGCTCTCCTCGCCTGAGAAGTATGTTGAAGTCTTTGTAGATTTCGAGGTCCCCGTACGACTTATCCACCGCTTCGAGCTTCGCAACATCCTCCCCAGAGCGAGGTGGCGTGTCGAAGGTAAACTCCATTGCCTTCTCGCGACGAGGTGGTTGTACTAGGTCAATTTTCTCCAGCTTCTTCTCGCGACTCTGAACCTGCGCGGCATGACTAGCTCTGGCCTTGAACCTCTCGATGAAGGCCTTCTCCTTTGCAAGCATGGCCTGCTGGCGCGCGAACTGCGCGTCGGCCTGCTTGTCAAAGAGCTCGCGCTGCTGCAGGTAGAAGTCGTAGTTGCCCGTGAAGGACGTGAGTTCACCCGCGTTGATCTCGACGATGTGAGTGACCAGGCGATTGAGAAACGACCTGTCGTGGCTTGTCACGATGAGGGCGCCAGCAAAGTTGCGCAAGAAGCCCTCCAGCCAAATAATCGACTCGATGTCCAGGTGGTTCGTGGGTTCGTCGAGAAGCAGGATGTCCGGTTTCATCAGAAGAATTCGGGCTAGCGCCACACGCATCTTCCAACCACCGCTGAGCGTCTCGACACAGGCATCCATTTGCTGAGAAGAAAAGCTCAGACCCGCGAGAATCTCACGAGCTCGAGCCTCGAGGGAATAGCCGTCGAGGTCGTCAAAACGCGCCTGAACCACGCCGAAGCGATCAACCAGCGCTTCAAGCTCATCTCCCCTCTCGGGATCTGACATGGCGGCTTCTAGCTCGGCCAACTCCTCGCCGAACGTCGCAACTTCACCTGCCCCAGCCATGGTCTCTCGCACTGCGGTACGACCGGCCATCTCCCCAACGTCCTGGCTGAAATAGCCAACCACCAGGTCCTTTTCCAGAACGACGCCGCCGCCATCAGGCTGCTCTTCATTGGTAATGACGCGAAAGATGGCCGACTTTCCTGAGCCATTGGGTCCAACGAGCCCAACCTTCTGGCCAGCGAAGGCGGTCATGGATGCCTCCACCAGCAGAATCTGATGCCCATGCCGAAGTGAGAGTTTGTCGAGTCGCAGCACGGCCGCACCCTAGCAAGACCTCGGCCCCGGTGTTCGCAATTATGTCGGCCAACAGCCGAGGCCCATTAGTAGGCAGAAGGCCGACGTCCAAACAGAGAGAATGAGGCGGCTCCGCTCTCAAACCTCCACCGTGAACGCTGCCCACTAGCATTGGGCCGCTGGCAGCATGGTAAGACGCCTCCATGCTCAAAGCGGATGAAGCCATCGGACGAATCCTCGACCTCGTCACTCCTATGGAGGACGAAGTCGCACCGCTCCTAACGGCACAGGGGCGCGTTCTCCGAGCACAGCAGGACGCGCGCTTTGCCCTCCCCCCTTGGGACAACTCGGCGATGGACGGCTTTGCGGTTCGCGCCTCTGAGCTTCCCGCCACGTTGCCCATCTCAGGCGTACTTGCGGCGGGGGCATCGCCCAATGCTGAGCTAGCATCCGGAACGTGCATGAAGATCATGACCGGCGCGCCCGTACCGGCCGGTGCGGATACCGTGGTCATGCGTGAGACCGTAGTGGAAGACGGAAAGGTCGCCACCTTCGCGGAAGCGCCTACTCTCGGTCGGCACATTCGACAAGCGGGCGAGGACGTGAGTGCGAACAGCGTACTCCTGCCATCGGGCAGCCTCCTCGGCCCCGGTGAACTCGCCATTCTAGCCGCCCAGGGAATCTCCGAGGTCCCGGTTTGCAAGAAGCCCCGAGTTGCGATCCTCTCCACCGGAGATGAGCTTGTCCCACTCGGCACAACTCCAAAGGACTCGCAGATCATCAGCAGCAATTCCATTACCCTTGCCGCCCAGGTCCGCGAAGCAGGAGGCATTCCAGTAGACGCAGGCATCGTCCCCGACACACTAGTGGCTACCGTACGAGCACTTCGCTCCCTCACGGATTACGACATGCTGCTCACCTCAGGCGGCGTTTCCGTTGGCGACTTCGACTACGTGAAGGAAGCCTACGAGAGCATTGGCGTTTCCATGGATTTTTGGAAGGTAGCCATCAAACCAGGCAAACCCCTTGCCTTCGGCACGCGCAGAATTCCCGGAAAGACACGACAACAGATGGTCTTCGGCCTCCCAGGAAACCCCGCATCGTCGCTCGTGAGCTTCGAGGTCTTCGTCCGCCCTGCCCTGCGCAAACTGCAAGGGTTCTCGAGCGCGCGGAGCCCTCGCATCTCAGTCACTCTCAGTGAGGACATTGAGAAGGGCAAGGGACGCACGAACTATCTGCGAGCGAAGCTTCGAGACAGCGAGACAGGCCCCGTCGCCACCACCCTGCGCAAGCAGGGCTCGGGAATGCTGCGCTCAATGGTATCTGTCGATTGCCTTCTCGAACTCGATGCGGATACAACCCACTTTGCCGCCGGCAGCCAAGTCGCTGCCCTCCCCTTGCGAAACGTATGGCAATCATGAGCGACTCAGATTTAGGAACTTCTCCGCCCTCCCTAGTCTTCGATGCGGAATACAGCGACCGAGTCGATAAAATCGTAGGCGAGCACTACCCAGAGGCCAGTCGCAAGCGCTTGGCTCAGCTCTTCGCCGAGAGACTCGTGCGGGTCGACGGCAAGAAGGTCAAGAAGGGGCACATGGTTCAACCGGGGCAGCGAATTGCACTGGACCGGGCGCCCATTTCCGATGACGAGATGCGAGCGGTTCCCGAGAGCGGGCCCCTGCAAATAGTCTACGAAGATGAGCACTTGGTGGCCCTCGTCAAGGAGCCTGGCATGCCTACCTATCCTCTGAAGGCCGCTGAAACGGGAACCCTCGCCAACGCCGTAGTCGCGACGTATCCAGAATGCGCCACAATCGGGAAGGATCCGCGAGAGTCTGGCTTCGCCCACCGCCTCGACGCTGATACCTCCGGCTTGCTCATCCTCGCGCGCACCCAAGAATGCTGGCTCGCGCTGCGCAACGCCTTCGCCAGCGGCAACGTGCAAAAGAGCTACCTGGCCGTCGTCGAGGGCCGCCCTATCGGCAAGGAATGCGAAGAGGAACTCTTGCAGGACGGCAAGCGAGTGAGGGTCGACTACGCGGGACTAGAGGCCTATACAACCTGGGAAGAGCTTCAGCGCACAGACGAATACACGCTGCTCTCTTGCCAAGCCCACACCGGCCGCATGCACCAGGTCCGCGCCCACCTGTCTCACTGCGGCAGCCCGATTGCCGGAGACAAATTGTACGACGGCACGGAACAAGAGGGCCTCGACGGTCACTTTCTCCATGGCTCAGAACTTCACCTAACGCATCCGATTACGGGCGAACCACTATCACTCAGTGCACAGCTCCCAGAGGAGCGAGCCAAGTGGCTCGCCACGAAGGGGCTCCGCTTGCCCACCGCTAGTAGTGCGGACGAGAACTAGAAGTCGAACGCGATGCCAGCCTCGGCCCCATCCTGACGAATGTTGAGTGACGGCCGAAGGCTCGCCCAACCCGTCGGTGGTGCGACCATCTCGGTCTTCTCTGCCAAGATGAACCAGTCAACAGCGAGGGCTCCGGCGTAGCCGAGCATGGTGCCTGCTATCATCGAGCCAAGGCAGTCCAAGCTATCGGAGTCATCGCAGCTCGCCATAAACAGTAGCGCGCCGCCGGTAGGCATTCCGAAGCGAGCAAGTAGGCTGTAGCCGGCGGAACCGGGATTGCCGTGGGCCAAGTGCACCAGCGGCCCTCCGAGAAAGAGCCCCGCGGTGCCCAATGCCGCTATCCCATCCCCGTTGCTGCCATCCGCTGAAGCAAAGAGCGTCCACGTTGCGGCGTCTGCTGCAAAGACATGCCATCCGTAGGTCACAGTCCGCTCCACAGGCTCCTGGGACTGCGCCAGGTACTGCGAGCGGGACGGAGCGTCATCACGTATCGTTTGGCCTGGCGCTGTCATTCCCGGTTGAGCCTCCGCCGCGCCAGCGAGCATGAGCACGATAGAAGCGATAGGCAGGAGATGGTGGAGGCGCATGCGGGGTGTGACAGCAATTCTCAGGCCACCGGGACTACCTAATGATTTCAGAGAGTAAGAGCGCTGCAAATCGCTGGATTGATGAATTCCCGACATCGGTGTCGGGGCCTTGCCAGCTACTCGCTGGCAGGAAGAGAAGCGTCGGAGGGTTGTGCCGAATGAGGCCGAGGGAGCACTCGGCGCTTGAGGGTGACGTCCCGTGGAAAGAGAACGATCTCGATGCGTCGATTCTTCGCCTTGTTGCACGGGTCGGTGGCTTCCAAAAGCGGCAGCAGCGAGGCGCTTGGGATCGACCTTAGATTCATCTTCGAGGAAGTGAACAACGGTGAGTGCTCGCAACGCCGAGAGTTCCCAATTGCTCGGGAAGCGGTCCTTGCCCTTTTTGACTGACACATTGTCCGTGTGTCCCCGCACCCAAACTTGCTTGTCCTGCATCTCTTTGAGCGCTCGGCCAACCCGCGCCATTACTCGCTGACCGCGCTTGCTGAGTTCGGCTTCGCCAGATTTGAAGAGAACCTTGCCGACAAGCTGCAGCGTCAGTCGCCCATCCGCGCCCTTGAGAGCTTCTCCTTGCCCGTCCTCGATAAGCGCTTGCAGCTTGCCTTCGAGATCGCTGGCCGCCTTTGCCTCAGCCTTTGCTGCCTCTTGCGCTGCTTCGAGGCTCGCCTGACTCTCTTTGCTACGCAAGTGCTCAGCCTTTGCGGCCGTGGCTTCACTGTCGGCCTTCGTGGTCCCGCCCGTTAGCCTCGCTATCACACCAGGACAACTCGAGGAGGGCACTCACCACTTAGGAGCCTCGCCCCCCACCCTGGGGCCGAGAGAAACGACACCTACATGGGGCATCGACTGAGATCGTTGCGCATGCTCGCCACTCTTCGTGATTCGAGGGAGCTGCGCTTCGATTGCACAGGCTAGACGAAGGCACAAGCCAGGCACGAATTGAGTTCGCTACGAGTCAAGGAGAAGATAATGACTGCAAGAGCTACAACACGTTCCAGCGGCGGAGAATCTAGTAATGAGCCCAATACCAACAATAAGCAAATCTTACATTGTGTTTTCTTTCCCCTCTGCCAGAGCTTCGCCTGGCGCAATGAACAGTTACGTCTTCCGTTGTCAATGTGGAGTGATTCATGCCTAGCGACAGCCGACGAAGCGAATGGCATTCTTGCTCTTCTCCGCCATCTTCTTGAACGCGGCAAGTGCGTAGTCGATGTCGCCAGGCGTCGTAGTTTCGTCCAGGGAGAAACGAACCGAACAGTGGGCGTGTTCGTCGGATAGCCCGATTGCCTTCAGAACGTGAGAGGGGGCAGGATTACCGGACTTGCAGGCAGATCCTGAAGAGAAGTAGACGCCGTGCCGCGACAACGCAAGCACCAGCGACTCACCTCGCATACCCGGCAGCACCAGGTTGGTGGTGTTGGCAGTACGATGTTCTCGCGTCCCATTGACGAACGCGCCTGGAATGAGTTGGCAAAGCCCTCTCTCCAGACGGTCACGAAGCTCTGCAACGCCGCTCGCGGTTCCAGCGTTCAATCCAATCTGAGCCAGTTCACACGCCCTTCCAAAGCCCGCGATGCCCGCCACGTTCTCGGTGCCAGCTCGCAGCCTGTTCTCCTGAGCGCCGCCTTGAATCAGGGCATGGAGCTTGACTCCCTTCCTGATGTACAAGGCTCCAACGCCCTTTGGTCCACCCAGCTTGTGCGCGGACACACTGAGCAGATCCACGCCGAGCTCATCCACATCAACCATCAGCTTCCCCAGAGCCTGTACCGCATCCGTGTGGAAGAGGACTCCCTTGGCACGACATATGTCTGCCACATCTCGAATAGGCTGAATGGTTCCCAACTCGTTGTTGACGAACATCATGGAGACCAAGGTTGTCTCGCACGTAATCGCACGTTCGACAGCGATTGGATCCACCGTTCCATCTTCGTTAGCCGCCACGACCGTGGTGCGAAATCCCAATTCAGACAGCCCTTCACAGGCTCCCAGCACGGCTGGGTGCTCTAACGACGTCGTGACGATGTGCTTTCCCTCGGTCATGCGTGCCAGGGCAACGCCTTTGATTGCGAGATTGTCCGATTCGCTCCCTCCTCCGGTAAAGACCACTCGTCTGGCAGTGCAATGGATGAGCGCGGCGACCTTTCTTCGTGCCGCTTCGACGGCGTCTTTGCTGATCACACCGCAGGCGTGAATGCTGGAAGGGTTTCCACTTATCTCTTGAAGGAAGGGCACCATCGCTTCAAAGACCTCCGGAGCCACTGGCTTGGTTGCGTTGTGATCCAGGTACACCTCCATCGGCTTCAGCTCATGACTGTCCCGGCTATCCATGTTAGGTCTGACAGACTCGTCTTCGGCCAAGCCCACAGCGGATGCAGCCTCCGAGAGGCTAACCTGACAGAGAAGCGACTTGTATACGGGAAATCCACTGAT
Organism: Myxococcales bacterium; assembly: GCA_024222395.1. GTDB lineage: Bacteria > Myxococcota_A > Polyangia > Haliangiales > Haliangiaceae > NORP324. The sequence goes on from JAAEPE010000627.1 coordinate 16,931, forward strand.
GGGGTCGAAGCGCTTCAGGTCGGTGAGTTCGTTAACATTGCCGTTCTTCCATGTCTCACTACCAAGCGGTCCGCCCCCACCCATATTGGCGTCAATGGCTCCCTGCACGATGTTGTCGGTCACGTTCGCTTTGAATTTGACCTTTCCCCGAATCGTTTCCACCCAGACCCAGTCCCCGCTCTTGATGTCTCGTTTCGCCGCATCCTTTGTGTTAAGCGTCACCATCGGGTCTCTCGCCATTTGCTTCAATCCCTCGACTCCGTGGTGCTGTGATCGGAAATCCGCGTAGATTCTCGCACCGGAATTGAAGACCAAAGGGTAGCGTTCTGCGGCTTCTGGCTGGGCCAAGGGCCCCTCGCCGGGTTCGGTGTAGACGGGCAGCCCCTCGTAGCCATGTTCTTCCAGAATCGACGAGACAATCTCGAATTTGCCGCTTGGCGTGTCGAAGCCCACCTTGCCGTCAGGTCTCAGTAGCCCTTTCTGCCACTTCTTGTACTGTGTCATCACTGTCTCGATGCGCACGGTTCCACCTGCCATTCTCACCTCGTTAGGAGTGAACCCCGAGCCCTTCAGAATATGCTCGAGTCTCGCTTGGTCGGATTGTGGGTAGCGCTCACCGTATCCGAGGCGACGTGCCAGCTCCGCCAGAACATGAAAGTCATCGCGTGCTTCGCCCTGCGGTTCCACCAGTTTCTCACGTAAGCAGAACATGGAACCGTAGACCATGTACGACTCAATCTCGTACATCGTTGTGGCTGGAAGAACCAGATCTGCATATGCTGAATCCGCCGTAAGGTATCTGTCCACGCACACCAGGAAATCAAGCGCACCAAGAGTCTCCTTCCAGACCTTCGGTTGTGGCCACGAAGTGATTATCGATCCTCCCAGGATGATCAGCCCCCGTACTTTGTACGGGTTGCCTCGGAGGACCGATTCCGGCAGCGCGGTCGCATGCGACTCGCCCCGGTAGTGGGTGTACAGGGGGAATCGATCTCGCCCAAGCGAGTTCCTTACATCGGGATTCGCCACGAGCCCTTGTCGATTGACAGGAAACTGGTTCTCCTTCATACGAATGTTGAGGCCACCAGGGACATCCAGCTGTCCAGCCAGAGCCCACAGTATAAACACCGCGCGAATGGCTTGAACCCCGCTGTCTGAGTACTCAAGGCCGGTGTACATTACTGGGACTGCGCCGCGCGACCCCGCGATGAGCCTGCTCAACTCACGAATCGTGTCCGCAGGAACTCCCGTTATCGCCTCAACCGCTTGCGGATGGAAATGCTGGGCATAGGTCGCGAGGTCCTCAAATCCCTCGCACCAGTTCTCTGCGAACTCCTCGTCGTACAGCTCCTCTTCAATGAGCACCTGAATCATGCCCAAGGCCAGGGCGCCGTCTGTTCCAGGCCGGGGGGAGATCCACTGTGCTTGGGTTTGTGCAGCAGTCTCACCATATCGAGGGTCGATGGTGACGATTCGCGCACCTCTCTTTTTGGCTTCCAGGATCTCGTGGTGCAGAAGAGGGGGAGAGTCTGTGGCAGGGTTGGCTCCCCAGATCACAATCGTCTCGGCTGCCTCCACATCCATTTGCAGGCTGATGTACATCTCCCCGAACGTCACGTGGGGAGCGATCATGGCAAACGAAACGTAACAAAGAGCCCCAACGCCCATGGTATTGGGGGACCCAAACGGAAAGAGAACGCTTGAGGCCGAGGACACCGCCACATCGGCTGGCTGAAAGATATCGCACAACGACAGCTCAAAGCCTCCCCTTCCAGTGTAGATCGCCGTCGATTCCGGGCCGGACTCCTCCTTGAACGCCTTGAAGTTCGCTTCGATCATATCGAATGCTTCGTTCCATCCGATGGGCTCGAAGTCATGACTGCCCTTGGGGCCGACCCTCTTCAAGGGAGTCTTGATCCGGTCAGGATCATAGATGATCTCAGGTGAACGCTCTCCTATCTTGCAGATCATTCCGAGAGCGCTATCGTCCCGAGCCTCTACCTTTGCAACGCGCCCGTTCTCCATGTGGGCGGTGACAAAGCAACCAGCAGGACAGATTCCGCAGATCGTGTCTCTTGTTTTCAACGTCTATCCGTTTTTCGGGTAGGAGAGGGGCCAAGTGCACAGAGCTCGTCGAGTCGCTCGTCGCACGCTTCTACCACAGGCTCTTTGCCCTGTCAGTTGCTGAGGAAACGGGGCAATTCTGCGCATGCGTGCTACGACGCCTCGACTTGCGCCCGACGACCACTCACCCAGGCACGCTGGCCCGATCGACCGGTCACCTGGCACCGTAGACTCTTCCCACTCTCTGCGCCGTCATGAAGCAGAAGGCATCGTGGGGGCAGGGTACCTTCTCGAACTCATAGGCGACTCCCAGAGCGTCCAGATGTTCGCGGAAGCGAGCCGTGTACGTGGCTGGCGCCGCCATCTGCCCGGAGAAGATGGACAGCGCAACATCTGGGCGGGCCGAATCTGCGGCAAACGCTCTTGCCGCAACCCACGGTGACTGGCGGTCGAACCCGTCCTGGCTCGGGAACATGTTCTTGGCGATGCTCGGTCGGGTGCGGACCAGAGACAGGGGCCCCCACCTGACCGCCCGATACAACGCGAGCGAGATCACGACCGAGACGGCGAGCGCATAGGACACCCAACTCATGTTGCGATTCCCCGGCTCGGGGATTGCCACGAAGTGCATACCGCGCTCCTTGATGGCTCGATGACCTCACTGATTGTGTTGCTGGTGTTCATGACTGTCTTCTTTGGTTCGCTGCTTGCGTCTTGCAACAGCACACCAACAACATAAACTGGCAAATATGCACGCACAACACACGTCTTCGCATCGCTAACCTGCGCTTTCGCAGCTTTAGAGGGGTGCAATGAACTGGGATGATCTGCGTTTCATTCTGGCTGTCGCTCGTCACGGGACGATCACCGATGGCGCCCGGGCGCTGAGGCTGAACGCCACCACCGTCTCGCGGCGGCTGAGAGCCATGGAGGAAGAGGCCGGTACCGCGCTCTTTGACAAGCTCAAGCACGGCGCCGTATTGACATCGGCAGGCGAGGAGATTGCCGCCGCAGCGGAAACCATCGAAGAGGTGGCCAACGCCCTCGACGGTCGAATCATCGGGCTAGATGCGAAGCTTGATGGCACGCTGCGAGTATCTGCCCCCCACTTGCCTTCCGGCGATGGATTCGCGACTTCGGTGATTTCCGCCGTGGCCACGAAGGCATCGACCTTGAGCTCGCGTCCGGCATTGAGACTGCCAACCTAACCCGACGCGAGGCGGATCTGGCGATTCATCTCGGTCCCGCCCCTGAGCACCTTTTGGGCAGGAAGCATGGGCGCATCCATCTCGCCGTCTACGGTAGCGACGCCATCGCAGACGCTATGGGTGAAGAGGCCTCCTACGAAGACTACCCATGGCTCGCTTGGGACTTGGCAGTCAGCCGAGCCAGTGACACATGGCTGGGCAAGCACGCACCCGCCGCCCGGATCACACGAGTGAGCTACTGGAGCTACTGCGAGGCGAGGTTGCGCGACTCAATGCTCAGGTGCGTTGGCTCGAAGGAAAACCCTATCGCTCCAAGCCCGAGACCGTGGCAGAAGGACAACTCGCGTTCGAACTCATTGCCTCCATCAAAGATGGGGCCGACAAAGATA
>JAAEPE010000628.1 GCA_024222395.1 Myxococcales bacterium
CGAGCTCCTCGCCAAGAAGCTCGCGCTCCACGCCCATGATGCGCTTGTGGAGTTCCTCCTCAAACGCTCCGAAGTCTGCAACCGGCTTCCGTTGCTTGCGCCGCTTGTCCATGAAGTCATGCAAGCTATCAAGCGCACTTTGGGGAGAATCTGTCGAATGTGGAGGGAATGCGATGTGAAGGGACGTTGCGCTCGATGCCATGCCCTTCTAACCGACGAGGTCACACCGAAATTCCCAGAAGAGAACTGTCACAGTCAGATCTACACCCAAAACTATCTAATTCAGCTGCTTACAAGGGCGACGGGATAGAACTCGATTGCCCTGGCTGCGCCGTGCTGCGAATCAAGGAACGGTCGACGATCGGCCGATTTCGCTGGTCCGGACGATCTCCGTAGACGGCGGGAAGCCGCAGGTGCACGTCTCGCGAAGTACCTTCGGCGACCTTGACTCTTTGTTCCAAGACGAATGCCGTGCCGCGTCGGACCCGCAATGTGTAGTCGCCTGGAGCCAAGTCGTGGATTGAGTAGATACCGTGGGTATCGCTGTATCCAATGCGTGATCCGGTTCCCTCGTCGGAAACCGCCAGCACGACGATTTCTCCGAGTTCCCACCCGTGCTCGTTGCTAACGATGCCGCGGATCATCCCGGCCTTGCCGGTCTCGTAGTCCTGCGAACTGGATGTGGGGCTTAGATCCACCGCTGTCGAGCAAGAGCTGGTGACAGCGGCGGCGATGGCGATGGCAAATAGGGACTGAATACGCATAGAAACCTCGGGCGTCTTCGAGTCAATCGGCCGCTACTCTCTATTCTTGACCCCTATCTCGGAGTGTCCCCGTCAACGGGCGCCCGCTAGAAGAGCGAGCGCACATGCCAAGAAACACGATTGCCACTCCAGGTGGCCCTCCCTGCCTACGGGTCGGCGATGAATCGATTCGCGAGGCGTTGAAGGCAGATGCCTACCAGGGTTGGCTGCTCCATGAGGGGCACTTCGCGAAGCGAGGTAACGATCCGAGCAAGCGATGCCTCTTCTGCCTGGATTACGGAGCGCAGCATCAGTGAGTCGCGCAGGTGCGCTTCGACCAAGCTCTGTAATTCGTCGCTGGGCTGGGGCCCTTCCGAGGGGAGCAGACTCACGAGGTGGCTCCGCTTGAGGTCTCACTATGAGTCTTGCTGCTACTCGCAAGGACACCGTTGGTGGGGCCGGAGATAGCTCCCGAGAGCTTGTCTTTGACGTGCCGCATCAGCATGCCCTTGAGATCGTCCGCCATCTTGGGCTGCTCCTTGAGGGTAGCCATGGCCTTCTCCCGCCCGTGGCCCAGCTTCTCACCGCGATAGCTGTACCAAGCGCCACTCTTCTCTACGAGGCCGAAGCCCTCTGCGGTATCGACCAGTTCGGCCATGCGGTTGACCCCGGTGCCGTACATAATCTCGAAGTTCGCTTCGCGAAATGGCGGTGCCATCTTATTCTTCACAACCTTCACTCGCGTGAGGGAGCCGACGATTTCGTCGCCAACCTTGATGGACTTCTTGCGGCGAATGTCTAGACGGACGGAGCTGTAGAACTTGAGTGCATTGCCACCAGTCGTAGTCTCGGGATTTCCGAAGACCACACCAACTTTGAGCCGCAGTTGGTTTATGAAGATCACTGTCGTCTTCGTCCGAGAAGCAGCCGCAGTAAGTTTGCGAAGTGCCTGACTCATGAGCCGGGCTTGCAACGCCATGTGATGGTCGCCCATCTCGCCTTCGATCTCGGCTCGCGGTGTTAGCGCAGCGACCGAATCCACAACAACGAGATCTACTGCACCAGTCCGCACCAAGGTGTCGGTGATTTCGAGAGCCTCTTCACCGCAGTCGGGCTGAGAGACAAGCAACTCATCGAGCTTGATTCCGAGATTCTTTGCGTAGCCTGTGTCGAGCGCATGCTCTGCATCGACAAAGGCACAGACTCCTCCCTTGGCCTGCGCCTCGGCAATGGCGTGCAAGGTGAGAGTCGTCTTGCCCGAAGATTCGGGACCGTAGATTTCGACGATACGTCCCCTTGGCAGCCCGCCAACACCGAGGGCCATGTCGAGGGCCAAAGACCCTGTTGGAATGACTTCGACGTCCTGAACATCACTTGTGCCGAGCCGCATGATGGCACCGGTGCCGAATTGTTTTTGAATAACGCGTAGCGCTTCGTCGATGGCCTTGCCCTTCTTTTTGGCTACCTCGCCTTCCACTTGGGATGCAGACGCCGTGCTGGCTGCTTTCTTACTGTCTTTTGACATCGTGTTTTCTCCTGGTCAGTTGGTTGGGGTTCGCCCCCAGCCATCGCAGGAAGCGATCCAAGAGCAACGCCCCAGAACTACTAGAAGCGCCCTGTCCGTCCGGCCGAGACACGGACGCCCACTGCTCTGTCCGCCCGAACGAGTGCGCGATTTCCGCGGTCTCTCTAGGCAATCGGGTTTTCCGAGCACCATCAAATCCCCCATAGGGACCGCCTAGTTCCGCGACAGATTGCTTTTGCCCCTCCTCCGTGAGTAGCCGAATTTCCTCTGTGCATCCCGGACTGTGAATCGCCAGCGAATCTTGATCTTCTTGCGGTTGGCAGCACGGCGCCATGCAGCAGCCTCCCGCTTGAGTTCGTCGAAGGAAGAGATGCGTCGTTGCCCAAGGCATTGAGTTGCGAAGATACCTA
>JAAEPE010000629.1 GCA_024222395.1 Myxococcales bacterium
AGCTCGTAAGTGGCTGGCCCCTCCGCCGCCTGAGCGAGCTCATCCCCGACCAATGGGCGAGAGATCGAGGGCTGCTTGGCGCGGCCGATGAGCCCGATCAGTAGTGCCATCGCGGTGGACATCGGCCTCTACTCTGCAGCAAGCGGGCGTCTGCGGCTAGAGGGCGGTCGGTAAGGGGTTCACCCTGGGCCTGGGTCTAGCTCAGCGAGCTCCAGAGCACGAGCGCCTATGGGCTGCCCGCTTGCTCCAGAGTCGTCTCTGCGGATGGCTTCTCTGGTGCAGCAGCGGGCGCAGCAGCCTCAGGTTCAGCACCCTCAGCCTCAGCAGCCTCAGGTTCAGCACCCTCAGCCTCAGCACCCTCAGCCTCCGGAGTTTCTGCTGAAGAAGCGCCAGAGGATGCCTCGGTCTCAGAGATGCGAGCCTTCTGCTTTAGGTCCGTCTCAAGCTTGTCCAACTCCTTCTCAATTCGAATCGTGTCAGCCTTGGTGAAGACTCGCCGCGATTTAGGTTGCAGAACCAATGGAAGGGCCGTCCCCTCGCTGGAGTTGGGAAGAATAATCGTGGTTTGATTGTCAGACTTAGAGATCTTTCGATAGGCCTGGATCGCTCGATACTGCACGTATAGCGGATCCAGGGTCGATGAGATGGTGAGCTGTTGTTTGGCCTCGGCGATGGCTTTGAGCACCTTTTCGTTGGCCTCTTCCACCGTTCTCGCCAAGATGTACCGCTGGCGATTGAGCTCTTCTTGAGTTGCGCTCTTGCGCTCGATCGCCTCTGCGACCTCCTTTGGAAAGTGAATCTCGCCGATGTCCACACTCTCGATGATGACCGGCCCAACCGCTTTCGTGCGTGGATCGATCTCAAGTTGCTCACGGAGCTTCTCTTGAATTTGATCGCGCACCTCAGAGGTCTTGAGCTGAATCTCAAGAGCGGAGAACTGAGTCACCTGCTCGCGAACCGTCGTCCGCATGCGCTCTTTCACGTTCCATTCGTACCAATTGACGCCGCCCCAGTTCTCGACGATGTCTTTGACAGAAGACCTGCGTAGCCGTAGTCGAGCGTTGACCTCAAAGGAAACCGTCAGGTTCTCTTTGGTCAGAAGCTCGAAGGCCTCTTTGTAACTTCGTGCCCTCATGTCGATGTTGGTTGTGTAGAGCCGCCACGACACACCCGTGGTGGCCGGGCCGGGCAAGCTCTGGCGATACTCCATCTTGCCAAAGATGAGAGGCGTGTAGTAGATATAGCCCTCGTGCCCTGCGGGCACTTCTGGGTTCTTGCAGCCAGTGCTGAGACTGGCGGCGAGAGCCATGCTTCCGAGTAGTAGTAGTCGTTTCATCAGGCTGCCCCTATTTACCCATGTTCAAGATGACCGGGCTCGATCCATCGCTGGATAGAGGCATGATCAAGAAGTTGGTGTTTTTGGAATCTGCAAGATCTTCCAAGGCTCGAATGGCGTCGAACTGCAAGTACATTGAATCCAAGGTCTTGCGAATGACCTCTTGTGCCTTGGCGTCGCCCTCTGCCTCGGCTTGCCCAATGCGAATTTCCTCTGAAGCGATGGCAGCACGATATTTGGCTCGCTCTTGGTCTTCTACGGTGACTCGAACTCGAACCACAGCATCGACAAGTTGCTTGGGGTATATGATATCCCCGATGTCCACGCTCTCGAAGATCAGCGGACCATTCTCGCCGTATCGCTTCTCAAGATCGAGTAGCACAGCATCGCCAATGTTTCGCATCTCTCGTTTGATCTCAAAGGGAGCCATCACTTGCACTTTGCTCAAGACAGCAGACTTGAATTGATCGTGAACGTTGGTCGTGTACCAGTCCGTGCCGCCCAACTCTTCCACGAGAACCTTGATGGCATCAGGGTTGGGGCGAATCCTCACGTGAGCGCGCAGCTGCACTCGCAGTCCGCCTTTGACGGTGGTGCTCAGCTCTTCGGTGAAAGTACGAGAACGAATATCGACGTTGACGAGCTTCTGCCGCCATACCCAACCTGTGGAGGTGGGACCGGTTTGTGTGTCCACATACTTGCCAGCTCCCACCATAGGCGTCGAGCGAACGTATCCCGCATGCCCTGGAGGCGTGTGATGGTTGTTGCAGCCAACTCTGGACATGGCCGCAAAACCAAGGAAGAGCAGAATGGCCGCGCCCGCGATTTGCGGTCCGAGCGTTGCCATGGGCGTATCAGGTTGGTGATCGATGTCTGGACTCATAGGCTTACCTAGCGCCCTTGTAGCTCAGTTTTTCTGGCCCCGCCAGGCCAGGCTCTCAATAGGGTCTGCCTTCTATTTGAGATTTCGTCGATTCTCTGATCTGATGCTGGCATGGAATCAGAGAAAGACCTGTCGAGTTGAGCACAGAGGCGCTCATTGCCGAGCTGGCCAAGCGGCAACAAACGGTAGGGGTTCGCCCTGCCGTAGTCGAAGAGAACTTTCAGAAACAGGGTCGGAATATTGAGAATCGCAGTTATGACAACTACTTGAGGGGGCTGGAGGCCGAGCAAACCTCGGGGGAAGCACCGTGCCCCGTGTGCAAAACGATGGCGAAGGTTCGAGTAAAGAATCGTGCCAGGACGATCTACACGCTCTCGGGGGAGCACAGACTTCGGCGCCACTACCATTACTGCGGTAGCTGCGAGAAGGGCTTCTATGCCTTGGATCGGAAGTTGGAGTTACGAGAGAAAGGCGAGGTAAGCGAGGCTTTGGAAAAGCG
>JAAEPE010000630.1 GCA_024222395.1 Myxococcales bacterium
GTCCGAAATTCCGTTCCACATGCGCTGCACGGCACGCTCGTCTGGTTCGCCGCGAAGGATCTTTGCGAGGGGTGGAGTCTGGTTGGGCATTCGAGTTATTCCATCCCTTCTTCGACCAGGCCGAGCAAGGTCTCGAGCTTCTTATGAATGCCGGCAATCTTGCGCTTGGCAGTGGCCAGCGAGCAGCCGTGGGCGTCGGCGACCTCTAGCCTCAGATTCGCGATCTACGCTCGCTACTCATCCACGAAACAGCAGGAAACCAGCATCGAGGATCAAGTTCGTCGATGCAGGGACTACATCCAGCGTTCGGGCGAGGACGCCTCGGCTGCGCGGGTATTTTCCGATTCCGCAATCTCTGGTGCCTCCCTCGAGCGCCCTGACTTCGAGTCGATGATGCGCGAGGTTGCGGCAGGTCGAATTAAGGCCATTGTCACGGAGGACATGTCGCGTATCAGCCGCGACTTCGCTGACTCGGCACTGATCTTCAAGAAACTCCAGTATGCGCAAGTACCGCTCATCGGGGTTGCCGATGGTATCGACACGGGACAGAAGAACTCGAAGCTCTCATTCACTTTCAAGAGTCTGCTCTCCGACCTGTATTTGGATGATCTGAGGGACAAGACACTGCGCGGCCTCAAGGGTCGGGCGCTGGCTGGCCGCGCAACGGGAAACGTGCCCTACGGGTACATGACGAGCCCAGCAGCAGATGGCTTGGGCGCAGAGATCCGAATCGACGATGAGTTCGCGACTATCGTGCGACGGATCTTCCAGCTCTTTGAAAACGGTCACACCTACAAAGGCATCGCGATGCGGTTCAACAGGGAGGGCATCCCCGCGCCTCGCGCCAAAACCAAGCACGGCTCTCGTGGGTGGCCGCACACCACGATCCGCTCAATGCTGCTCAACGAACGATACGTTGGCGTGTGGACCTACAATGAGCGTGAGTGGGTTAAGAGGCCCGGCACGAACAAGCGCACCCCACGAAGTAGGGACGCCAGTGAGATCATTCGACGGGTGCGCCCCGACCTGCGCATCATCGAGGAGTCTACCTGGAAGGTTGTGCAGGCAAGGCTCGACAAGTCCCGCAGACGTTACACAGGCAAGGCCGGTCGGAGGACGGCCTCGGTTGCTTCACGCGCAGTCTATCCACTCTCTGGTCTGCTGCGCTGCCCATGCGGAGTCTCCCTGACAATCTATGGCGGGACCAAAAGCTCTAAGCGCTACCGCTGTCCAGACAACTACAAGCGGGGTACATGCGACAACGCGCTTGGCCTGCGGGAAGACATCGCCCGAAAAGTCATTCTAGAGGGGGTTCGCTCACGCCTGTTGCGCCCAACGGCGGTGGAATTCATCAGGTCGGAGCTGGCGCGACTCCTCGGTGCAGCCAATCGCGACGTGGACACAGAGCTGACTCGACGCCGGAAGCTGCTGTCACGCACGGAGGGCAAGATTGGTGGGCTGATCGAGTTCATCGCCACGGGTGACAAGAGCGAGTATGTGGTGACCAGCCTGCGCGACCTGGAAGCGCTGGCGAAGACCGAGCAGGCAGCCATCAAATCATTGGAGCGCCAGGCGACAAAGCCGGTTGCCCTCCCCTCCCCTCCCCTCCCTTGATGAGCTTGTAGGCTCGGTCCTGGACATCGAGCAGGCATTTGCCGAGGACCCCATCGTGGGCCGCCAGCGACTTCACGCCATTTTCGTCGATGGTCGTGTCGATCTCGCCATCGATGACGGCATCTATGTCGCGAAGAGCGCTCTGCTCCCACTGATGGCCCTGAAGAGGCCCGAAACTACAACCGGCGACCCGGTTAAGGGCCGCCGATATATAGAGTTGGTAGCGGGGACTAGATTTGAACTAGCGACCTTCGGGTTATGAGAACGGTTCGTCATCCTTGCTCGGCTTGTTGGCCCTGTAATATTCACTATTAGGGGCCGATGAGATCCTTGTCAAGCTGGTCATCCTTGCTCGGCTTGTCCGACTTTGGCAGTGTGTGGCCACAGAATGGCCCCGCCATCGGAACTATCATGGGCATGAAGCCACGCAAACAGAGTACGCCTAGGAGGCCACCGTCTGAACTGACGCCTAGTAACCTGCGAGCAGCTATCCGAGAACTCTTGCAAGTTGCTCTGCTCTGGGAGAGTGGATACCTGGAGGACGGTCTCGAGTGCGCCGAAGACCACCACGCCAGACGGCTCGAAGACTTCGTCGTCAACATGGATAGGCACTGGCACGAAACGCCGGTTGGCCAAGCTGGCAACACTACGATTCGGCTGGGCGATCCAAACGCCATCGCTCTCCGAGAGCGTGTCGTTGAGATTCTTGGCATCTACCAAACCATCGAAAAACAC
>JAAEPE010000631.1 GCA_024222395.1 Myxococcales bacterium
CGCGCATCGAGCCCATGAAGAAGATGGCTCGTCAACTACGACGACACCGGCAGTTGCTTCTCAACTGGATCAAGGCCAGAGACAGCGTATCGCTGGGGGCCGTCGAGGGGCAAAACAACCGGTTGAAACTGACCTTCAGAATAAGCTACGGCTTTAGAACCCTCAAAGCCACCGAAATAGCCCTCTATCACACCATGGGGCAGCTACCGGAGAAGCCGATGACCCACAAATTCTGCTGAGGAGCCCTAAGTCTTGTACTGGTCATCGGCGAGCGGGGCTCAGCCAATCATTGGATTGAAATCAAAGTGCATTTCGGCGTTCAGAGCGAGCTTTCCGTACCCAGACTTTGATCACAAGTCTGCTTATGCCAGTCTCGCTTGCCCTGATGAGTTTCCTGCAACGAGCTGCCACCTTCGCTCTTCCGAGCGTTGTTGTGTCCTTGGCGGCGGCTGGTGTGGCTGGACTGATAGAAGGGCTTGGCTCTGTGGATTCGGCCTTGGGTGTGGGCACGAGCATAGGCTTTGCCGCCGGCCTGGTCGTACCACTCGCCATCGTCGTGACGTTGGCCCTACGCCTTTTGTGGGCTGCCTGGAATCCCGAACAATTGCGTGGGCAGCTGATCGAGGAAAACGGCGGGGCGCCTGTCGTTGCCGGTTGGACCCTCTACCTTCTCGTATCTCTCTTGGTCTTGGCGGTCAGTGCGTTTACCGGAGTGAACCTTGTCTGGAGAGCATCGAACTCCGCCCTGCTCGTCGCCATGTCCAGCAGCTTGATTGCCTTGTGCGTATCGCTGCTCCTGGTCGGTCTAAGTCAGCCGCTGGTTCGGCCTTTGATACGTGCCCTGCGCAGGTTCGATGCGCACAGGAGTGGCGCTGTGCTGCGCCCGCGGATCATCGCGCTGGCTGCTCTTGCATTTGTTGGACTCAGTACTCTTCTGTATTGGAAGTTCATCATCCGCCCCAAGATCGGCTATCTCGAGTTAAACGCACTTCCCTATGTTGCCAGCTTCAGCGTCCTGCTCGCCGCACTCTCCTATCTGTGGCTTCGCTTTGGCAAGCGGACACGTCAGGCCCTATTAGCCCAGGCCCTGTTGGTCGTGGTGTGTGTTGGCGTCGCGTCTTTCACCCGTCACAAGCGTCCTTTCGTGCTCTTTGATGTATGGGCCGAAGCACCCGTGGCCGGCTTCGTGATCGGTTTTGCCTACAATCTCGAGAAGATCCGGCGCGATGTGGATTTGGGGGAAGTCGAGCCGGACTCATTGCCCGGGGCCCAGCACCCCGACGTGCTCCTGATTACCATCGACACTCTCCGCGCCGATCGTATGTCGGTATATGGAGGCGCGGCCGAGATGCCCAACTTGGACGCGTTGGGCAAGACAGGCGCTGTCTTCGAACGTGCGTTCTCACCGGGCAATGTCACACGCCGTTCCTTGCCAACCATGATGACAGGTGTGCGTCCCATGCGGACGCTGGGACGCATTGCCGGCTGGGCGATTCGCCTAGATCCAAGGCATGTGACGGTCACAGAGCGCCTGCGAGCCGCGGGCTATCAAACGGCCGGTTTCTTCTGTTGTGAGTCTCATTTTGGACCTCGCCACAAGATGAGCCTCGATCGAGGCATTGAGCATATGGAGTTCGAGCACGATGGGCGTGCGCTCACGACGAAGATGCTCGACTGGCTCAACGAGCGTGATAAGAGCCCCGACGCGGATCGGCCTCTCTTTGCTTGGATGCACTCATTAGATCCACATGACTGGGCCCGCTTCGCGAAGGAACGCAAGGTAAGAGGTTCGAACGTTGAGAAGTATGACGCAGTACTGAGGGATTTGGACGAGCACCTGGGCCCTCTCCTCACCTACGTGACCGAGACCCGCTCTCGGGACACGTTGATCATCATTACCTCGGACCACGCGGAGGGCTTGGGAGATCATGGCAGCAAGACCCATGCACAGAGTCTCTACAATTCTGAGATTCACGTGCCGCTGATCGTTGCTGGCAATAGCACCAGGCCTACGCGAGTTCGATCGGTTGTTAGTCTTGACGGTCTGGCTCCAACCCTGCTCGAGCTGTCGGGCTTTGTGGCTCCAGGCATGCCCGTGATGGATGGCAAGAGTGTGGCGCCACTCTTGGCCGATGGCGTTTCAACGAGCGCCGAGCAAGGGGAAGCCTATGCGGTCATGGTGAAGGACCGTTCCGTAGAGAAAGAGTCGTTTGCCCTCATCGTTGGTCGCCACAAACTCTTGCAGACGCCCAAGGGGGAAACGCTGCTCTTTGACATCGTGGAGGACCCAAACGAGGCGTCTGACCTGGCGAAGGCGAAGCCGAAGGTGTTGGAGCGCCTCGAGGCGAGCCTGGCTGCGCGCCAGCAAGAGGATAGAATCGCACCTTTCTGAGAGGAAAGGCCAACAACACTATACTCAGGAGCA
>JAAEPE010000633.1 GCA_024222395.1 Myxococcales bacterium
AGTGCGAGGCCTTTGAGACCCCCCTTAAACTCCAGAAGTTCGTTGGTCATCGCGGAATGCAGACCCTCAACGTGGGCGATGCCATCACCGGTGTCGAGTACTCGGCCCACTTCATCTCGAGGATTCCCGGTTTCTAGGGTCTCGAGATTCCGCTGGATCGCGTCCCGGATCTCATCCGGCTGAATCGTCAGCTCAGTCATCATGACTCGCTTTCTTTCTTCGGCGCGTGGCGCTGTCGGTCAACCGGCAAGCCGGCGTCGTGCTGTCTCTAGGCGACTGGCGATGCTGCCGTCAATGACTTCATCGCCGATCTTTACTGTGATACCGCCCACGAGGGCAGGATCAATATTGATGTTTAGGTTTACGGCACTGCCGTAAATTCTTTCAAGTGCTGCCGCCAGACGTCTTTCTTGATCTGCTGACAGCGGCTCGGCCGCGGTTACGGCAGCTACCAGTTGGTCACGTCGCTCAGCAGCCAACTGGGACAAGGTGTCCACCGACTGCTCGAGGCGACGACCGCGCAAGTGACTTGCGGTAAAGCTCAACAACTCGATAGTCGCCGGATCAGCCTTATCTGAGAGCAGGTCAGTGATCACAGCCTGCTTTGACTCCGTACTCATCGCCGGTGAAGACAGCACTAACTGCAGTTCACCATCAGCGACCAGTGCGCTCCCCACCTGAAAGAGTTCATCCTCAACTCGGTCCAAGCGCCCGTCATTCTCAGCAGCAGCAAGTAGTGCCTGTGCGCCTGCGATCTCAAACGCATCGACAAGGTCGCTCTCTGACGACCAACGTTGAGCGACCAAGAACCCAGACAACTTACGCGTCAAGTCATTGGTGTGATCGCTCAAGACTTGATCGATCACAGCGGAACGATCCGCAGCAGACCGACCGGAATCGGCGAGCGAACTGCGCAGTAGTCGTTCCCGACTGAGAAGGTCCGCAACCTGGAGTAGCCCACGCCCTGCATCAGCGAGTGCCGGATTTTGGTACTCGCTGTTGATTTCTTCCCTAACCAGGGCGATTGAGGTGCGTGAACTTCCGATCATCAGTTGCGCTCCTCCGCGGGTGCCGCTTCGAGATCCGCAATGAAGCGATCGACAACCGCTTGTGAGCGAGCGTCGTCCGACAATGACTCACCGACGATGCGCCCGGCAAGATCCACCGCCATACCGCCGACATCTTGCCGCAGCGCGGACAAGGTCTGAGACCGTTCGGCATCTAGTTGGGCCTCGCCGCGGGCTGCGATTGTGGAACGCTCAACTTCCGCCTGCTGGCGGGCCTCGGCAACAATCGAGCGAGCATCATCTTCAGCCTTGGCACGAATCGCCGCAGCCTCATCATGTGCACCCGAGATTTGCTCTCGGTACTGCTCGGCTAGAGACTGAGCCTCCGCTTCGGCTTTCGCCGCACGCTCTATCCCGCCTTCAATGGCATCAGTCCGCTCTGCCAGCGTCTTCTTGATCCCTGGTAACGCAAACTTAGCCAGTAAGCCAAAGACGATGAAGAAGGCCAGCACGGCGATAATGAACTCGTCTAGCGGAACCGCAAGTACGGAAGGTGACTCACTGCCCTCGGCAGCTGACACTGCTGACGTCAATATGCTCATGAGCACTCCTTTCTCAAGTCCTAGCGTGAACTATGTTGGTGTGGTTGCCCCGAAGACGAATGGCGCCACGAACCCAATCAACGCCAAAGCTTCTGCCAGCGCGAAACCAAGCAACATGTTCTGCCGGATCACGCCGTATGCCTCCGGCTGCCGTGCAATGGCC
>JAAEPE010000634.1 GCA_024222395.1 Myxococcales bacterium
CAAAGTGCTTCGCAATCTGCTAAGCGAGGGAATCTCGCTGCGCGATATGAGGACGATCTTGGAGACTCTCGCTGATGAGGCAGGAGTTGTTAAGGATCCTGGAGAATTGACCGAGCTTGTAAGGCAGAGGCTCGGCAGGCGCATCACTCGTGCGCACATGACCGAGCACGGGGAACTCCGAGCGATGGTTCTAGGTCCAAATTCAGAGGCTATATTCAAGGGAACGGGGGCGAACTCCCCGCGCGCCCTCTCAGACCTTACATCGCAAATTGAACAGCACACTAGAGGCGCAATAGAGAGAGACGAGCCCCCCGTTCTCGTAGTTGCACCCGAGATTCGCCGAACCGTAGCTGCGGTCGCCCAACGACACATTCCGGGACTAATTGTCCTTAGC
Source organism: Myxococcales bacterium (assembly GCA_024222395.1). Classification (GTDB taxonomy): domain Bacteria; phylum Myxococcota_A; class Polyangia; order Haliangiales; family Haliangiaceae; genus NORP324. Next base: position 395 of record JAAEPE010000634.1, read on the forward strand.
TATAGGGAAGTTGACTCATCGGTTCCCTTTGTAACGAGTAGCGTAATTCACGCTCAGGAGATGGCAGCATGAAGATTCTGAAGTACCAGGCAGGCAGCGTTCGCGAGGCTCTCACGCAAATCAAAGATGAGCTGGGCGAGAACGCCATGGTTGTTTCGACACGCGACGTGCGTCGAGGCTTGCTTGGCAAGGGAGTTGAGGTCTCAGTTGCCATTGATGGTGACGACAACCGTCCGAGTCACCAGAGCAGCCACCGTGCGAGTCCAGCAATGGGTGCCGGCTACAGCCTGGGCGACGCGGATGTTGAGCGTATTATGGCGCCACTGCGCTCTGAACTCCGAAGCCTTCGAAGCGTTCTTCGGGCTTCTTCGGACAATCGCCAAGGTGATGAGATTCGCCGCGATGTGAGCGCAATGCGCCACGTGCTCGAGGGCATCCGAACGCCCCCACAGCAGACTGTCGACCTTCTCTCCCTCGTTCGAGACTCTCCTGTCGCAGCGGCTTCAGAAGGGCGCGTTATCGTCTTGGTGGGCCCAACGGGAGTTGGGAAATCTACAACCATCGCGAAACTCGCAGCCAAGGCGGTCTATGGAGACCATCAGTCTGCGGCCATCGTTACCCTCGATACATACCGTGTGGGTGGCGAGGAGCAAATGCGAACGTATGCAAACCTTATAGGTGCACCACTCTTTGTGGTTGCGGACCCTCGCGATCTTGCATCGCAAATTGACGAGCTCGGCGAATACGACAGAGTCTATATCGATACAGCTGGGCGCAGTCCTAGGGACATACCGGCGATTCGATCACTTCGCGGCGCACTTCAAGGCATCGTGGACATGGAGGTACATCTGACGCTCTCGCTCAACACGCCAACCAACGTCATGGATGCCAACCATCGTAGGTACTTCGAGGTTGGCGTCAACAGGCTGCTCTTTACTAAGCTCGATGAGAGCCTCGACTTCGATGAGCTGATCCGTACCCCGGCCAGGCTCGAAGTACCCGTGTCCTTTCTTACGACCGGACAGGCCGTTCCAGAAGATCTCGTAATTGCCACCCCGGATGGACTCATGAATATGGCTCGCGGCGGTATCGAGCTACGAGCGGAGGCCGCATGATTTCTGGTTCGAAGCAGCGTTCTGCGGAGGATTCGGGGGGAGACATCATTGCCCTACATCCGCGTCGAGAGCGCGTGATCGCACTCACTGGCGGCAAAGGGGGCGTAGGCAAGAGCACCATCGCGGTCAATCTCGCCGTCACATACGCCGCCCGTGGGGCCGAAACGTTGGCTGTTGATGCAGACTTAGGAATGGCGGATCTCAATCTCCTTCTGGGAGTGGCTCCAAAGAAGAACCTTCTCGACATCATCAATGGCGCAAAGGTGGATGAGGCTCTGGTCTCCTGCCACGGCATCAGCTTGCTTCCAGCGCTAAACGGGAGCTTCGCTCTTGAGTCTATGTCGGAGAGCAGGCGACGCGCAGCGTTTGATGCCATCGAGAGCCTGAGTTCGCGCTTCGAGACGCTTGTCATTGACGTCGCAGCCGGCCTTGGGGCGAACCAGACCGAGTTTGCCGGAGCCGCTTCGGAGGTATTGATTGTTGCAACATCAGAGGCTCTATCTCTCGCCGATGCGTACGCATGCCTGAAGGTGTTAGCGCTCAGGCAGGGCATCAAGACAGCCTACATCGTGCCCAATCGTGTCCGTTCGGAGGCCGAGGGGGAGGAGGTCTTTTCGAGACTTCAGTCTCTTGTTGCGCGCTTCCTGGATTTAGAATTGATTTGCTTGCCAGCGATTCCGTACGACCGAAGGGTCAACGAATCGGGTGCTACTGGAGTCCCCTTGGTTCGGGCGTATCCAGACAGTCCGGCGGCCAGAGCGATTCGTCTGCTAGCGCGACGACTCGATACGGTTGCCGTTCCTGACACTCGAGGCAACGCAACCAGGAGTTTCTGGAAAGGGATTCTAGCTGAGTAGTAGAGCGAGTCGGACTCAAGCGAGAGGAATCGAGCCATGGGGAGAAAGGGTAAGGACATGAAAGCCTATGCACAACACAAACAGAACGACGGGCGGCGTGACAGTCTTATTGTCGCGCACGTCGACGTAGCCAAGCGCATCGCGCTGCGCGTCGCCCGTCGTGTCCCAGACTGGATCTGTGTGGATGATCTGATCGCCGCGGGCATGATGGGACTAGCCGAAGCCGCAGATAGGTTCGATGAAGGCCGAGGTGAGCCATTTGTTGCCTTTGCTGAGAAGCGAATTCGCGGAGCCGTCCTCGACGAACTCCGGCGAGGCGACATTATGCCCCGCCGTGTTCGAACGAAGGCACGGCAAGTAGGCAAGGTGATCCGAGAGCTTGAGCAAAGACTCGGCCGCGCCCCAGAGGATGAGGAAATCGCTGAGGGGCTAGAGGTTAGCGTCGAGGAGTATCGCGATAATCTGGCAGCCCTCAGTCATGTTGCTCTTATTGAGGTGACACCAGAGATTGCTCGCTCCGAAGCCTACAACGGCAAGGATGAAGCCTCGCCCAGGGCACAGGCCGAACGCTCAGAGATGCTTAGACTCATCGAAGAAGCTCTGCACAGGCTCGAAGAACGCGATGCTCTTATTCTCTCGCTCTACTACAATGAGCAGTTCACGTACTCGGAGATTGGTGGACTACTCGAAGTGAGTGAGAGCCGAGTCTGTCAGCTGCATTCTCGCGCCATCGCTCGCCTTCGCATAGAAGTTCACGAACCCGTCGAGGAACGTCTCGCATGAGTTCGGGAATCTATGCCGCTCTCTCGGGGGCCAGAGCGCAGAGCCACGCTCTGGACTCTACAGCTCGCAACATTGCCAATGTGAGCACGACAGCATACAAGGCCGAGCGCATCAGTTTCAAGCAGTCACTCACTGCGGCTCAGTCCCCAGACCAACGTTATGTCGCGGTGCAAGCACCTGCCTTCGATATGAGTCAAGGTGCGATTCGCCACACAGGAAACTCCCTGGACCTCGCCCTGGAAGGGGAGGGGTTCTTTGCGATTCAGACGGATGATGGTGAGCGCCTCACTCGTGATGGCGCGTTTCGCATAGATGTCGAAGGTCAACTCGTCAATTCGACTGGTGCTCGGGTCCTCGATGAGGATGGTGAGCCCATGCTGGTTCCGACGGACGCGGGCTACGTCGAGATTAACGATAGCGGCGAAGTCATCTCCGACGGCATCTCAGTCGGAGACCTCAAAATTGTGAACTACGCACCTGAATCGCTCATGCGAGTCGGAGCAAATATGTACGCGGCCGAGGGGGAGCCACTAGAGGATGCAGAGCCGCCAATGGTGGTGAGCGAAGCCCTCGAGGGAAGCAACTTCAACGCCGTACGTGGTGTCGTGGATGTCATCAAGGTTACGCGCACATTTCAAGCGCTGGTCAAGATGATGGAGAGCTACAAAGAAACTGAAGGTCGGGCAGCAAAAGCGCTAGGTGGACCTAAATAGAAGGAAGCGAACGATGATCCGAGCAATGTCAACAGCAGCATCTGGCATGGACGCCCAACAAACCAAGTTGGACGTCACTGCAAACAATATCGCGAACGTCAGCACCGCTGGCTTCAAGAAGGGACGCGCCGAATTCGCAGACCTGATGTATCAAACGATTCGCGCACCCGGAACCGCGACGGGGGAGGGCACTCAGGCCCCAACCGGTGCACAGGTCGGCATGGGGGTTCGCACCGTTGCGACCCAACGCCAGCACAGCATGGGGGATTTGCAGCAAACCGGAAACACTCTCGATCTCGCCATTGAGGGCCGCGGCTTCTTCCAAATCGAGTTGCCTACAGGTGAGAACGCCTACACCCGCAATGGTGCCTTCAAGATCGACTCTGAAGGAACCATGGTGAACGCCGACGGCTATAAGCTCACATCAGAAATTGTCGTACCACCAGACGCACAAAGCGTGGCTATTGGTGCTGATGGCACGGTCACCGCGATGGTTCCCGGTGAGAGTACACCTACCGAGCTTGGACAGATTCAACTCGCGATGTTTGCCAATCCGACTGGGCTCCAATCGAGTGGCAAGACGCTCTACCGAGAGACTGCGGCATCTGGCGCGGCGGTCCTTGCAAACGCTGGGGCCGAGGGCGCGGGTGGTCTCGCGCAAGGCGTGCTCGAAATGTCGAACGTAAAAGTGGTGGAAGAGATGATTGATCTCATCTCCGGGCAGCGCGCCTACGAAATCAATTCCCGAGTGATTTCTGCCGCGGATGAAATGCTGCAACGAACAGGCAATCTCTAGTGAGTAGGCTCCTCGCCGTTCTCCTTGCGCTCGGATGGACCTTGGCTTCTGCCCAAGCAGAGGGCAAGTCACGGAAGAGCAAGTCACGCGACCTGAACGCACAAATAGCGGCGGAGGTGGAGCAAATACTACCGGGTGGGCTCGCCCTTGCCTCGGTCACGGTTCCCAAGACCTTGTTGCGCCATGGGGCAAAGAACGATGTAGTTGCTCTCCGCTGGCGCAAGCCGCCGACTCATGGGCGTGCCATCGTCCAAGTGTTGGTGCACAAGCGAAGTGGGCGCATCAAGAAGGGATGGGCTCGCATAGAGCTTGTCAGGCTTGGAGACGTGGTCGTGGCCGCTGTGGATCTTGAGGCGGGCGCTCTCATCGAGGCCGGAAACCTGCGGGTCGAGGAACGTCCGTATAGCGACGATCGCGAGCTTCAGGTGGAGCCTGCGTATCTCCTTGGCTCTCGGGTCGTGTTCGCTCGAAAGGCCGGTGAGGCTTTGCGTGCAAGCGATGTTTCGATGCCCATGCCCATCGCACGGGGAACTTCGGTCCGCGTCATTGTCCGCCGAGGCGGCGCGGTCGTGGCTACCAGTGGAGTTCTCGAGACGAAGTCGATGGTCGGCACCGCTACTCGCGTTCGAGTTGCAGGCAGACTTCTCGCAGGCAAACTCACGCAGGCCGACCTGGTCGAGTTGGGCGGCCTACAATGATGTCTCTCTCCTCTTCGAAGCGCGAGATACGGGTTCTCGGATCTGTAGCAGTCGCACTCTGCATTGTCGGCGCTGGATGCACTACTCACATAGCTCCGTATCGACCAAAGATGCGGACCTTTAACCCCGGGGACTATGCTTCTGCACCGAAACGTGCGCCCGGGAGCCTCTACTCACCTGGCGACAATGGTCTCTACGAAGATGCAGTAGCAAATCGCGTTGGGGACATCCTGGTGATTCTTATCGACGAGCGAGACTCTGGTTCACAGAACGCCTCCTCCAATCTCGCACGCAAAGATGATTCGGCGTTTGCTGTGACTTCGGCCTTTGGCCTAATGGCGAAACTCAAGGAGAAGTACCCTAGTATCGATCCCACGGCTCTCTTTGGAGCACAGCGCGAGACCAAGTTCGCAGGAAGTGGACAGTCGAGTCGCCAAGGATCGCTTACGGCTACCCTGCCCGTGCGAGTCAAGCGAGTCATGCCCAACGGCGACCTCTATGTAGAGGGCAGCAAGGTGGTGATGGTTGGCAACGAAGAGCATCACATATACGTGAGTGGAATCGTTGCTTCTCGCGACATCGACGCGGACAACTCGGTGCCGTCATCGCGTATTGCCGACGCTGAAATTGAATACACCGGCCGCGGCGATATTTCTGACCAGCAGCGTCAGGGGTGGCTTGCCCGCACCATGGGCAAAGTATGGCCATTTTGAGGTGATTGCCTTTGGCAATCGCCAGGGGTTAAGGCGATTGGCTTGCCAATCACCGGGCCCCAGGCTTCTCACCGCGCAAGCAACCCCCGCTTTTTCACCAAGCCCACAACACCAACCCAAGAAGTAACAAAATGCGCAAAGTAATTCTCATGTTCATCACCACTGCCTTCCTATGGCCGAGCCCCGCCGACGCCAGCCGTCTGAAAGATCTCGTCGAGATCGAAGGGTTCCGCTCAAACAAGCTAGTCGGTTACGGCTTGGTTGTCGGCCTGAGCGGTACCGGCGATAGCGGTAGCTCGGTGCTCGTCAAGCAGAGTATGGCAAACCTACTGAAGCGTCTCGGTACTCGAGTTACTGCAAAGGACATCAAGGCCAAGAACGTCGCCGTCGTGCTCGTGACCGCGGAGCTTCCCGCATTCGCGCGACCTGGAATGAAGATGGATGTCCTTGTGTCTTCTTCGGGAGAAGCAAAGAGCTTGCAAGGAGGTGTACTAATCGCTACGGCCCTCAAGGGGCCGGATCGCAAGACCTATGCAATAGCCCAGGGGGCCATGAGTTCAGGCGGGTTTGCTGTCAAGGGGCTTTCTGGATCGAGCTCTGTGAAGAACCATCCCACCGCTGGGCGCATTCCTGGTGGGGCGATGGTCGAGGTTGCAGCTCCCACCAAGTTTCGCTCTGACAAAGTTACGCTGTTGCTCAAAGAGCCCGACTTCACGACTGCTTCGCGTATTGCCAAAGCAATTGACGCCACGCTTTCGAGTGAAGTTGCAATCGTCCGCGACCCGGGCTCGGTCACGGTGATGATTCACCCTGAGTGGAGGGCTCGTGCGGTGCACTTCGTCGCCACTCTAGAGTCAATTCACGCAATCCCCGACGTTCCCGCGCGGGTAATCGTCGATGAGCGAACAGGAACCGTCGTAGTAGGAGCGGGCGTGACTCTTAGTAGTGTCGCTGTCGCTCATGGAGCACTCACGGTCACGGTGGCCGAGGGCACCACCATCTCGCAACCCGGCGGGATCCTCTCTGGAGGGGAGACCGCGACAGCTCGAGATTCGAAGCTCCAGGTCACGGAAGAGACCGGCGACTTGCGGGTGATTCCCAACGCCACCACGGTGGGCGACGTAGCGTCGGCACTCAATGCCTTGGGAGCGAAGCCGCGAGACCTTGTTTCAATATTTCAGGCTCTCAAGGCAGCGGGTGCCCTTCGAGCAGAGATTCAGATCCTCTAGAAAGTTGCGCAATGACCGTCAGCCTTGATCCAATGCAAACTCCACCCACGGCGGGTCCCAGTAGGGAGCCGGACGCCAAGGAAGCGGGCCAACAGCTCGAGGCGTTCTTCGTCAGGCGCATGCTTGCTGAGATGCGTAAGACTGTTGGTGAGGGCATGCTCAGTGGCGGCTACGCTGAGAAGATGTTCCAGGATATGTTGGATGAGGCGATGGCCACCGATATCTCGGAAGACGGTGAGTTGGGAATTGCCGACATCATGAGTGCGGAACTGGACCCCAGCTCTGCCGATGGCTCAACCGAGGCCTCGGAAACGGCTGCGCTCGGCTCTGCACGTGGCTTGGCACGCGCCTATCGATCCGGCGGGAGTGATTTGCGGCATTCACCCGTATCCGCCCGGGTCAGTTCCGACTTTGGCAAGCGCATTCACCCGGTGACGGGGGCAAAGAGCTTTCATGAGGGCATCGACCTGGCCGCCGCAAAGGGGACGGACGTCGCCGTCTCTGGCTCAGGAGTGGTTGTCCGCGCGGGCAAGGCGGGCAGCTACGGCAACATCGTAGTAGTCGACCACGGCGGTGGGCTTGAGACTCGCTATGCACATCTAGATTCGATGTCTGTGGATGTCGGACAACAAGTTGCTGCCGGCGAAATCGTCGGAAAGGTCGGAGATTCCGGTCGCGTCACCGGCGCGCATCTACATTTCGAAGTTCGAAGGGCCGGCAAAGCCGTTGATCCTAAAGGCGAAATCGACGGTCTCAGAAAATATCAGAAAAACCCTCAAGATATGGATCGATCGGCCGATCGATAGACTAAGGGAGCAGATTTATGCGTATTCAAGGACCAAGACAACCAGGGGTAAATCGGAGCGACGCGGCAGAGCGTGACGCGAATACATCCAAGGCCGGCGCGAAAGGTGAAAATGCCGCCGCAGAAAACAAGAAGGGGGATGTGGTAACGCTGGGAAGCACCGCACGTACTCTTTCTGCGGGAAACGAATCGGAAATCGGACCCGAGATTCAGGCTCGACTCGACCTGGTTAGGCAGCAGCTCAAAGACAATGAGTACGCCGTCGACTACAAGAAGTTGGCGTCGAATATACTCGGGGATGAAGTCGCTCGGTCGGGAGGGGCTGAGTGAATCTCACCGCCTCATGGAGCGAGGGACAAGACCTCGAATCACTCGTGAAGGCAGAAGTTCTGCTAGGACGTCTCTTTGACGTTCTGGACAAGGAGCTAAAGGCGGTTGCGTGTTTTGACATCAAGGTCATCACGCAAATCGACGGTGACAAGCAAGAGCTTGTGCACCAACTCGAGGAGCTCACCGGGGTAGATTCATCTGCCGAGGCGTCCTCCGAGAGCGAAGAGAGTGAGGAAGAACTGCGCGATGCGAAGGCGCGCGTCTCTCTCACTGCTGGGCAAGTAAGAGCGATGATTTACGCCAACTCGGCGTTACTGGGTGAAGCAATTGCGGCAATTTCGGCCAAACTCGGAGTGGACTCCAAGGTGCAAGGGTATGACAACCGTGCGCGTGCAGTGGGACCTTTCCGGCGATCTTCAACACAGTCGATCTAACTGAGAGTTCATCATGTCCAGTCTATTTGGTCTCCTAGATTTAGGGGGCAGTGCCATTCAGGCGCAGAACGCGGGTATCGCAACGGCGGCCAACAACTCGGCCAACGTAAACACGGAAGGCTACACACGCCAGCGTGTTGACTTGCGAGCAAACCTGGGCAGCCCCGTCTACGGGGGTGTCACCTTCGGGGACCCACTTCGCGTCGGCGACGAGCTACTAGCCGGTCGTCAACGGGACATTGGAGGTTCATCCGGCTACTTCGATAGACTCTCTACAATCTTGCTTGACCTCGAGGGCGTGATGACCGCCGCGGAGGGGGACATTCCGGCAGGGCTTGGCGAGCTCTTCGGGAATCTCAACAATGTTGCGTCTTCACCACTGGACCCTCAGGTCCGCGAAGCCGCAGTGGCCTCAGCGGAGAGGCTAGCTTTTGCGTTTCGGCAGCAGGCGGACGAAGTCACCCGCTCGCGCGAAGACGCCGATGAGCGAGTCCGAGATACCGCATCCGAGGCAAGCGGGCTCAGCTCCGAGATAGCCAAGCTCAATCAGTCTATTCAACTGCAGAACGATCCCGTCCTACTCGATCAGCGCGACCAGTTTGCTCTGCGACTCGCGGAACTCGTGGGAGGCCAAGCCCGCATCGATGACGATGGGCAGATGCGCTTCTTGCTCGACAACGGCAGCGTCCTGGTCGACGGAGCGAGGTCAGCGAGTATTGAAGCAAGCGTGGACACGGCACTTGGAGGCTTCTCTCGGGTTGAAGTCGTCGATGGCCCCCACCGTCTCGATATCACTAGAAAGATCAACTCGGGAGAGCTGGGAGCGGATCTACACTTCCGCGACACTGTGACGTCCGACCTCGTGGTCGAGATCGACCAGCTTGCATTTGACGTCGCAACGAATCTCAATGCCGTACATAGGGCAGGGCAGGCGCTCAACGGAACCACTGGACAAGATCTCTTCGTTGAGCCTCTCGCTGTGAGCGGTGCAGCAACCTCTTTTGAAGTCAATTCCGTGCTCTCTGCAGACGCCGTCTTTCTCGCCTCGGGTACCGTCGGTCAGGCTGTCGGCGATAACGGAGGCATGCTGGCGCTACTCAATACTAAGGAGCAGCTTCTGGCGAGCGGAGGAACGAGAACGTTCGTCGAAGAATCTGTTCGCTTCATCTCAAACATTGGTCAAGACGTTCGAGCCTCGGTTGTGGATCAGAAGTTCCACGACGCGCAGCGAAACAGCATCGAGGCTTTGCGCGACTCTGTTTCCGGCGTCAGCCTGGAAGAAGAACTCAATCGCCTTTCTCAGTTTCAGCACGCATCCGAGGCCAACATGCGCTTCGTGCAAACCATCGATCAGATGCTAAGTCGGATGATCGACACCCTCTAGAGCACGCGTTGAACAAGGAGTCTTATGCGCATCACGGAACGTAGAATGCTATTGCAGGCCGCCCGCCAGGTCGGCCAGGCTCGTGAGCGGGTCGCCGTTGCGGCAGGCCCGGTCTCATCGGGGATCGAGGTTGATAGGCCATCCGATGACCCTGCGCGCTGGGCAGCCGGTAGGCGCGCCAGGGTGAGGTTGCAGGTCGGCGACCTGCGCGAAAAGGCAATTTCAGCTTCCAACGCGCGACTCTCGGAGTCGGACCGAGTCTTTGGAACCGTAGGTCATGTTGTCAGTCGTGCTCGCGAACTTGCGGTGCTTGGGGCCAATGGCGCGCAGAATGCCGATAGCCGGCGTGCAACAGCAGGGGAGGTAACAGCCCTTATTGGTGAGGCCCTTCTCGCCGCAAATAGTCGTGGTCTTGATGGGGAGTTCCTGCTTGCCGGCAGAAGAGGCGATAATCCACCGTTTGACGCAGCGGGCGTCTATCAGGGCGATGACAGCGCTCGCACGATCGAGGCGGCGGAGGGAAATCGTCTCCTTGTTACGGTAACCGGCTCACTCTTCACCGCAGCGAGCGGAGTCGATATTTTCGACGAGATGGTTCAGTTTCGAGACGCACTGCTGGCCGATGATATTCCAGCCATTCAGAATGCGATTGGAGCGCTCGAGGAGGGCGTGCATCAGGTGTCCCTGGGGCGCGCGCAGATAGGCGGCCTTCAGAGTTCTTTGGATGCGGCGGAAATTGCGCGAGTAGATTTCGAAATGGTGCTCGCCGAAGTTCACCAGCGTGCAGTAGAGATTGATCCCATCGAGGCTGCCTCTGAACTTGCTCTGAGTACACAGGCCCTCGAGGCAGCTCAGGCTCTTACAGAGCGCATTGCCCAAGTTGTGAAGGCCGTCTAGGTCGCGATGGCCTGCTCTCTTGCAAACCGCCAAAGCCCTTCAGAGCGCGGGGCGGCTTTCGCGTGTTGCAACGCGAGGGCGGCGGGAACACGGGAACCGATCAGTCTCCCTCAATCGTTCCAGTCACTTATACGATTCTTGAGAAAAGTGACTCAAGCCCTTCACCAAGTCCCATGTCGGGCGAACCAGGTAAGCGACACACACCTGCAACCCACCCTTGGAGAATCAATAAATGGGCATTTCAATCGTCACAAACCTGCCATCACTTCTCGCTCAGAGAAATCTTGGAGCCACTCAACGCGACCTTCAGAACAGCATCGGAAAGCTGTCTTCGGGTCTTCGCATCAACCGCGCAGCCGACGACGCTGCTGGGCTTGGTATTTCAGAAAACCTAAAAGCGGACATTCGCTCCTTGGTGCAAGCCAAGCGAAACTCCAACGACGCAATCTCTCTCACGCAAGTGGCAGAGGGCGCGATGAACGAGATGCAAGGAATTGCAGCTCGTATGCGAGAGTTGGCAATGCAGTCCGGCAACGGCACTCTAGGCGTTACAGAGCGCTCCTACGTTCAGACCGAATTCAACCAACTTCGAAACGAGATCAATCGCATCTCGTCAACTACGGAGTTCAACGGTCAGATGCTACTCGACGGATCGGCCTCGTCCGGTCTAACGATGCAAGTCGGCATCCACAATACTGGCAACGACAGACTAGCCATGAGTGTTACCCGTCTCACGACATCCACCATTGGCTCGACTACCTTGCACATTGCAAGTGCCAGCCTCTCGACCGCGACCAACGCGCAAATTGCGTTGGACGTCTTCGACAAGGCCATCGAGCAGCTCTCAACCTCACGTTCAAATCTTGGTGCGTTGCAGAACCGCATCCAGATCACAATCAACAACTTGGACGTTGCTCACGAAAACCTCTCCGCAGCGAACTCTCGAATCCGAGACGTCGATGTTGCCGAGGAATCCGGGCGACTGACCAAGAACCAAATCCTCTCTCAGGCTGGCGTAGCCATCTTGGGACAAGCGAATCAGCTGCCATCGTCGGCTCTCTCGCTCATCGGAGGATAGTAATCTGGCACAAGCCCTGGGCCTCGGGGGCGAATAGCCCTCCGAGGCCTTTGTTCTTGCGCGAAATTACGGCAGTTTTGAAAAACTGTAAAAAAGACGCTCTCGGCCCTTAAAACATATGGGCCTTGGGCGAACCACCTCATTGCAGAGGCCACTTGGGTGCAACCGGGCCGCTTGGCGGCGGTCCAAGACAAAGGAGTGAAGCAATGGGAATGTCAATTTTGACAAACACCGCGTCATTAACGGCGCAAAGAAACCTTACGAAGTCGCAGGGAGCAATGACCAAGAATATTGGCCGATTGTCTTCCGGTCTTCGGATTAACTCGGCGGCGGACGATTCGGCTGGACTTGGAATTAGTGAGAATCTCAAATCGGATATTCGAGGATTGGCTCAGGCCAGCAGGAATGCCAATGATGCGATTTCTCTCGGCCAAGTCGCAGAGGGCGCCATGAACGAGCAACAAGGAATTGTTACTCGGATGAGAGAGCTTGCGGTGCAGGCTTCCAACGGAACGCTTGGTTCCACTGAGAGGGGGTACATCGATACCGAATTCGATGAACTCTCAACTGAATTGAATCGTATCTCGAATACGACTGAATTCAACGGACAGAAATTGCTCGAAGGCTCTGCTTCGGCAGGTCTCACCATGCAAGTCGGTTTTCAGAATACCTCGAATGACCGAATTTCTATGAGTGTGACCAGGCTTGTCACGTCGTCACTTGGTTCGACTTCGCTGCATATCGCCAGCGCGAGTTTGTCGACTGCAACCAATGCTCAGTTATCTCTCGGTGCCTTTGATAAGGCAATTGAGCAACTGTCCAGCGCTCGAGCAAAGGTGGGTTCGTTTCAAAACCGAGCGACCATCACCATCTCGAATCTGAGTGTCGCTCACGAGAATCTGAGTGCGGCAAACTCTCGGATTCGAGACGTGGACGTAGCTTCCGAAGCTGCGGACATGACGAAGAACCAAATTCTGACGCAGGCCGGTATCTCCGTCCTGAGTCAGGCAAATAGCTTGCCGTCTTCGGCACTGGCACTTATCGGATAGATTGTAGGCGCTAGCGAGTCGATCTCTCGCTAGCGCCTGCCGCTTTTTGGACAAGGAGAACAACAATATGCCCGTCAATTTTTCAGGACTCGCTTCCGGCCTCGATACCGGAGCCATTGTTGATGCAATTGTCGGTGTTGAAAGGGCGCGCGCAAATACGTACAACGAGCGCAAGTACAACACGGAAAAACAGATTTCCACGATTGGGAGTCTGACTAGCATCCTGAAGGACTTGGATATCAAGCTCGAGGATTTCAGTACTAAGAATGAGATCCGGCAAATGTCGGTCGAGACGACCAACGAAGATCGGGTTGTCGTAACGAGCAGTGGCGCCGCAACCCCTGGCAACTTCGCCATGCGGGTAACGAACCTCGCAAACAACGAAACTTCACAATCGAATACCTACGCCACCGCTGATGCGGGCGTCGTAGGCGTCGGCACACTCGACATTACCGTTGGCTCCGAGCCATTGGTGAGTATTGCCTATGATGCGACGGATTCTCTCTACGAGATCGCGGAGCGCATCACCAATTCCGACGCGCAGGCTACGGCGAGCGTGCTCTTCGATGGAACTGACTATCGCATCATGGTGACGTCGGAGAATAGCGGTGTCGCCAATGCCATGACTTTTGGTGAGACGGGGGATTCTCTAGGCCTAACGCTGGGCGGAGCGGAGATCATTACGGCTCAGGACGCAGCCTTCACGATCAACGGTGTCGCCGTAACCAGGCCAACCAACGAGGTTACCGATGTCATCAACGGAGTGAACCTAAAGCTAGTCGGGCTTACTCAAGTTGGCGAGGCTGATACGAACATCCTGGTCACGCAGGATACCGAGGCTACCAAGGGCAAGCTTCAAGAGTTCGTTGACTCGTACAACAAAGTAATGGACTTGGTAAATAAGGAACTCTCTTACAGTGGAACGACAAAGGATAGTAGTAGCCTCTTTGGCGACTCAACGCTTAGGCAGCTTCAGCGAACCATTAGTTCGAATATTTCGAATAGTTATACCAACGGTTCAGAGCAGACATCGCTGGGCACCCTGGGGGTTGAAATGGACAACACGGGCAAGCTATCTATCGATACCACCAAGCTCGACAATACCCTTTCTAACGACCCTCGTGCGATCGACAATATCTTCGCTGGAGACGGAGGAAATGACGGCGTAGCCAAAGTTCTCCAAGATATGGTCGAGTCATATACACAGAGCTCAACCGGGCTCTTGTCGGTGAAGACCACATCTCTGAACAGTCGAATCAAAGTCTTCGACACTCAGATTGAACGCATCGAGAAGAGCGCTGTTGCTCTTGCCGAGCAACTTAATCGACAGTTTTCTGCTCTTGAACAAGCAATGTCACAGCTCAATTCGCAACAGTCGTATTTGGGCGCAATAGGGTTCTAGGAGATATATGTACGCACGCGCAGCCAAAGCCTATAAACAAGTGGATCTGGAATCCTCTTCGAAGGCACAAATCCTCGACAAGCTATACCTTCGTTTCGTTCGCGACTGCGACGACGCGAAGGCCGCGATGGCCAGGGGGGATGTCGCAGCCAAGGCTGCAGCGATTAATCACGGAAATCAGATCATCATGGAGCTGGTCGCCGCCTTGGATCACGCACTCGCGCCAGACCTGTGCGGAAACCTGGCCACCCTCTACGACTATGTACTCGATCGCTTGGCTCAGTCCAATATGCAGAATGATGCGCGGCTCTTAGAGCAAGCGAGCGTTGTCATGATGCAACTCAGAGAAGCGTTTTCAGAGGCTAGCAATGCCAACGGCTAGGACCGCAATAGAGCAAGCCGAGAGCACGTTCGCAAGGATCCTAGCGCTCACTGTATCACCATCAACGTCACTTGAAGCATCTGAGTTGATTGCCCAAGGCGTCCGCATGATGAATGAGCGCGAGACGGAGATGACCATTCTTAAGATGCTCCTCAGGGAGAACCCCGAGCTCTTGCGTGGCAACGAAGAATGCCGCCATATTCGCGATCAACTAAATCTTCTCGATAGACAATGGGAAGACGCTCTCGAGCAGGCTCGCAAGGAGTTGGCGAGACGAAGGCTTGCAGGACAGCGCGCTCGCCAAGCGCAGCGCGCCTATCAAGAGCCTGGACGCTAAGATAAAGTCCTGTTTAGACTATTCATGTATTCTCTCCGCGACTCATTTGATGGCGGAGACGTGGACCTCATACATCAGCATTAGAGAGTATCTGTGATCCACTCTGGTTAGTCGGAGTGAAGCATACAGCCCGGGTGGGGACAGATACGGTGGATGCCTGCCCTCTGTGGTGCCTTCGAACTGGCTGCTCGGAGTACCCACGACATTGAGGGCAGGCCCTTTTCTCATGTGTACCGAACGAGGAAGTCCCGCGCTGCGTGCAATTGGCGTTCGGGAGCCCACTCCTCCTTCTCCTTAGTCTTCGGCAATTCGCCCCATCTGAGCTAAGCGAGGCATCGGCAAAGTCATGCCGAGGTATCCGCGGACTCTCCAGAGCAAGGTGGCGTGCATGACGTCGGCAGCCGGACCAGAGTTACAGGTGCGGCGCGGCGCACAGTACCCGCCCGACACCACCCATCTGGCGTCGCCTGCGCTTGGCGTGGTTAAAGAGCATGGATGATTCAGAAGAAATCGAAGCCGAGCTGGTTTCCCGCTGCTGATTGTCGATTGACCGAAGATCTTGTTCTACGATCACGGCGGCTACTGTTTGCCTGCAAAGCGTTTGTGCAAAGGACGTTTTCGCATTGAAGTGGAGGAGGCTGATGGGGCACCTGCAATCGGTTAAGGAAAACGTCAGCAATGTCGATCGCTTGGCTCAGCGAGACGGCGTTGGGGTCGACGAGAATTGGACATAGGATCTCCATAGCGGGTATGGTTTAGTAAACCCACCAGGAGATCGTATCGCTCGGCGCTGCGTGTAACCGTCCCAAGAAGAATGTTGGTAGCCAGGTGGACACGGCCCCAGCGATTGCAGAAGTGGACTGTCCTCCAGCCTCTAAGGGAGCTGCCGTGCTGATGCA
>JAAEPE010000635.1 GCA_024222395.1 Myxococcales bacterium
GTAGCACCACCAACCCGTCGGGCGCGAACTTCTACGAGGGGAGTCGCGTTCTTCACGGCTGTTTCGAACAGTTCGACGGGATCACCCCCGGTGCGTTCACCGATCAATCCGAAAGCATCCGAGAGGATGCGTTGGGCGGTGGACTTTTTTCCGTGCTTCATCAATCGAGCCACCATCATCGTGGCGAGGCGATTGTTGAATTGTGGATCCGGGAGGATCGGACGCTTGACTGCTGCGTTACGGCGTGACATGAACCGTTAGGTGTGAAGAAACAGAGTGAGAAAAGTGGAAAGAGTGGAGATCACTCTTTAGGCGCTTTGGCGCCGTACTTCGAGCGGGATTGGCGGCGGTCTTTAACGCCAGCGGTGTCCAAAGTTCCACGAATAATGTGATACCGAACGCCGGGAAGATCCTTAACTCTTCCTCCGCGGATCAGGACCACCGAGTGTTCTTGGAGGTTATGACCAATGCCACCGATGTAAGCCGTGACCTCGAACCCTGAGGTGAGGCGTACACGGGCCACTTTGCGTAGAGCCGAATTCGGCTTCTTCGGAGTGGAGGTGTACACGCGGGTGCACACGCCCCGTCGCTCTGGGCAAGCCCTAAGCGCTGGAGATTTGGTTTTCGCCTTGAGGGTCTGA
>JAAEPE010000636.1 GCA_024222395.1 Myxococcales bacterium
CTTCATGCGCTTTTGGAGTTGGCTCGGTGAAGAGCGAGCACAAGGCCTGCAGTACATCTGCAGCGACATGTGGAAACCATACTTGAAAGTCATCGCCTACAAATCCAAGAAGAAGGGCATGAAAATGATGCATCTGTTGGACAGATTTCACATCGCCAAGAACATGAACATGGCCATCGACAAAGTCCGCGCCACCGAATCCAAAGAACTCGCAGCCCAGGGCATCGAGGTTTTGAAGAACGCTCGTTGGTCCATACTCAAGCGCCCCGAGAATCTCACCGAGATCGCAGAGGTCTTGCGTATCGCGGTCTCAGAGGCTGGGGTCAATCCTCTCATCAAGAAGCGTTTGTGTGAGGAAGGGAAACTCACCAAAGCGGAGTTGCGAGTGATACGTCCCTGGTATGGGCATGCTGACCACATGCACGTTCGTATGCAGTGCCCTTCGGATAGCGAGCAATGTGAGAAGCAGAAACCCCTGCCCAAAGGGGATGCTTGCTCGAGCTTGGCGTGGTGATTTGATGAAGAAGCACAAGCGGCCCGCTGCAAAGGCCGCAGGTCCTATTTGGAGACCGTTGGTGCCAGTTGGTGCCACCCCAGAATTGCCGCCCCTATGTGCTGAGCTTTAGAATGGGGCCTATGTCTGATTCTGATCTGGGTCGTATTGTCGGGGGCAAGTATGAACTCCGAGAGCTCGCCGGCGAAGGCGGTATGGCGACCGTCTGGAAGGGAGTCATGCACGGTGCCGCAGGCTTCTCTCGAGCGGTGGCCATCAAGAAGATGAAGCCTGAGTTTCGTGCGATGCGAAACTACATCGACATGTTCGTGGAAGAGGCTCGAGTGGGGGCTGAGATGAACCACGCCAACATCGTTCAGGTGATCGACTTTCTACAGGACGACGAACACAACTACTACATGGTCATGGAGTGGGTGGATGGGATTGACCTATTCGAGATTCACACAACCTTTCGCCGTTCGCGGGAGGTACTTCCCTGGGGATTGGTTGCCATTGTTGGAATCGGGGCTCTGCGTGCGCTAGCGGCGGCACATGAGCGGGTCAATGCAGGAGGGCAAGCTGCCCCCATCATCCACCGTGATGTCTCGCCCCAGAACTTACTTCTCTCAACAGACGGAGACGTGAAGCTCTCCGACTTCGGCCTGGCTCTTGCCAATGATCGGGTCACGGCGATGACCTCGCCCGGGATGGTCAAAGGCAAACTCTCCTACCTGGCCCCAGAGATTGTGGTGGGTAGCTCGGCAAGCCCACAGACCGACACCTTTGCCGTGGGGATTATTCTGTGGGAATCACTGGCGGGCAGGCAACTCTTCTCAGGTGCCGACAACATCGAGGTCTACAAGAAGGTTCGAGACGGCATCGTGCCCCCTCTGGAGAAAGAACGAGAAGGACTGCCAGCATCGCTGGTGGCGATCGTCAACAAAGCCCTTGCTCACAATCCTGACGAACGCTTCTCCAGTGCTCGTGAGTTTGCCCATGCTCTGTCCGGAGTCCTGGGGGGAGCGCAGAGTGCAGGTGAAGGGCAGCTGCTGCTCGCGCGGGCCGTTCGATCGGCACGAATATGGATGGGAAAAGACAAGAGCCTCGATCCCAGCGCAGAGCCTCCGCAGCTCTCGTGGGAGGAAATTGAGCTTCAGTTCTCTTCGGTGTGCGAGCTTGTCGTGGACCAGGATGACCCCGGCGATATCGACATCTGGTTCTCCAAAGCAGACATCAAGAAGTGAGCGCTGCTCTGGTTCCAATGACGGCCTTGGATTGCCCTGTGGCGAACTGACAGGAGCAGGCTCGGGCCTCCTGGCGGATCGACTTGGGGCCATCGAGGGCCCAACGGCCAGGTCATCCGCACCGTCATGGCCGGCCTATTCTACAATGGGCCGTTGAGGGCAATGTTTGGACGCGTATCACCAGTCTCTCCTGGCTGCCACGATATCTCTAGCCGCTATGCATGTAAGTGCCTGCAACCTCACTGGTCGTGGCCCTGACCTCAACGCCGTCCTGAGAATACTTGTAAGACGTTGACGATTCCAACCAGGCACTCCAGCCTGCAGGGCGCTCGAGTTCTCGCAAGTCATATCATTTGGGTGCAGATCTTCTGAAACGACGGCAAAGTGCAGAGATTTAGGGAGATTTGTGTCGACTGGACGCCGAGTTGAACTTGCCGGCAGACTTGTACTCCCATGGCGTGCGTCGGCGTGTTGCGGAGGAGGTGGTCCGCGGCTCCTTCGACAACGCGGTCGCCACGATGGCCAGCACGACAGGGGCACCGGTACCGAAGCGC
>JAAEPE010000637.1 GCA_024222395.1 Myxococcales bacterium
TACTCCAGGACGCCATCGATGCCGACGTGACTATCGACTGACCGGCTGGGTGATCGCGTTCGCATGGAGCCTGCGATCATCCTGCTTGTTCGAGATCAAAGAGCGTGAGCGCTTCGGGATCAAGTGACGTGGCGGCTAACACTCGAGGCACATCACCTGAAATAACGATTTCTCTCAAGTCGAGAATTGGCGAGCTATGCCTCGGGTCACTTCTTATCTCCGACCACCACAGTCAGCGCCGAAGCAACTCACAGATCACCGCAGGTTCCACCGCCAAGGCAAATCCCACTGGCACAATCGATGGCAGCCGCACAGCCAACGCCAACTGCGCAGTCGGCGCCGCGACCACCAGACATGCCAGCTACAACGAAGTCGAGATTGACTCCATTGTTGTAGACGATAGCTTGGTTGCCAAGTCCAGTGCCAAGGGCATGAGTTAGCGCGATGGAAGGCCCAGTCCTTAGAGCTGTGATGCGAAAGAGCTGAGGGTCCAGTGCGTTGTGCTCGTTGATTGTTGCGATCAGAGCGTCGCGAACGTCCCGCGATCGAGTCACGGTACCGGCGGTCAGGTCCACTTCAATATTGCCCGCTGTAACGGTGCCGCTGATATTGAACTCGAAGACTTGTGGGGCATTAAATCCGTCGTTGACTGTCAACGTGTCTCCATCAGTCATGGTGTCAGGAGCGGATGGAGTCACGAGCCCCGTGGCTGCGACCAGCGCTCCGCCCACCGTGCAGTCTGTGGAGCAAGTGCCGCACGCCAGGATATTGCCATCGTCACAATCTTCCAAACCGGCCACCAAAATGCCATCACCACACACAGCCGCTGTGCAGTCGTTGCGACATTCGTTGTTATCGATGTCGTCACCGTCGTCGCATTCTTCTCCGGACGCCATATTGAGGTCACCGTCTCCGCATTCTGGGAGCGTGCAGTCTACATCGCAATCGACGACCGCCACTCCGCCACTATCGCAGTCTTCGACGCCATCCTGTACAAAGCTATCGCCACAGGTCGCCAGCACGCAGCTGCCGACGCAGGCATCCGTGTTGTCGGTGTTTCCATCGTCGCAGAACTCGCCGGCAGAGCCGTTCAAGATGCCATCGGAGCACAGGGGGACCGTGCAATCGAAGTCGCAGGTCGCTGACTCGCCGCCGGTATCGCAGGCTTCAACTCCGTCTCGGACAAACGAATCGCCGCAAAAAGCAACCTGACAGCCGTTTACACACCCGTCAATGTTCGAGCTGTTGTCGTCATCGCATTGCTCGCCATCGCTGGCATTCACTATGCCGTCTGGGCATGTTGAAGTGGTGCAGTTGAAATTGCAGGTAGAGGACTCGCCAGCTTCGTCGCAATCTTCGACTCCAGTCCGAGTGAAGCCATCACCACAGAAGGCGATGCTGCAGTCCGCTAGGCAGGCGTCGGTATTGCTTGCGTCGCCATCATCGCATTGCTCGCCAGCACTTACGTTTAGGATGCCGTCGCGACAATCTGAATCCGTGCAATCAAAGTCACAGACAGCCGACTCGCCGCCGGAGTCGCATTCTTCGCCAGCGACAGAGTTGACCAGCCCATCACTGCAGAACGCGACCGTGCAGTCGGAATCGCAAGTGGCAGAATCTCGATGACTGCATAGCTCATCGCCGATTTCCACGCACTCCGCGTCGGCACTGCAGTCCAGTCCATTGCTGCAGGACTTGCCATTGTCGCACTGCTCGCCAGCTGCAGGATTTACAAAGCCATCGCCGCATTCAACGGTGCTGCAGTCAGCGTCACAGTCAACAACACTGCCGATTCCGCTATCGCACTCTTCCGCAGCGAAGTTGATAATGCCGTCGCCACAGATGTTGAAGAGGCATGCGTTGGTACACGCATTTCCTTGCGAGGGGGCGCCATCCTCGGAGGCGTCAAATCCATCGTCGCACTGCTCATCGCTGTCACGGAGGGCATTGCCACAACCTTCACTGGAGCTGCAATCTGCACTGCAACCATCGTCAGAGCGCGGGGCGCACAAGCCGTCTCCTAGACCATCGCAGGTCGTTGAGCCCTGTGCACAGGTCGTTCCAGCCGTTCCCGCTGGTGCTCCAATGGCAACATCGTCACAGTGGCTGCCATTGTCGCAGGTTTCTCCGAAGTCGAACTCGCCATCGCCACAAATCTCCTGGGACGCACAGTCCGCGCTGCAGCCATCGCCCGAGCGCGGAATGCAAAGTGTATCACCCACACCCATGCAATCGATGTCCTCTATGCAGGTTGCACCATTGGAACAGTGCCGTCCATCATCACAGCCTTCGGCGCCAGCAGTCACCCCATTGCCACAGCCGGTCACCGAGCAGTCAGCATCACAACCGTCACCACTGCGTACTGTGCAAAGTTCATCCCCGATGCCCACGCACTGAAGGTCGGCATCGCAGCTTGTAGAATCAGAACAGTGCTTACCGTCGTCGCAAGCTTCTTCGTTGGTTCTTATCGTGTTCCCGCATGCCGTGGTTGTGCAGTTGTTGTCGCAGCCATCACCATCGACATCGTTCGCGTCGTCACAGGTTTCGCCAGAGTTGACCACCTCATTGCCGCAAACGTTCTCCGACCTGCAGTCGCTGGAGCAATCCCCATCATTCCTAGCCGCGCAGAGGCCATCGCCAATCCCGACGCAGGCGCCATCGTCCTCGCATGAGGTTCCGTCTTCGCACTGTCTGCCCTCGTCGCAGACTTCGCCCAAATAGTCATCTACTTGAAGATCGCCGCACACCTCCATCGATCCACAATCTGCGCGACAACCATCTTCGCTGGTGATGTTGCCATCGTCGCAGACCTCACCCTCGTCAAGCTCTCCGTCGCCGCACTCGTCAAAAATGCAGGCCTGTGCACTCTGGTCCGCCGCGCAGCGGCTGCCTGCCGGACACACGATTCCGGTGGGGCATTCGATACTCTCACTCTCCACACAACCCACAGAGAGAAGCCCCAAGAGACAGGAAAAACCTAGGAGAAGTCGGCTCGCAGTTAGAGTGGTGCCCATAATATTGTCGTTCAAGCTATGTGGTGATCAGAAATTCAGGCTGGCACTGAGGCCAAGTCCATCGGGCGAAATTGTCGGCACTAGCACGAGCTCGGATGAGGGAACGGCCTGCTCCTTAATGTCGATTCGGTAGGATTGTTCGAGATTGGCATAGACCAAGTACGCGCCTGTCACCAGTGCCGCCGCCCCCAGTCCATAGGAGGCGAAGGCAATCGTTTGCTCCAGCTTTGCAGTATCGCGATCGGACTTTTGAGCGGCTGAGGGAACGCAGCCACCACACGCAATAATGTCATCGTCAAAGGTCGCAATTTCTGAACTGGCGAGGCTATGGCTGACGCCGCCAAGCACAACCAGCGCCGTGCCACCACCAACCACGGCCCAGGGCTTCCACCAAGCCCAATTTCGACGGTAGCGGGTAACGTCGTCGGGGGTGTACATGTCTGCTTCGAATTTCCAGGACTCGCCAGGACCAAGCATCTTGTTCATCGTTTGCTCAACGTAACCCGCCTTACGTGCTGTCACGGTGTTCCATCCGATGCGCACCAATCTTAGTGCCGTCCCGGAGCTGTCGTTCACCTCCTGGCCGTTGAGTAAGAGCACGGTGCCTTCCAGCTTTGCGGACAACTCCACCGTGGCGAGCTGTTTACGCGTCCACTTAAGGTGGGTCTTGGCCTCGTTGAGTTTGTCACTCTCAAGGGCGCTTCCTTCAAAACGCAACGCGTTGCGAAGAGCTTCATGGGCACGAATTGGACTATCGAGACTCATAAGGGCGAGTGCTAGATTGTAGTGAATTGCTGGATGGTCCCAGGCTGAAATCGCATCCTCGTAGACAGCGATTGCCTCCTTGAAGCGAGATTCCTTGAGCAGCTTGTTGGCCTCGCGAAATAGGCTGTTGGCCGTGGCGCGGGCGTCGTCGCTTACTCCCACTTTCCAAGGCTGGTCACCGGTACCGGGTGCTGCCGCGGCCGAGTTGGCCAAGGCCAGCGAACAAAGTAGAGCCGAGAGCACGGCCCCTATCAATCGAGCATTACCGCCACTCATTACTTAAGCTCCGATACGATCGGTTTGCCCATACGCTTTTCGAGAGCTGTGATTTGTCTCTGTCTCTCAGCCGCCAACTCACTGGCACGCTCCTCAGCCGCCACCGCACGGTCGGCTTGAAGCTGAGCTCGAATCGCCGACGCCTCGGCACGCTCAGCTTCCCTGCGAGCCCTTGACTTGGCCTTTTCTGCCTCTTCAAGGGTTTCGCCAAGAGTCTCATTGGTCAGCGTCAGAGCTTCATTTTTGAGTTTGAGCTCGTCGTCGAGGACCACGGCCTGCTTCTCGAGCTTCTGTTCTCGGTCGAGCGCGATTGCCAACTCCTCGGCCTTGGCTTCTGCATCACGCTGGGCTCTTGTCGCTTGGTGCGCAGATCTCTTGGCGAGAGTCTCCGAGCTCTGTGCAGCAATCGCTTCACTCTCTGCCGATTGCTTAGCCGCGCGAATGACCACTAGTGCCACGGCCGATGCAGCTACCATCCCGACCAAGACGGTCATTGTTGCGGCAAGTAGTAGTCGGCGGCGACGAGTCGATCGAGCCGCCAGAGCAAAGCCCGCCTCCAGAAATTTTCGTTGCACATCGGGAAGCTCGCCTTCCTGCCGCGAATACCAGCGCTGAGACCCTGCCATCACTTCGCCGCGCCACAGCAGGCCAGCATCGTAGCGATGCGCTTCCCACTGTTTGGCGGCCGTTCGAAGTTGCTCGAGAAAGGCCGAGTCTTCTTGGTTCTCATCTAGCCAACGGCGCAGACGAGGCCAGCTGTGAATAAGCGACTCGTGGACAATCTCCGCGGTCGCATCCCCCTCGCCATCAGCGTTTTGTACGACAAGCAAGCGCGCGCGCACTAGGTCGTCGACTAATGCCTGCACCTTTGAGGTCTTCGTTGAGAGTTCGGACAACTCGTCCAGAGAAATGATCGCACGGGTTCGCTCTGGAGTAACGAGCCACAAGAATATGGTGCGCGCCAACGCCTGTGTCTCAAGAGCATACTGCTGAATGAAGTTATCGGCATGGCTCGCCAACGCCCCGGCGATTCCACCAATTTGGTTGTAGCTATCCTCTGTAAGGAGCTTGCGAACGACATCTCTGTTGTTCCAAAGCTCGGTCGCCGCAAACTGCAGCAGAGGCAAGGCACCACTGGCAGCAGCCAGGTGGTTGAGCATGTCCTCGACGATATTTGGCGTCTCGAACATGTATCCGGCCATCTGTGCGGGCTGGGTAAGAGCGTCGCGCAAGCCATCGCGATTTGGTGCTGTAAGGAAGAATAGGCCCTGCTGCAGTTCAGACATGAAGATCGGATCTTCTGGAACCCTATCTAAGAAATCTGATCGCAATGACAGGACAACGCGCAGTGGTGTTGTGCTGTCATCCGCAACTCCGGTTAGGCAGGCGGTGAAGGCTCGGCGTTCCTCTGGATCCCCCAGCAAGGTATAGAGTTCCTCGAATTGGTCAATGAAGAGCAGGATGTTGCCGCCTCGGCGGCGGGCCTCCTCGCGCATGATGGTGCCCAAAAAGCCGGGCTCGGCATGGAGGCGACTTATGACATCTGGCAACTGTGGCGAAGACTCGCTCAGATCACCCAGTCCATGCATCTTGGCTGCTACCAGTGCCAGCGCGTGCATGGGATCACGTCCCGGTCGAATCACCGTGGTGTCCCACCTCTCCCCCGAGCGCTTTAGCGCGGGCACAATACCAGCTCGTACAAAAGATGACTTGCCACATCCTGACGATCCAACGATTGCCATCAGCGGGTGCTGACGAATCCTTGCTATTGCGAGTTCGATTTCCTTTGGCCGACCAAAGAACTTATCGGCATCGGCTTCCTGGAACGCATTGAGCCCCGAGTACGGGCTCTCATCCCCGTGAAGCTCGCGAGTCTGCTGCTCCGGACGCAATGGCTCTAGCGCTCGCAACAAGTCACTGGCGGTTTTGTAGCGTTGGTCCTTGTGCTTCATCAAGCAGCGATCGACGACTTCGGCAAACGCTGTGGGTATATGGGGGGCCTTCTCAGCCAACCGTGGCATCGGCGTGTCGAGGATCGTCGTCACGAGCAGCTGCTCGCCCCGCAGAGGCGAGAGCGGGTGCTTTCCCACCAGCATGCGGAACATCAAGATGCCAACAGCCCAGATGTCCGAGCGATGGTCAATGCCCACGTTGATGCCCCACTGTTCTGGAGACATGTAGGCCATGGTGCCCAAGATCATTCCATGCTTGGTGAGTTCAGGAGCATCCGACATGCTGAGATCGGCGCCTCCCACTTCAGCGTTACTCGGGATCCCTGTTGCTCCCGGGACCATGGGTTGTTCAGCCGGGCGTACGTCGCCACGAAGTACCTTGGCGATGCCAAAGTCGAGAACCTTGATCGTCCCAGACTCCGTCACAAAGATGTTGTCGGGTTTGAGATCTCGATGAACGATTCCTTCTTCGTGGGCGCGAGCAAGGGCTTTGGCAACAGGAATCAATAGCTCGACCACGCGCGCGGGCGGCAACGACTGTCCTTCGCAAATCAATTCAGTGAGCGCTTGCCCCTGCAGGTACTCGAGTACCATGAAGGGCTGCCCCTCGTACTCGCCAACTTCGTAGATAACGACGATGTTCTCGTGTTGTGCACGCGCCGTTGTCTTCGCTTCGAGAATGAAGCGCCGAGTAAGTTCCGGATGATCAGTCTGAAGGAACTTGATTGCCACGCGCCGCCCAAGTTGCGTATCGCGTGCAAGGTACACCGTTCCCATACCCCCAACTCCGAGTATTCGGATGATCTCATACTGCTTGATGCGGTCTCCGGGATCGGGAAGGTTGTTTTCAACCGCAATTTCAATATCGGTGTTGCTGTCGCCGGTCCCGCTCACCTGGCTGCATTTCGGCGTATCGTTCGGCGGCGGCGCAGATACAGATTGTCCAGAGTTCGCGACATAGCCGGAACTGACAATCGTTGCCGCACTTGTCGAGTCAATCGTTGGGATAACCGTTGGGTCCATCGTCGTGCCACCGAGCACCATCCCGATCGCAGCCTCGCCATCTTGGAGCTCGTTCCCAAACGCTAGACTTGGCATTCCGGCTTGATGCCTGTCCTTTGCTGGTGCTCGACTGGGCTTCGTCCCACTCGAAGAGTTCAAGACTGGTTTATCGGCAATCGCATCGATGGCGGCATCAACCGCTCCAGACGGTTTCTTGTCGCCCTTCAATCCTGCTCGGTCGTCTGGCATTGTTCCTCCCCCCCCCCTCGAACCTAAGTCCGTGATGTACCTAGAATTGTAAATGAGCGCACCACGATTCGCAATTCATGCTTCCTTTAGCCGCATCGGCAGTCTGCAAGAGGATCTGTTCATATCCTTGCGAGAGAAACGTGAAGCACGTGTCGAATGCAAACGTCGCTAGCGGTTTCGTGCCTTGAATTGGTGCGCTAGCGACGAGTGCGTACGAAAGTGTAGCCGAACTGGTAGCTAGCTTCGGCGTTGGAAGCCTCAAGGTACGCTTATTGAAACTCATGAATTCTGTGGGTTGCGGACTGAGACGTACACAAGAAGACTCACCGCATATGCACAAAGGCGAGGCTAGACCGGACTGGCGTGCTCAAGTGTGTTCGCCGCCACGTCACTTGATCCCGAAGCGCTCACGCTCTTTGATCTCGAACAAGCAGGATGATCGCAAGCTCCATGCGACCGCGATCACCCAGCCGGTCAGTCGATAGTCACGTCGGCATCGATGGCGTCCTGGAGTAGCTCA
>JAAEPE010000638.1 GCA_024222395.1 Myxococcales bacterium
CTAGTAGACCGGCGGCGTACACAGCGAACGACGCCTTTTGCCGCTTGTCTCGAAGCGAACCGCAAGTCTCGTCAAGATAGGAGTTGAATCGGACTTCTGCGCCCGGGGCCAGCCCTGAATCGTGCATGTAATCCTTAGATCCTCGAGCACATCGCGCATTTGGAGGCTACTATCGGCGCACTCCCCCATGCGCAAGTCACAGTTCCTCATTGCAGCCTCCCTCATTGCCCTTGTTGCCCTAGGCGTTTGGCTGTGGCCCAATTCTTCGAAGAAGACTGATACCAAAGAAGGCGCAGGGGCTGGCGAATCAACTTCGCTAACCCTTGAGCAGAGGAAAGCTGCGCGGCGCGGCGGGACCGTTAGTACCGCGCCCGCGAGCATCGCAGGTGTCGTCGTCGAAATAGGCAGCGAACGCCCAATAGCAGGTGCGCTCATCTCGCTGAGCCCGCGCAAGATCGATGGTGGGATGATTTCAAGAGCCGGCCAGAGCCCTGCCCCGGTTATCGCCCGCACCGATGCCAAAGGACGTTTCCACATCGCCAGCCTTTCAGCGGGCAGCTACAGCCTATCCGCAAGCGCCAACGGCTACCGCCCTATGGCTCAGGATGCCGTAGTCTTGGAAGCTGGGCGCGATAGAGATGACCTGCGTTTCTCCCTCGCTACCGGCGGCCATCAACTGCGCGGTCTCGTTTCAGACATAGGCGGGGGACCTGTTGCCCTTGCACAGGTGCGCGCGACGCTTGTCAGCGGTTTCACCATAGGCACACTCTTTCGTGCCCCATTCACCGCTAGCACCGACGAGGAAGGCGCCTACCAGCTCAACCTCGAAGACGGTCGCTACCAAGTCTCGGTATTCCACGAAGACTATCGTCGCGCGGAAAAGCTAGTCGTCATCGGTGGCAGCGATCGAAACGCCGAATTCGTTCTCACACCGGGCTCGATGATCGAAGGCGTGGTCCTGCGATCTAGCGACGATAGCCCGGTGGCAGGGGCGCTTGTCACGGTCATGCCGGCAGGCCAATCGGGTGGCTTCGTCATGTCGGGCATCGCGTTTCGGGGCGGAGCACAGACCGACGTAGAGGGGCGCTTCACCTTGGGGGGCCTCGGCAGTGGGGCCTTTGAGGTGCAGGCTGTTGCCAAGCACGCCTCCTCCCGGCAAAAGACGCAAGTCGAACTCGGCATTGCAGAGAGCGCCAGTGACGTCGTTGTCTACGTAGACGATGCATATACCCTCTCGGGATTTGTCGTAGATAGCGACGACGAGTCGGTAGCCGAGCCAGGCGTCTTGGTTGGCGCATACAACTTCTCCCCAGGTGCGGTATTCGCCTCCTCGCAGCCTTCCGCAATCGATGGCTACTTTGAAATCCACGGAGTTCATCCTGGCACGTATACGTTGGGTGCAGCAGCAGAAGAACGACAGCCCACCTTCTTTGGCGAAACCATCACCGTCGTGGACGAGGACATGGGCGATCTCGTAGTCAAGGTGAAGTCGGGTGCAACCCTTCGAGGAGTGGTATCGCCAGCACAGGAGACCCAAGTGCACCTACGCGTCGACTCGGAGTCGATGGGCATGTCGACGATGCTGCAAGCCGCCGGCTCCTTCATGGTGAATGGCAGCTCCAATGCCGATGGTGAATTCGAGCTCAAGGGTGTGGGCCCTGGCGAGTACACCCTCGTTGCCGAGGCGGAGAGCGGCGAGAAGGGGACTCTAGACATCAGCGTGAGCGGCGATATGGAGGGCCTCGAAGTGACGATGCAAGAGCGCGCTAGCGCCCATGGCATCGTTGTCGATAGCGGTGGGCATCCGGTGGAGGGAGTAATTATCAGCTTCAAGAGCGATACCGCCGACCCTATGAGCCGCATGAATATGATGCGTCCGGGCCCCACGACTATTTCCGGCCCGGACGGTCGCTTTGTCCACGTAGGCCTTGAAGACGGTGGCTACGAGGTGATCGTACTAGATAGTACCCAGCTGGCTTGGGCCGGAAAAGAAGGTGAAGCCGCCTACCGCCCCGAGCATATTGACGTTGTCAGCGGCGGCGATGTGCACGGCATGCGCCTCGCCGTTATCTCTCGCAATGAGAGCATCCGAGGCTCTGTTGTCAATGCGGCTGGAGCACTAGTGGCCGACGCTTGGGTCACAGCTAAGTACATTCCCGACGCGAACTCGTCTGCGTCGGTTCGTTGGTCGCGAGGTGAAGACCCGGTACTCACCGATGAGAGCGGACGTTTTGAAATCCCAGGTCTTCGAAAGGGCTCCTACGATCTGCGGGCCGAAGGAATGCGCGGGGGAGCAAAGGGCAAACTCGAAAAGGTCTCTACAGGTAGTGATGTGAGCATCCTACTGGAGGCGCTTGGGGCCATCGGCGGCAAGGTAAGTCGGGGGGGCAATCCTGTGACCGACTTCGTCATCACAGCAACTGGTAATACGAAGCGGCGCGCTCACATCGTCGCGAACAACGGCGAGTTTCACCTTAGGCATCTCGAGCCCGGTGACTACACGGTGGAGGTGAGCTGCAGTGAAGGCGCCGCAACTCTGCAGGCGAAGGTCGAGTCCGGCAAAGAGTTTGAAGCAAGCGTATCGCTTGCGGCTTTCGGCTCTATTTCTGGAGTCTTGCTCGATCAGAAGACTGGCGAGCCTCTCGCTGGAATATCAGTTGCTGCAACCATCGGCGAGAGCGGCAGCAGGTGGGCGGAGAATGCCATGGACTTGATGCAGGGCAAGGGCCCGACGACCGACGAGGAGGGGCGCTTCCATGTTGGCAAACTCGGAGCTGGCCAAGGCAACGTCTACTTCGTCGATCCCAATGCAAAGGGCTTTGGAATGCTCGCCAATCAAGGCTTCGAACTCGCGGCCGGGGAGTCAAAAGACCTCGGAGACATTCGCGGTGGCCTTCCCGACTTCGCCGATCCCATCGACGAGGAGAAGCGCGGAACCCTGGGCATGGAGACCGAGGTCGGAACAGCTCCGTCGGTGTGCAGCGAGGCCGAGACCGCAGAAGGACTCGGCGAGGATGAGCAGCATCTTTGGGTTGTCTCGATTGCTGAGGACGGCCCCGCTGACAACGCTGGCGTCGAGCGATGTGACCGCATCATCAGCGTACCTAGCGTAACGGAGAACGACGTACCGCCGATGGGCCTGCAGATGTTCATCAAGTCGCCCGAGGTCGGCAAGACCGTAACCCTTGGCCTCATCACCTCCTCTGGGGAGACCACAGTCACAATCGATCCCACACCCGCGGTGCAAGACGAAGCCACGCCCTAGGCCGTCGTTTTTCCCGCACAAACGCTTCAGTCCAGAGCAAGGAGGCCGAAACACTGTGTGTGTGGCGCCCCCTCGCATGGCTCATCCTTTTGCCTAGTATCGCCTGTGGCGACGGCCTCTTGACGGATTCTGCCGACTCATCCCTCACCTCGGTTCCGCCGGTCTCCGGAGATCTTCCAGGGTACATCCCGCCAACGCCTTGCCATGGCGCAAGGCAGACCGGCTGCGAGAGCGAAGAGAAGTGCGCAATCGCGAGCGATGCCTGGACATGCGTGGCCCCTGGCGAGAAAGCCCTTGGCGCGGCCTGCAGAGAAGACTTGGGGCAAGGCGACGATTGCCTGGCCGCGCTGCACTGCTACGAGGGCATCTGCCACGAGCTTTGCACCTATGCCGATGCGTGCTCCGACCGCTTTGAGATTTGCATCCCGATTCCGTCGGATGCGGACCATTTGGGAATTTGCCTCGCATCCTGTGACCCAATCGCCCAAGACTGCACCAACACGAGCGACGGTGAGAGACAAGGCTGCTACATCTCTGTCACAGGGCCTGTATGCGCTCCCATTGCAGAGCAACCACCACTGGTGCCCGGACTCAATTGCGGGTTTCTAAATGAATGTGCCGTGGGCGCGGGCTGCGTGGAGATTGGCGGACGCAGCCAATGCGCTGCGTACTGCGACTTCGAGGAAAATGCGGATGCTTGGGATGCGCATTGTGCAGTCAAGGATTCGTGTAGGCGCCTCGAGGGTGGCGACACCACCGGCGTGTGCGGCGCCTAGAAGACGGGTGCCAAACGAGGTTTACAGGAGCTACGGGATAGAACTCGATTGCCCTGAGGAGGTCACCGGAGGTCGCTGTACTCCGTCGGTATCGCCTCGTTGTCGAGCCGAGAGCTTGCGGCATCCGTACCACTTACAGGGGGCGTCGACACCTCGTCAGTCTTTGCTGAGACCTCCGAATCTTTCGTCGCCGCCGTGCGCATGGCGAGTGAGAAAAGCTCTCGCTGCGGCGCCTCTTTGACTCGAAGATCAATTGAGCCCTCGGCGAAGGCAGCACTGGTCCCCGCTACGCAGGCGGCGCCAGCGAGAACTGCCCTCGCCAGGACACTGCGAACTATTCCTAAACGACTCATCATTGCCCCCGATGACACCGCGAACAACTATCCTCGTGCGTGTGGCAAGCAAGACAGCTGCTAAGGCCGAAGCGAGCAGTCGCAGCATGCCCGCCCAATCGGTACTCACTAAATGGATGGTGAGAACGCGGCGGAATTGAGTGGCAGGCAGTGCAGTAGTCAACCTGGTGACACGTTGCACAGCGGTCGCGACCAACGGACGCCTCGCGGCCGTGATTCTCGTTTCGCCACCCGAGCATGTGGTCTTTCGGTCGCATGACCTCGTGACACTGAAAACATGAGTCGCGAGGGTTTCCACTCAGATTCTCGTGGCAGGATTTGCAGTTCGAATCCCCATCCATCGCCTGCTCTGCGTGATTGCTTCAGAATTCAAGATTGTGAGTCTCAGGCAGAGGCATAGTAGTGCGCCAATCGCCCGGTGACTTACCGGTCCACCGCTTGAAGGCTCTTGTAAACGAACTCTGGTCGGCGAACCCAAGGAGGAAGGCCACCTCCGTCAAGGAGATTCCAGGTTCACGAAGATACTCACGCGCCATCTCCTCGCGGGCGTTGGCAAGAACCTCTAGATAGGTAGTGTCAAATTCGCCCAACCTCCGTTGGAGCGTTCGCTCACCGAAGCCGAGTCGCTTCGCCACGTGCACGGCTTTCACATCTCCCCCTCTGAGTTCTTCTCGTAGGACAGCCCGCACTCTGTCCAGGAGTGACGGCGGCTGCGCGACGCTCGGGAGCTCGTTGAGAAGGCGCGTCGCATGCTCCTCGAGGACGCCGAATAGTGCCGAGTTGGAACCACTGACTGGCAAGTCCCAGGTCTCACGGGACAACACCAACTGGGCGCGAGATTGGCCGAATCGGATCGGACATTCGAAGATACGCTCGTGCTCTCTCGAATTGTTGGGTTTCTCCATCGTGAAGTTCACATACTTCGGAGGCCATGCGACTTCGGTACAAGCTCGAGACCGAAGTACGAGAGCAGCAAATGTGAACTCCTGCGCTGGACCAGGCAAGGCGCCCTGCTCGGCCTCCATTGTGATGACAAAATCTCCCGCTTGCTCGCCGATGGTCAAATTGCCTCTCGGGTCGACGATCGGAAAGTAGTGAAGAACTCGGGCAAGCCCCTCTCCCAGGGTTGGCGCGTTTGCAACGATGAAGTCGAGCACCTTGTAGGCCCCGAATGGAAGCGCCTCCGCGGCATGTAGCGCAAGGTGTGGATCCTCGGCAACCTCGTACGCGCGCTCCCAAAGGGCGTCGGCACTCTCCGCCGCTATTCTCTTGTCGGCATCCGCGATAAGAGCCGGGGAGAGGCCCGCACCATGAAGGATTCCTTGCGTATCCAGTCCCAGCTCCGCGCAGGCATCGACTACGGCTCTCGTCGCAACTGACAATACGGTGCAAGACCAAGACACACGGTTATCGTAACACCCGAGCTAGAGGACGACCTCACGAGAGCGAGGACGAAGCAGTGCGAAGCCGAATAGAGCGAAACTTGCTACCAAAGCTGACACTGGAAACCAGTCGCCGAGGCGCGCGTAGATGGTTGAGACGCCACGCCTCGGAAGTTCTACGAGAAGTACCCGGCGGTCGTTGTCCCAGTGGCTGTTCCACCCGCGGATTCGCCCCCATGGGTCGATGCCAGCGGATAGGCCAAATCGTGTGGAACGAAGGATTGAGTGCCCACCTTCAATCGCGCGCAACCTCGCCATCTCGGTGTGAATGGGATCGATACCTCGCCAGTCCGAGGAGGGCAAGGCCACCAGGTCGAGGCGACGTTCGGCATTGGCCAACGCGACTCTCGGAAAGTCGTAGTCGTAACAAATCGCCCCCCCTACCGCAGCCCCTCCTTCGAGCTCAACGCGCGGCATTTCACCCTCGCCGCGAACGGCCGGCTCGCCGGGAACCGGGCGATGCTTCAGATAGGTGTGGTCCATGGTTCCGTCATCACGGAAGAAGACATACTTGTTCTCATACAGCAGTGGGCTTTCTTGCAAGGGCACGACGTATCCAGCAACAAGGTTCACGCCAAGCGTGGCAGCGAGATTGCCGAGTCGCCTTTGGAAGGCGGGCTCATGGGCCGGCTCGCTCATCGTTGCAGCTTCGGTCCACACGACCAGCTCCGCTCCCGCTTGGGCCGCTTGTGTGGTGCGGGCAAAGAGCCCCGCCTCGACCCTCGCCAGCTCTTCGGGTGTCGGCAGCGTAGGACTTGTACCAACCATGCTATCGGTGCCTACCGCTGCTACCAGTTGAGTTTGCCTCGCGCTCCCGCTTGCACTGACAAGACGAACTTGGCCAAAGGCAACGGCACCAACAACAAGGAGCGTTACAACTAGAGCAGCCGAAGCAAAGGATTGGCGCTCGCGACAAGACGCACGTTCGAGCACCGATGCAACGGCGTAGACGAGGAAACTCACACCGTGCACTCCGGCAATGGAGGCCACCTGAAGCAGTGCCAAGTTGTCCAATTGTGTGTTGGCCGCCGATCCCCAGACTCCAAGAGGAAGTAGCACGTGCATGATCCACTCTCCGACCACCATGAAACTCGCAAACCCAAGGGTCGCCGCGTTCTCACCGAGACGACGGCGAATCCAACTCGCGCCAAGATAGGGCGCGATGAGCATAAGGCCGATTCCCGTTCCAAAGGCCAAAGACATAACGGCCGGCACGGGCGCTGTGACGATCTTCATTATCGCCAGGACCCATGCCAACCAGGCTACGCCGACAAATGCGAGACGAGATTTCCATCCCTGCGTAATCCGCAAATACTGGAGCCATGGGACCGGGGCGACCCACGCTAGGGCACCGACACCAAATCGCACCTGAGACGCGATGAGAAGAAGGGCGCCCATTGCAAGCAGTGCTAGGGGCGATTGATAGAGCGCTTTGATGCGTTTCATGCCCTCCAAAGTAGCGGGTATCGATGACCTCATCTTTACCCTGGACGACTGCCCCTTGACCTGAGGCGACAAAGAGCTAGGCATAAACCTTAGCGAATTATGCAGACTTCCTACGAAATGGCTCCGGTGATGGAGCCACCCAGAGGGTTCAAAACCCGCACACTGCGATGCATGCTCACCCCGTGGATCACGACACGGCTGTCGCGGTTTTGTGGCACCTGGGCGCACCATCTGCTCTCGAAGCAAGGCTTGTGGTCGGATATGTCGTGGCATGCGGATTGCTGGGCTCTGTTCCAGACTCTAGGGCCCAAAGGGAGCATTTCGATCGCGCTTGGGCGCTGATCGCCGCAGAGTACCGCCTGGAGGTCACCACTCTAGCCAACGTCCTTCGACTGCCAGTCGGCGCTGACGTGTCATAGTCAGAGTTACACCCTAAGGGATTTACAGAAAACGGATCATGCAGCAGGTTGACAGTTGATATCGATGAACCATGCAGGTAGCTGCGCAGTCGGTCTAGCCTGTGCTCAACGTCCTTCATTGCTTGCTTGGATAGACTGACGCCCAATTGGTGGTTCTTGGTAGCGAGTCGCACGACAGGGTCTTGCTTCTTCCGGGTCATCGATTTGGCGTAGCCAACAATCGCTTC
>JAAEPE010000639.1 GCA_024222395.1 Myxococcales bacterium
AGAGCGTCCACCATCGTAGCTAATCATCAGCTCACCCCACCAGCGTGAAGGGTCCGGCCCGACCTTGAAGAAGAGCATCGTCGCCCCGTTGCCTGGTGGTTGATAGAGCACCGGGTTCCAACATGGATGCTGCAGACCCTCGTGCTGAATTCCATTGGCCTGCTGGTGAGGTGTCGACCAGCCTCCGCCGTCGTTGTAGCTTGACCAGATGCCAACATCAGGATTTTTTTCCCGCGTGCCACCAAACCAGGCGGCGACGAGTCCCCGCGGCGTCTCGCAGAGAGTTGAGGCATGGCACTGAGGAAAGTTTGCCTTCTCAAATACAAACTCCTCATGTACGAGGCCCGGAAATCTCGGGTTGCCAGCAGCCTTTGGCGAGCGAACCTGCAGTTCGTCGTGAGCATAATCAATGCAATCATCATGCTTGATGAAGTACAGCAAGCCGTTCTCTGCCCCGAGAACGAGATCAGGCTTGCCATCTTGATCGAAGTCACAAGCCGTAGGGCTGGTCGTGTGACTGGAAACATCACGACGGGCGAGATTGCCGATTTTCTTGAGTACGACCTTTGCATTCCGGTCTGCTACGTTGCGATACCACATGGCGTTCTCTGAATTCACAAGCAGATCGAGTCTGCCGTCACTGTCCCAGTCGACAACGTCGAGTTTCACTCGGCCGCTGCGGCCTGCGCTGCGTGCGTTGAGTCGGATGGAGTCGCCATCCTCATCAACAAAAATGCGTGTTTCCTCAGAGGCTCGGCTCTGGCAGGTGAGATAGCCCTCTTGGTCGAGGATGACGAGGTCGAACTGGCTATCACCATCGAAGTCGGTAGCCAGCGGTGTAGTTCGCCACTGCGTCTGTAAATTGGCGGCTTCCGTCTGCCACCAGTACCAGACTGGCGGTCGCTCACGGGTCCAGAAGGGGAGTGGCTCTTCCCGGAGTCCCTTAGTGGTGTTGCGAAGTAGCTGGATACGCGGCCAGATCGAGTTGTAAAGAATGTCATCACGACC